>CAYYPG010000120.1:0-1579 GCA_964473505.1 uncultured bacterium | reverse complement strand
GGTCAGGTGGCCTAACTTAAATAAAAAAGTCTCCGACAAACCCGGTACGGTTCAGAGTTTTGATAGCCAAGTGAATGAGATCCATGCACGTGTAGCAGTCCTTAACAGATTTACGGAATTAGGTCGACCACTTACCCAAGTTACGCCTTAAATTTGGCTCAATTAGGGGCGCTTTGCATTTCAAATCTTTGTGCAACAAAGCCGAAAGTATCTTGAAAACTGAAACTGAGAAAAAATAAATATGCGTATTCAGCAAATCAAATTCGAAAATACTAAAATGACGAAGCTATACTTGATGGTATTAATTGCACTTAGTACTCAAAATGCTTATACATATAGTCCTGCAAGTCCACATGCTTGTATTGCTATAGAATCTAGTGGGGATCGTTTAAGCTGTTATGACAGTATATTTAACACTAAACCTGAGGTTTTGCATTTGCCACCATCAGAAGACTCAACTTTAAAGTTAATATCTGACAAAGTAGAAGAATCAAAAAATGCTGAAGAAAAAATTTGGAATGATACAAATTTATTTGCTTATGACGAAAAGAACAATAAAATAAAAAATTCTCTATTAGACACGCGCTGGGAGTTGACACCTGAGAGTAAGTTGGGAACTTGGAATTTACGTGCTTATCAGCCTATATATTTATTACCTGCAATTTGGACGAGTGAAAAAAACGAATTACCAAGTAGTCCAAATCCAAATAATACAGTTACAGATAACCAAAACTTAAAATCAATTGAAGCTAAATTACAGTTATCTTTGAAAACTAAAGCACTAGAGAATGTTTTTGGAGATAACGGAGATGTCTGGATCGGCTATACACAGTCTGCACGTTGGCAAGTGTACAATGAAGATGAATCTCGTCCATTTCGTGAAACTAATTACGAGCCAGAGATTAGTTTAGTTTTTAAAACTGATTACAATATATTGGGTTTAGATGGAAATTTATTAGGTTTGACTTTTAATCATCAATCTAATGGACGTTCCGATCCTTTATCGCGAAGTTGGAATCGCGCTATATTGAATATTGGTTTAGAAACAGAAAACTTTGCCATGTTGTTTAGACCATGGTATCGCCTAGATGAAGATGGTAAAAAAGATAATAATCCAGATATTAAAAATTATATTGGTAGAGCAGATTTAACTACATTTTATCGAAAAAATAATCATGATTTTACAATTATGTTACGACATTCGCTAAAAGGTGGGGTTGATTCTCATGGTGCAATTCAGTTTGATTGGGCGTTCCCAATAGCAGGGAAGTTACGAGGATACTTACAAGTATTTGATGGCTATGGTGAAAGCTTAATTGATTATAATCATCGTGCAACTTATGTAGGTTTTGGTTTGTCTTTAATGAATTGGTATTAAAAATAATTTTCTTTATTTGTCAACTTTCATGAACCTAAATGAAATAATAAATAAACCTATGATAATTGGGAATTCATAAATTTCTTCTAAATAATCTTTGAACTGAGTTTCGAAAACTAAATAATTGCTTAAATATCTATTGTGTTCAATCGAATCAGAAATAATGTAAGATGTTATGATTAGAAATAATTCCCAAAAAGG
>CAYYPG010000119.1:0-1799 GCA_964473505.1 uncultured bacterium | reverse complement strand
GCACTTCTATCGTCGGGACTCCTTTTGATTGATAAATTATTATTTCGCCTTTTTTAATTTCTTTTTCCTTCATAATCAAAATCATTTATGTCCGAAAAATGCTTTATTATCCTGATTTTTATCTTTGAAGTACAAATGCAATGCTTTTAAAGCATTTCTTAAAGCATTTTGTTGAAAATCAAAAAGCGTCTTGTCTTTTGAAAATCGGCTAAAATCAAAGCCTTGCCACTTTGCCGGCAAGTTTTCAAAAGAAATGTTGTCTACTATGTTTTGCAAATAGAGTTTAAGCATTTTTCTTATAACTTACGTAAATAATTGGTTTGAATCTGGCATTTTGCACTAGTCGTTTCCAGTCGGCTAACTTCATATGAAAAATCAAGGAGTTCAATTCAGAAAGCTTGTTAAATTTATGTTTCCTATCGAAAATTAGCCACAAACAAATCGTTTCGACATCCTTTTCTTCATCATTAATCATAATTTTACTTTGATTGTTTTGTAGCAGTTTTACCGTATTGATTGCCTGATCAATTGCGTAATTCATCTTTTGTGGAGTTCCAATCTTAACAAAGTGAAGCGTCTTGTCTTTATACAAATCCACTTTTTCCACCTTATACTTTTTACACAAAGTGTCATTTAACCTATCGCAATTAAGGAATCCTTCTTTACCTTTCCTTTGATTAAATTCCTGCTCTGTATTATCACTGACTTCTTCTTGCTCTTCCAAATCAATGCTATCAACTTCATCTTTTAAGAAATCCAAATATGACTGATTAAATTGATACCATTTGCCGTCTATAAGACAATACCGATCTCTCTCTTCCACAAAGTCCAATGTTTCTTTAAGCGACACGGAAAAATCTCTACCAAACTCGTTGTGAACTTTTACTTTTACATCATTTAGTTGTGTTTCAAGATTAATATTTTTTTCCAAAATAAACTTATTCAAGCGGTCTAATGTAAGCTCTCCCTTATCAGTGTATGAATCACGATCTCCTCTTACATAAAAACTATATTCGTATTGGTCAGAAAAAATAAAATCCACTCCCGATAGGGTAATATCGCTTTCTTGCACTGTAGATGATTGAGACGAACCAACCAAAACCTTTGCGAGTAAATTATCAAGTTTATTCTGCGTTTCTTCTTCTTGAACCAAAACAACCTTTGGCAATTTTATCCGTGAACTTTGCTTTAAGGTTTCTTCAATTTTTTTGATAAAATCCGGCAACTCTTCGGGTTTAATCTCAATACTAAATTGAGCGGAATGTCCAAAACTCGCGGTTTTACCCCAGATATCTTTGTTAATCGTTTTAGCTCGTAAGTAATGGAGCGACTCGCCGCTTTCAAAATCAATGCCGCTGTTTTCCTGATAAGTTGTGATAATCTTATTTTTGCGGCTTTTGTAAAACTTTGAGTTTTTTATTTTGGGGTTTATTTCATCTGCGATCCTTTCTGCTAAATTTAGCCCGAAGTCACTATCGCAAAAATGTTTTAAATAAAAGTGTGATTTGCCAAGACTAACTGCATAAACAACTTGGGAATTATAGATGAGCAAAGTTGCAAAGTAGATTTTATTTTTAGGTCTTTCTATTGTTCCAAAAAAATCTTTATAAACATCAGTCCACCAAATATCAATAGCGTCTGGTTCTCCTGAAAAATAAAAATCCAGAGAAAATCCATCAATATTCTTGCTTCCTATCTGTGAGAGTCCCACGGATTGAAGTTTCTTAACAAGCTCGTCTCGTTGATTAGGATTGATTTTGTATAAGTTAAATTTTGCCATATTACCACCAAATTAAAGG
>CAYYPG010000118.1:0-1900 GCA_964473505.1 uncultured bacterium | reverse complement strand
AAGTTGCGATTTCAAAGTTGGAATTAAAGTTGCGGTTTCTAAGTTGGAACGACAGTGCACTTGACAAAGAACACTTTAAGAGATATAGTCATCGTTGTTTAACTATTATTTATACAGGGGGCAATATGATTAAAAAAATAATATTCGTTGCTGTTGTATGGTGGGCTTATTTTAACACAGGAATTAGCCAAACCGGATTTAGACTTAGCCTGTCGCAATCTGCGCCTGAAGCTGGCTTATTCTTTGCTAATCCCAGTTACATCTCGCCAGCATTAGCTGAAGCCACATACGGAATGTTCTCCAATCCTGCAGCAATCGGATACACAACTGATTATGGTCTTGCTTTTGCGTTTGGTATTCCAAGTAAACCTAAAATTGAATGTAAAGCAAAAGTATTAGACTCAACCGATGTCCATGGCGCATTAACCATTCCCTTAGAATTTGCTTTCAAAGACGCCGGCGGTTTGAATTTTATCGGTTTTAGCAAAAAACTCGGACCAGTCGGTGTTGGTATTGGTTATCTACAAAAGTCCGCTACCGGCTTAGGCATAAATTTTGACCAGACCGAAACGCTTAACATCACTTATCAAATTACCCAGCAGATCAAAGCACGGATTCCATCAGTTGGTGATACCTTTATTCCAGTAACTTGGGATATCAGAGCACCCATTAGTCTTAATGCCCAAGGTAGTGGAAATATTTCCTTTGGAAAAAGACCTTTATTCTTAGGTAGCGGTATTGCATTGGGACATGCAAGCATCGGACTGGGAATAAAATTTATCCAATATTCTGGCGAATTAGAAACTAACATAAAATTTGCTGGTAGCACAAATATTACCGTCGTCGGTACACCTGCCCAACCTTATAGAGGAAGTTTAAGCGGTTCTGCTACGGTTTCTGATACTTTCATCAGTGCATTTGGCACCGGAAGCATTAGCGCGTTTCGACCGGCCGTGGTCTTGGGTGGACTTCTGCGTGCAGGATTTTTCAAAATGGGAATGACCTTGGAACAAGGTTTTAAAACTGCTCTGTCTGGAAATTACAATCTAACTTCTTTACGAATCTCAGGTGCTCCGGATAGCATTGAAATAAATCAACAGACCAGCTCAATTAATTTTTATCCTGCTCAATGTAGCATTGCCGGAATCGCTCAGTTTAAAGTTCTTCCCAGTCAAAAAACCAGTGATACACTTGGTGGCGAGAGAACCATCTCTTTACCCGGTTATACTGAACTTAATTTGGGTATCTCCTTATCCATATTTGACTTATATGTCGGTGGAACATTACCCAAAATTGATGAAATTAACAATGTAAAACTGGGGTTTCTCTTCAGCATTCCATTATCAACCATTACAATTCGAACTGGATTATTAACCACAATAGATTATATATATACAACTGATAACGCGGGAAAAGATTTGGTCATACCATTCCGTGTGCCTGTTTATGGAGGATTAGGTGCTTCATACCGAACAAAATTTTACTTTATACCAATGCAACCAGATGCTCAAATTGACCTGGGTATTAAAACTAATGCCATTCCCTGGTTAGGAAATTTGTTGCCTAACGATTTAGGAATAATTACTGATATAAAACCTCCGTCTGGTTTCTCTTTATTAAGTTTCAATTTGGGAATGGGATTAAAGATTTAATATCAAAAAGGTAAACTTGTGGGGTTGAGTGAATGCTCAACCCGATTATTTAGCAAATCCAGCAAAAATCTATAATTAGACAAAATGTTATGCTAATAGGAAGCGAGATGAAACAAAGCAAAATCAATCCGGACCCGTATAAAAAAATCAAGGATTGTGCGACTTTATATCAGATTCACAATAATAAAAGATAACTTTGGTAGCATCAAGATTTTTGTGTAAATTGATTCTTGCTTTCATAGAGGTAC
>CAYYPG010000117.1:0-2014 GCA_964473505.1 uncultured bacterium | reverse complement strand
AGTTATCTTAAGGTATCGTCAAAAAAAAGATATAGAGAGCATTAACATTCTAATGCAAAATAAATAAAAGTCTATTTAGAGTGCTATTTGGCGGACTAAAAATATTGGTTTAGTTTATCCAATGTTCTATGCGAATAATATTTTCTGACCTTTTAATCTTTTCTAAATTATCTTCAGCCAAGTTAAATGCCTTGGTAACATCATAATCTACCGCTTCTTTTCAGAAAGAAAGTTAAATCGAGGGGCGTGCACTAAATTTAATTAAGAAAAATAAAAATCAGGTCTGGTGTTAACCTATCAATAGTTTCCTATATGTTAATTATTATTTGTGAATTGTCAGATAATAATATAGGATTAATAGGATTATAAGACTTTAGAGTAAAATCAATCGTTATAACAAAAAGAATAATATCACTTGTATCTTTTAATCCTTCTCAAAAATTAGTTTAGATTGCACCGTATCATAATTCTTAATTAGTGTCTTAACGACTATATATCTACCTATGTTCGGGCACCTTATTGGAAGATGAATCAGTAAATATAAGATAGGTGAAACTTATCCAAAATGGGTTTCGAGATAATACCAGAGTTCGGGTTTAGTGGAAGTTTTATAAGTTTTGTACGAGAATGAGCAATAACATCAATTACTTAATGAGCAGCCTATCCAGAAAGTATTAGCAGAGCATAAAAATTAGCTCTTCTCTGAGGATAAAGCGAACTACGCTACAAATCTGTTTCTAACCAGAGACAAGAGGTAGATTGCGGAATAAACCAACATTATCTCATTTTAGTTCTGAAGTGCAATAAGGACAACGGATGGCTTTTATTGGAATGGTAGTATAACAATAAGGACATTCTTTAGTCGTGGGTTCAACTACAGCTGGTTCGGGTTTTCGTTTTAGTCGGTTGATTTGACGAATTACCAAAAATATTACAAAGGCAACAATGATAAAATCAATAATCGTATTGATAAAAACACCATAATTGACTGTTGCTGCACCTGCAGATTTAGCTTCAGCAAGAGTTGCGAAGTGTTTGTTTGAAAGATTGATGAATAAGTTGGAGAAATCAATTCGACTAAGTAATAAACCAATAGGTGGCATAATAATATCATTAACTAAAGAAGTGACTATTTTACCAAAAGCTGCTCCAATAATGATGCCGATCGCCATATCAATAACATTTCCGCGCATTGCAAATTCTTTAAACTCTTTAAACATTTTCCATCACCTCCATTTTTTTATAGAAAATCCGGCAAAAATTTTCAAAAGATGCTAATATTCTTATGAAAAAAATGACATATTGGCTTATACATTTTGTGCCTTTTGAGTAAATATTGACTTTGTCAAAATTCTCTATAGAGAGCTCTGTCAAAGTCAATATCGGTTTAGAAGATGTGGAATGCAAAAGCATAATTGTCGATTTTTTCTTATGGGCATTGGTGTCTTTTGAGTATTTTTCAGAATTTTCTTATAATTATCATATATCTTACTCAAAGGTTATCCGAAAATATTTAAGCAAAAGTTTATCTCGCTTATTTTTGAATTAGCAATTTTGTCATAGGTTTTGAAATACCATTGAGTTTTAGGACCCAAGAACTTTGATAGTCGGTTCATTTAATATAAGTATCAATACCATTCTGATTATTATTCTCTTCGGATTTTCATTGTTATCATTTTGACGTGAAACATCTTTGATGTTCTAATTACCCAAAATTCGATTGAGAAAATATATCTCTGATAATATAAGATTTTATCAATATTATTCAGATTATTAATGTATTTGAGTTTTCATTTTGAATGAAAGATCATTGTAATGTTCTAATTATCAAAAGTTCGTTTGAGAAATACATCTCTGATTATTATCGATACCATTCAGATTAACAATCTATTTGGATTTTTATTTTTGCTTAGCTAATTTATAAAAGTTTGATCGATAAATTTAGCCCCAAATAGCCAGTGCCCCAGGTGCTGAGCGAATTCCAGGCACCACTTTGATAACTATTAATCGTTGC
>CAYYPG010000116.1:0-2139 GCA_964473505.1 uncultured bacterium | reverse complement strand
AATCAAAAATAATCATTAGTCAAGTCTAAAATACACATTTTTGCACAGGCACATATTGACCTATCTGGAATATTAAACCGATAAAATCGTCTTTCAGTATCCGAGTACGAATTATAATTTCAATATAACCCATAGGATAAATCCGGTTAGCATACCTAAAAGACTAAAAATAATTTGTTTGTTGTAACGAAGTTCTCGGAGAGCAAGCCGAAAAGGTAAAATTACCAGCCGAGCAATACCTGCAATTCCGATAACCAATGGCAGGGCAATAAGTTCAGAAATACTGAATTGGGGTAGTAGTTTTATTAAGGGAGCAGTAATTATTAATATAATCTGAAAGAATAATATCATTAATATGTTTCGTAAAAAAGCGGTCCAAAGTCCTGTAAAATGGGCGGTAATAATTTTTTGGTCGGCAAAGTCAGAAGCCGCTTTAAGATAAAGATAATTATTGACTTTTTTTAATACTTGGTTGCTGAATTGACCTACTAGGCTGGCGATACTACCTAATAAGAGACTAACAAACATTAATTTTTCGATCTCATTGTTAAAGTTTAATTTTTTAGCAAGAATAAAAGTCGTAATAGCAATTACTCCAGCACTTTGGTTGTCAGTCGGTTCTTTAGCGCCTAAAGGCAAAGCACCAATCCAAACTAACTGTAAGCCGGTTCCCAAAAACAACCCCACTTCAAATGCTTCAAAGATAAGGCCGATTAAAGGACAAGCAATAATTGGTTGGGAGATGCCAAATTCACCGATTGCTTGCTTGTCTAACAATATTAAAGCGCCAACTATACTCAAGATGATTAAGGTTATCGTCATTCTGATATATATAATTTATGAAAAACGCTCAAGAAACACCATGTCCCATAAGAAAAAAACAATAATTATGCTTCTGCATTTCATGCCTTTTGATCCAATATTGACTTTGTCAGCGTTCTTATTAATAATAATCCGAATAATTACTTTTGGCAACAGGTTATTTTCATTAAAATTACCTGTCGAGGCTAACGATTTCCAAAATTATGCTCTAAGTTATTACTAATATTATTCATTAAAATTACCTTTTTACTCTGGGCAACTAATCATTGTGTAAATGTAAATTGCTGTGCCGTGCTGTGTCTTGAGTCATTGTGTCTTGACCTTTTCACTTTGGTCTTGCGGTTTCGATTGCTCAATCGGTTGTCAATTGCTTTTATTTATTATCCCAAAACGGATATTCTATATTTATTAAACCAAGGACACTTACAGCCTTGCAATCGGTCGCTTCAAGTTTATTTTTGCCTTATCTTTTCAAATGTCTTTGAGTGCGCGAAAGTATTTATCACTCGCAATTCCGACTGTATATAAACTTTGAACTGGTAGTATGCCATATCAACTTTTAGCTTGTTTTGGACTTAATTAGGATAGATAGATTTATCTTAATGAACTTAAAGTCCTTTTTGGTCATAAGGCTTTTTTTATTAACTCGTCAAGATTAACAATTGGAGCACCAGGAATTTCTCGACCTTCTAATTTAACTCCTCGGTCAATTAATTTTTTGGCATATTGAACATCTTCATCTGAGAGAAAAATATAATTGGCATATGCTTTTTTGCCTTCTTGATAGTGTAATCCGCCAATATTCAATTTTGGGACATCAATACCGGCTTCAATAATTCTTAAGGCATCATTAAGTGAGTTAACTAAAACCATGGTTTTTTTGTTGGCTTGGCGATTCTTTAGTATTTCTACGGCTTTTTCTATAGTTTCGATTTTTACTTCAATTTCCGCAGGAACAGCCAAGGTGTAAATCTCTCGTTCCCATTCATCATTAGCAATTGCATCATTTGCTAAAATAATCCGTTCTATTGCTAACGGTCTTATCCATCCTGCGGTTACTTGTCCATGAATCAAACGGTCATCAACGCGGATAATTAAGTCCATAAAAATATTTGTCGTCTATGTAAATACTATTTATTTTTATCCTTCTCGTCAAGAGTTTGCAAGAAATTGTCCTTCGCTTTTTGATTAGAAAAGGTCCTTATTGGTTTGTTCTCTGTTTTTTGTTGGTAGCTATTTAACTCATCTTCTGCTAAAAGGAAAAGGGTGTCGCTCCAACACCAAATCGCAACTGAATCGACAACTATAAAACCGCAA
>CAYYPG010000115.1:0-2195 GCA_964473505.1 uncultured bacterium | reverse complement strand
GTTTATAGCCTTTTTCTCTCCTGATAGGGTATTGAATATAAAATAAAAATAGCAAGGATTGTTACACATCCGATTATTATACCGGTGAGTCGGAGAATAGTGAATGGCTTTAAAACATTTGAAATCAACCCAATTCCAGCCGCACAGAGAAGAAAAGCAAGATTTATGACAAATTCCTTTGTTGCAAAAGTTCTGCCCCTGATTGATTTCTGAACATCTTCCTGTAAGATTGTATCCTGGGCGATACCCACAAATGAGAATACCATCCCGGAAACAAATGCAATAGAATATAAAAATACGGGGGTAATGAAAAATGGCCCAATAATAAAAAACAAAGATAAAATGGATGTACTAAAGATTATTATCAATGGACGATTGAATTTTCTGCCAAAGAACCCCATAAGTATGCCACCTAAAAACATACCAGCACCGATAATACCACCAAGCCAGCCAACACCGGCTGTTCCCATATTAAATGTTTGCTGGATAAGATAAATAAGCACAGTATAAGCAATTGCTGCCGAGAAAGGCAGGACAAATACTGAAATCATCACGAACATAACGATACGGTCGTGAAACAGCAGATTTATTAATTCCTTTAAATCGAGCAGAAATAATTTAAATGATTCTTTTAACTTCTTCCTCAGAGATATTTCGGTCTTTGCTGATGGTTCAAATAATATTTTTGCACCCATACCAAGCACAAGAAAACCAGCGATGAGATGGGTGCTCGCATCCAGATAAAACCCTAATCTCCAGCCTAACCATTTTATTAAATAACCACCACCAACCATTCCCAGGAAAGTGGCGATACGGGCAATCGTGGTAATAAAAGAATTTGCTGAAACAAGTTCATTATATTCAACTAAATCTGGGATCACCGCATTCTTTGCAGTATTATTAAAAACATCAAGTGCAAAAAATATAAAAACGAGTATCCATATCGGAACCAAACTATCAAATAAAATCACAAAACTCGGTGTCAAAAAGATCAAAATGGATTGGATTAAATGGCAGCGAAACATTATGGCCTGTCTGTTCCAGTGGTCAACAATGACACCAACGAATGGGGCGAGTATTATAACAGGTAAGGAAAAAGTTATGGCAAATTCACTGAATGTAGAGACATTTCCCGGATATTTTTCACCAATGAGGGTGATTATAACCATATGGGTCAGTCGGTCACCGAGCTGTGATACCCCATTAGAAAGGGCTAAAAATAAAATACCCTTTTTTTTCAAGAGATGTAACATGCCAGAGTTTACAGATTATTAAACAAAAGTCAACCATTGGAATAATAAGTAATAGCGCAAAAGCCAGCACCATATGGGGCATACACTGATTGTCACTTGCCGGGTTCTTTTTTAAACTGGTAACAATGTGTATTAACGCTTGCTTTGGGGTGTGTCGTGCCAACATAATATCGCAACTGAAGATGCAACTATAAATTCGCAACTTTCTGCCCCTTTACATCTTGAGAATCTACTCGTTTTTTGGTCATCGTCAATAACTTTTTATATTTCACTGGTTCCCCATCAATAAAAATCATCAAAGGGATATTGCGACCATATCGTATTTCTGCGTTCCGATAAGCAAAGATTTTGTCCAGATGCCCGGTTTCAGCCATCGGTGTAAATTTAATTTCACTTTTTAAAGCCGTAAATTTTGCCTCAGGGGTCATGCCAAGCTCCCGATGGTGTTGCTTCACTCAGACCACCTGCAAATCGGCTTTGTCTTTTTTGTATTCAAAAAAGCGCGAGTTGCCATGACGAATATAGGAATACTTCTCATCGTTGTCATAGTAAAGTGCCACGAATTTACCATAGCGTTTAACAATACCCTTAAGTAGTTCAAAATGCTCGTCAATTGTATCTTTTTCTACTAACTTAGCGGCCAGGCAGAGACGACTGCAATCATCTTGCCCACCGCATAAACACCCTGCTTAATCAACAGCTTACGCACCCACTCATCCGAGAGTTTGGGGAAATCAGGATAATCAAGATAGAGAAAGTACAAGAGCATTGAAATTTGTGGGCGTGCTAACTTAAGCAATTTATCCTCCTATCTAAATGTTATGCTTCTATCCTTTCAGGAGAGAATATTAAGCTGAAAAGTTGCTATTTTCAAGTTGGAACGACACGAGGTATTGACTTTTTGCTTTTTATGATTATAATATATTTAGGTGATTATTGATA
>CAYYPG010000114.1:0-2336 GCA_964473505.1 uncultured bacterium | reverse complement strand
GTACGATCAATAGATTCAGCTTCAATTTGGTAATGTGCTTGTTTTGGTTCCACAATGACATCATAAGTTTCAGCAGTACCAATACGGAACTCATCTACAGGAACGGGCTTTACAGGTTGACCATCAGCACTGACTACAGTCATTTTTAGGTTTGGAATGCGTACATCAAAGAATGACATAGCGGAAGCATTAATAAAACGAAGGCGAACTTTTTCACCAGCTTTGAAGTTACCCGTCCAATTTTGCTGAGGTGTCTTGCCATTCATTAAAAATGTATAACCAGTCACATCGGACATATCTGTTTTCAGCATTCGCATCTGATTCCACATAGAACGGTCTTGCCAAGTCGCTTTTAGCCCATCACGTTTAACTTGTTTTAATACATCGAATACTGTTTCGCGGCGGTTCTGATAGTAGTCTGCTTCTTTTTTAATATTTTTCATAATTTGATCACTTGTCGAATTATGAAAATCAGAAAGCAAAACAACGTAATCTTTATCGGTTTTTTCAGCAGCTGTTAGTGGAGTTTTATCTTTAGGATAAATAACAAAAGCACCATATAAACCGTCTTGTTCTTGTCCTTTACTATGTGAATGATACCAATAAGTACCATTTTGGCGGACTTTAAACTTATATTCATAAGTTTTATTAGGGGCAATGCCATTAAATTTGTTAAATCCAGGTACACCATCCATAATTCCAGGTAATAATAAACCATGCCAATGGATTGAAGAGTCCTGATTTTTTAACTTATTGTGAACACGGATAACGGCCTCATCACCTTCTTCAAATTCAAGAAGTGGTGCAACGAATTTACCATTTACAGTAATTCTCTCAACTGGTTTTCCTGTGATATTTACAGTTTGTTCAGCGATTGTTAAATCATATTCTTTAACTGCCGCCATTACCCAAGTTGATGAAAATAAACCAACTCCAATTAAGAGTATATGACTTAACTTTTTTGACATTCTATCTCACCTTTAGAAAGGTCAAGATTGAAGTAATAAAGCAAATATTTAGTATAAACTTTAATACTTCTTTCTCGCTATTTATAAAATTATTTATTGCTACTAGGCATATTCATCTTTGAATGATCCATTTTAGAATGGTCCATATTCATCATAGAATGATCCATTTTTGACATGTCAGATGAGTTAGGAGACTGATGTTGACTATGATCTTGCTGAGTCTTGTCATCTTTTTCCATTTTACAAGGTTTTGTACAAGGTTCCTGTGCTTTTACCGTTTTAGTGGCACTTGAGGTTGATACATCTTTTGCCCAAGATTGAGTACCAGCAATTAAAGTTCCAGCACACATTAAAATTGTTAGACTACGACGCACTACAGTTTTCATAAGTTTCTCTAAAAGTTAATTTCTTGCTACTACAATAAAGTGAAGCACTGAACATCTAAGTGACTTGAAAATGACATTTTTGTAATCTATCTCGATCAGATGTTTTATAACGTTATTATAGTTTTAATGAATGACTTAGGATTCGGAAATGAGAATACTATTAGTTGAAGATGAACAAAAAACTGGTGATTATCTCAAGCAAGGTTTATCCGAAGCTGGCTATATTACTGACTGGGTTACAGATGGGTTAACGGGTAAACATCAAGCTCTTTCTGAAGAGTATGACTTAATTATTTTAGACGTGATGTTACCTGGACTAAATGGTTGGAATATTATCAATGATATTCGTAGCAGCGGTAAAACAATGCCCATTCTTTTTCTTACCGCCCGAGATCAAATCGAAGATCGAGTAAAAGGATTAGAGCTAGGCGCTGATGATTATTTAGTTAAGCCTTTTGCTTTTGCAGAGCTTCTAGCTCGAATAAAAACGCTCCTTAGACGAGGGCAACAAAGAGAAGATAATAATATTATTAAGATTGCTGATTTAGAACTTGATTTGAGAAAACGTCGGGTAACACGAGCAGGTCAACGCATTGATTTAACGGCTAAAGAATTTGCTCTTATGGAGCTTTTTATGCGTAGAAGAGGTGAAATTCTACCAAGAGCACTTATTGCATCTCAAATTTGGGATATGAACTTTGATAGTGATACAAATGTAGTTGAAGTCGCTATTAAACGATTAAGAAATAAAGTAGATACTAATTTTACCCCTAAGTTAATTCAAAATATTAGAGGAATGGGGTATGTATTAGAGGTAGAAGATGAATAATAAATTATTCAAATCTATCAGTTTTCGTATTGGTATTATTTTCTCATTATCGACTATATGTATTCTCATTATGATGGGGTTTTTCATCCATAAATTAGTGATGCATCATTTTGAAACGCAAGATCGTACCCAATTAGAAGGTAAAATCCAGCT
>CAYYPG010000113.1:1938-2436 GCA_964473505.1 uncultured bacterium | reverse complement strand
TAAAGGCTTTTAAGACAAGAAAAGAGTGTTTTAATTTAATTTATGCACATCCACATAAAGCCTCCCATGCATGTAACAGTAATAACATATGAACCACTTCCAGTAAGAGTATACAATAAAACTATAGTATTGTAAACAATATTTTTCCCTGGGTAGCGTCAAAACTTTTGGGCAAATTGATACTTTCTTCTGCTGATGTGCCCTTCTTACCTATCTTACCTATCTTGCTTATCTTACTTATTTTATCTTAATCTTATTTTATTTTTATCTTATCTCTTCTTATTCATATTCATATTCTTATTCTTATTTATTATCTTATTTATATCTTAATATTATTTTATTTTTATTTATATTATATTTTTATTTTATATTATATGCTTATTTATAATATATGCTTACAAGAGAAAAGACACATCCTGTGCTTTTACATATCAATACTAATTTACACAATATTAGACACTACTATGTTTAAGTAGCTCAAAATGTGTATGTAAATTG
>CAYYPG010000113.1:0-1863 GCA_964473505.1 uncultured bacterium | reverse complement strand
TTTTCCAAGAAATAAGCGGATTTATCATTAATTGGCGATGCAATGATATCGTCAAAATTTATGCAAACTGTGTTTCTCTCTTTAAGGGTAAGGCTGTTTATTAAATTATTTCTAAATTATAAATTATTTAGTAAAAAAATATTTTTTTCTAATTAATGTTTATTAGTTCTAATTCTAATACTTAATATGTGAAAACATGAAATGATATTTGTTTTTCGCTATAATATCAATACCGAATTTACACAAAATCCTTAACACAAATCTGCAAGAGGTAGGTTTCTGAAGTAAATTTTGGGTATTAAAAGAAAAAGAGAATTTTAAACAGAATCTGCTTATCGAGATGGCAAATATTACTCCTTATCAACTGGTAATACAATTTTAAATAGAGATGCTGGTAATTCAGGATTAAATTTAAGGCGTGAAAGTCGTGTCTTAATAACTAAAACGCCTTCTTTTACTCCCATCCGCAGTTCAGATTTAATAGGTACGGTTAATTTCTCTACCGAAAACAGACTATCAACCACATAGATTATTGTCGGATTATTCGTTTTGCCATAGGTTTCAAATCTTAAAGGCAGATAACTGTTTTTATCAATCCAAACGAGAATTTTATTATAAGCCGGAATATCCTCAATGGTTGTATCTTGTTTATGATTGCCTTCTAAAAGAAAGACATTGTAATTTTTTATTTTCCCTTCCCATTTGAGAATAAAATCAAATCTTTTTTCAAAGTAATTAATAAAATTTAATCCGACATTAATAAAATCTTTAAGTCCTTCTAAAGGATTGGCAACTTCTTTTATACGCCATTCCTTTTCTTTAGGAATACGGGTATATAGATACTTTCCATCGAAAATCATCTCATGTTCCTCAGGACTAATTAGGTTTAATCTAAAAAGGTTAGGACGCTGGTAGTAAAATTGTCCTTCGGTTATAATCTTGTTTTGTCGAGGTGGTGAAATTTCCCTTACGATTGTTCCGGATAAACTATTAATTTTATTAGCCGCAATTATTGCTCGGGCTAAAATCGAATCACAGTTAATTGATTCTGTAGAGAATATTACTGATAGGATAATAAATAACATTGGGTTAATTATAACGAGAATTTAATAGATGTCAATCGCCGAACTGACACTTAAAGCAAATCAGAAATTTCCCCTCTTATAAAACTAAATGATTTCCTAAATTATGGACCGAATAAACCCGACTACTATTTTCGGATTGCTTTTCAAAAAGTGCTGAATATTTTCCCTTCAATAGAATAGAAACAGACAATTCCCTAAAATTAATGCACCTAATTGGTACTAAATATTTTCTCTTCATAAAAGCAGACAATTTCCTAAAATTATGCACCCAATAAACCTGACCACTATTTTCTAATTGCCATCCCAATAGTGCTAAATATTATCTCTTGATAGAAGTAAATGATTTTCTAAATCATTGACACCTTAACTTTGGCCACTATTTCCTGAATGCTTTTCTCAACTCCATTCATATTAATTCTGTCAATTGCGCATAAATTGACAATTACATCTTTACCAAAACCGACCATCAAACCGAATCCAAAATTTCTCTTGACCCTACTTTCCAAAACTACTTTCTTAACTGTTTTTCAAGCAACCCGGAGGGTCAGGGAGGGTACAGTGTGGATGTGCATAAATCAAATTAAAACACTCTTTTCTTGTCTTAAAAGCCTTTAATCTTATGATAAACTCATTATTCGTTGTTTGTTAATATTACTTTCCATAATTTACAAATAATCAATCTAACCATTTTGACCAATCTTTCATACACTTTCACTTCTACCGCTCACATCCCATTGTTATCAAGTAATCCTTCTTGTTAACTGAAATAATCTTGTAA
>CAYYPG010000112.1:0-2735 GCA_964473505.1 uncultured bacterium | reverse complement strand
GCTGGGATCTATAATTTGGAACTGAGTAAAAAATGATTTATGAAAGAGGTCTATTCTTTATTTTTAAATAATCTAACATAATAGTACACATGTCATATTTACGAGCATCTGCTGGTAAATTTAATAATAAGTTGGCATCGAGAGTGTCATGTCCTTGATCTTGGAGTGCATAGGCTCGAATTTTATTGGTTAATCCTATGCCACGACCTTCTTGGCGAAGGTATAAAATCACACCTTGACCAGCGTCATTAATCATTTTCATGGTTGAATGTAATTGGGGGCCACAGTCACATTTCAGTGAAGCAAAAGCATCACCTGTTAAACATTCTGAATGAATTCTGACGAGTACAGGTTGATTAGAAATAGTATCCATGTCTTTGGCAAGAGCGATATGTTCTTCACCAGTACTTTGGTCTTGAAATGCCATAATTTCAAAATCACCAAACGCTGTAGGTAACTTTGATTTGGAAACAAATTCTATAGCCATTGAAGAATACACCTATATAAATTTATAATTGGTAAAATTACTAAATTTACCTTAAAAGCACTTGCTAAATTTTTGTGGTTCTAAATTTCAGCGTTTTACTTCCAATTCAAGTATAGGTATTTAATAGTGAATTTTATGTGAAATGTTATTAAGAATAATTTTATTGAGGTTAGAATTTTTTATAAAAATATGCAAAAGCTTCGTTTTCCACAAGCCATCCATAATCTAAAGCTTTATAGTAAGCCAATCGATTATCAACACTGATGATACAAGGTGGATATTCAGAATTCAGCAGCTTGAGGTTCATTAACAGCTGTAATGTAGATACATTGCCATTAATATTTTTTAGCCTGCTAACTTTTCGCGGTACAATGAAGTAGGTTGGTTGTAAATATTTTAATAAACAAAGGTTTAATTTTTTTCTGTGCGCACACTATCCCGGCCGAATAAACAAAAATGTCTTAAGCAAAGATAAATGAAGAAAAATGTAAGTTAGTATAGTTCTATATTCCTAAAACAACTTGATACGGTTTAAATCCGTCTTGTACCGCCTCTGAAACTAACCGAATAAATGCTTCAGTCTTTCCAGAAGCCATCCATTAATCCAATGCTTCATAGTAAGCTAAACGATTTTCTACAGTAATCACACAGGGTGGATAGCCTGCTTTAAGCAGTTCCAGATTCATCAAAAGACGTGATGTGCGACCATTACCATCAATGAATGGATGGATACCCACAAAATCCGCATGTACTTTGGCTGCACGTTCAATCGGGTGAAGTTTATATGCTTCAAGGTTATACCAATCGATTAGCTGAGCCATCTTGTCATTTAATAAAGTATAGTCAGGAGGGGTAGTAGTAGCACCAGAAATCAATACATTTTGCTGACGATAACGCCCAGCATTCTCATCATCAATATTTTTTAAAATAAGTTGATGAATATTGCGAATTTGCCATTCTGAAAATGGTTCTTCTTTACGAATAATGTCTTCGACGTAGTAAATCGCATTTCTATGTTTTATCGCTTCGAAATGTTCTCTTAACGCTTTTCCACCTACAGTAATACCTTCAAGAACTACTTTGGTTTCCAATAGTGTAAGAGTATTACCTTCTATGGCATTTGAATGATAGGTCCAGCGGACAATAAGATCTTCTTGTAAATTTTTTACAATTGCAGGAGATAAAGGGCGATATTGATCTAATTTTTTCTTTAAATCATCAATAATTTCAAACATAACTTTAACCCTGAATGTGTCTTTCTGAATAATACATCAAAAATGTAATGTTATATTATAATATTTTGGTTGAGCTATAAAGATGGTATAATGAGTACACCATTTCAAATCCTTTAGTTGGATTTGAACAAGATTATTTTTGTGATTCAATGCACTAAATCTAATTTGGGTAAAAAATGGGTATAGGTAAAATGCTATTGACTTTATAATTCACTAAATCAATAGCTTAGGATTTGAGTTCAATTCACGCTATCCGATCAGCAAAGATGAGAATTTGTATTATTTAATGAAATAAAATGAACTTTAAACAACATTTAAAATTTTTAATAAATAAGATTAAAAGATTGATAACGATGACACAATCTGTCCATGCACCCACATAAATTTGCTTATTGATTGATGAAACAAAATAGTTCTACTCATGAGCGATTAGCTGATCGTTTAGCTAATATTTTGACCATGTTAAATATGGGGTCTCATTTGAGCTCGGCTTTGTTACACAAACCTATATCTAAGGTTTATTCCACAATATAATTTTCAAATGAATAAGCCTACACCTAAAATTTATCGTACAACCAATTGGCCCGCATATAACCGAGCACTCATGAGTCGCGGAAATATTGCCATTTGGTTTGATCCTGCTACGCAATGGTATGCGCCATCAAAAGGCAAACAAGGGCGAAATCAAACCTACTCCGACGCAGCCATCCAATGCTGCTTAATGATTAAATCCTTATTCCGTCTGTATTTACGTATGGTCACTGGCTTTGTGCAAAGTCTGATTAAAATTTGTGGATTAAATTGGACAGCACCAGATTACACCACGCTTTGTAGAAGACAAAAGCATATTGATATTGCAATTAGCTACCAAAAAAGTAGCGATGGGCTGCATCTACTCATGGACTCTTCAAGCATGAAGTTTCTAGGTGAGGGCGAATGGAAACGCAAGAAACATGGACCTGAATATCGTCGCCAATGGCGTAAATTACATATTGGTATAGATGCTAAAACCC
>CAYYPG010000111.1:0-2957 GCA_964473505.1 uncultured bacterium | reverse complement strand
AAAAGTTGCGGTTTTATAGTTGTCGATTCAGTTGCGATTTGGTGTTGGAGCGACAATATTATCTTTGAGAATTGATTACACAGATTTAGAAAAGATTGCACAGATAGAACTCTGGAGATTACAGCGCTGTTATAGAAATTAATTGTTCAATCTTCGTAAGGTATATTAAGTCTTTCCCAAAGCCATCTGGTCTCAATATATGGTCTGCCTTCTTTTTTATTGTTTTCTTGGGTATGTTCGATACTTTTTAAGAGTTCAATGACTTTGGCTTTGCCTTTTTCGGTCTTGATTGCTTTAAAAGGTGTTTTACCTTCTAAGGCAGGAATACTCTCGGTCAGCCATTTTTCATAATGTTGTTGCATAAATTGGCGGTATAGTTTTTGTTCGATTTCTTCTGGCATTGTGCGAAGCGGTTTTTCTGGGGGCAGATTTTTCATTGATTCAAGCATCTCATACGGGTCTTTATATTCATCAGATTGATGAGTAATTAGATTGGCAAGATATTTATTAATAATTTTCTTTGCCCGCTGGAATCTTTCTTTGGAATTACATTCCAGGATTAGTTCATTATCTTTGACTTCAATTTTGGCAAGTATTGTATCTTTTTCATTGAGCCAAAGAAATTCGTTTTCTTTGATTTTTTTTAGTTCTTTTGCTTTTGATAGTTCATTAATAATTGCATTTTTATTTACGAAATGATAAGTTGCTTTGGAAAAGACAAGTAATTCTTTATCCGTGGTAACCAGTATCGGTTGGGGCGGATTTTTAAGATGAATACACCAAATATCATTAAATATAAAACTACACTTTTTTAGAAATTGTTTAAATGTCGCAGATGGCGACTCTTTTTTGTAATCTTGATAGCACTTGTTGATATAATTGATGATTTTTTCTTTGTTGTTTAACGGATATGGATAAACACAGCCACTGATGATATACTTCTCATCAATATAAATGAGCCGGGTTGCGAAAATATCCCATTTTTGGACACTACGGGTTGCTAATTTTTCTCGCACCATAAATTCTTCTTGAGAAAATAAGTCCTTGAGCAATAATCCTTGTTCAGGAAAAACTGCTTGGACCTCGTAAAGACTAATGTAAGCGTCTCGCATCCGTTTTAGCACATTGATCTCATCCTGGATTAATCTTGGATTTTCTTTAAGATAAATATCAATTATGGTTTCTCCAGTATCTTCATCAATCAACCAATCATAAATGAACCACTCCATAAAATTTGTTTCACAGAAATCTACAAGCTCCATGTCATTTGATTCAAAGGGATTAAAATCATGCCAGAAAAATTCAAAGGCTTCATCTATTGCATCTTTATAATTATTTTTCTTTATAATTATTTTCGCTGAATTCAAGCAGGTCTTGGACAATTTTTGATTTTAAGAATTCATCGGGTCCATAACCAACGGTTGATTTAATCATACAGCATTTTTTTATATTTTTTACCACTGCCACAAGGGCAAGGGTCATTTCGTCCAATATGATTCATTGCCGATTAATTATACAATATTTCATAAAAAATGCATGGTTCTATCAATGGTCTGATTACACAATACTTTAATTATGAGAAATCTTTCCAGCAAAGATATTTTGGATTTGACATTCAATTATATAATAGTTTACAAGAAACACAGGACATGATTAATGGTTTGATTGCTCATGGTTTTGATTATTATAAATCTTTCCAGCAAAGATATTTTGGATTTGACAATTAATCACATGACACTTTGTAAGAAACACAGGATATGATTATTGGCTTAATTGCACAAGGCATTGATTACTATAAAACTTGCCTTCAATGATATTTGGAGATAGATAAATTAGAAAGACAAATTCTTTTTTTCTTAAATTTTGGTTTTTATTGTGCCGAAGTTTCTGACAAGAAAAGAAGTTTAAGTAAGGTCTCTTTGATAGTTTCAAGAATTTCCAATTTAAGTCCTCACTGGTGCCATTTTTGAGTTATACTTGCTAAATATTTTAGCAAAAGCAATGGGTCTGTTTGATAATATTTTGTTATTTTGGCAAAACATTCTCTTGCAAAATGCATATAAAAGTTATACCAAACTGTATCTTTCAAGTTTTGCTCAAAAAGGAATTTTGAAACAGTCTGCATTACTGGGTCTAATTGTAAGCGGCTCTTTATATATTTTTCTGCCATTGCTGTTCTTTTTGAAATGGGCAATGGCTTTGGTTTTGCAATTTTTTGCTGTTCAATACGCATTATCTTAGTAACTAAACTTCTAATATAACAAAGGTATCTTTTTGATGCACCAGCTTGATAATATTTTTCTATTATCTGTTGATGATTAGAATCAAAAATAAGCTCTTGGGCAAAATCAAGATAACATGGGATGAGTGCATCTTTAATTTTTAACCGTTTGCAGTACTACAGAACCTGTGCAGCAACTTTTTGTTTGACTAAATCTAAATCTATCTGAGTAAAATAGTTCTGTGGTGATTGAATTTTAATCTCATACAAGAAAGTATCCCAGTCTAATTTATTTCGCAGTGTTTCATCATCTGGCAATTTTACTTTTGCCAAAAATCTGTTGATGAAGCAGCGCATCCCTTGCTGAAGCAAGGTCAAAAAAAAGGCCCTCTAACACCCACTGCATCAAGGTATTTCATCAGTGACCTCACTGTTGGATTTTTTATTATGCCTTTTTCTAAAAGGAAAATATACTTATGCCCTGATTTACGTGAAAGCCCCATTCTTTCAGCAACTTCTGCCACTGATAAACCAACCTGCTCACGTAATTTTTTTAAGAGTTCATCAATTGGTAATATTTTCCCAAACATAAGATACTCTACCTATAAGTAGAGTAAAAGTCAAGGCGATTTTTGTTATAACCAACTAAAAATCAATAACTAACATCTAAAATTTCTCGAAATAGGGGAGGTATTGTGGATGTGCATAAATTAAATTAAAACACTCTTTTCTTGTC
>CAYYPG010000110.1:0-3051 GCA_964473505.1 uncultured bacterium | reverse complement strand
CTATTATACTTGAGGCATATCCTATGAATCTTCTTTTAAGTCTGATAGGCTGTAAGTTATACAATAATACAAATGAATCTTTTTTTGAGTATTCTTTAAATGAACAACGCTCTTAATCTTGATAAACTGGACGAAACTGAACACGCGCGATTAATTGCACAACATTTCTGCACAGAGCATATAGAGTTAGCGGCTGAACCAACTTCTGCTGATTTATTGCCTATTTTGGCTCATCAGTTTGATGAGCCAATAGCGGATTCATCAATAATTCCTACATTTTTAGTAAGCCGTTTGGTGCGTCAACATTGTACAGTGGCATTGGGCGGAGATGGTGGCGATGAGTTGTTTGCTGGTTATGGGCACTATAGTAGGTTTTTGTGGATGTATGAAAACTTAGGGTTTATACCAAGATGTATGCGTCAGTTTATTTCGAAAATGTCAGAGCATATATTGCCACCAGGTATTAAAGGCAAAAACTTCCTACAAAGCTTATCTGTAGATTTAAGAAATGGCATTCCTTTGTTTACAAATCACTTTGACAGATCTATACGGCGGAGTCTAATGCGTGATTACTCACAATATAAATCTGTCGCTGAGCAAATCTATGCTCAACGTGTCCCATTACAACAGGATTTACTTCAGCGCGCTACTCGCATGGATTTTGAAAATTATTTAGTTGAGGATATTCTTGTTAAAGTAGACCGGGACAGTATGATAAACTCACTTGAGTTACGAGCGCCTTTTTTAGATTATCGTATCATAGAGTTTGCCTTCGGCAAGGTACCCTCTCATCTCAAAGCCACAATTCACGACAAAAAAATATTGCTTAAACGTCTTGCTACACGCATTTTACCGCCTGAATTTGATAAGAAGCGTAAGCAGGGGTTCTCAATTCCCTTGGCGGATTGGTTAAAGACAGGACCATTTCGTGATTTATTTTGGGATACTCTTACTACTAAAGATTGTATTTTTAATATATCTACCATAAAAACTCTTTTAAATGGTCAAGATAATGGCAGAAGCAATGGCGAACGTTTATTTTCACTTGTACTATTTGAGTTATGGCGCAAGGAGTATGACATTGAGATTTGAAGTAATGAAAAGTTTTGGTTTAGTAAGAGAAAAATAGACACGAAGGGCTAAATCTACCAAATGATGTGTTAAAAGGAAATATTACTTTTTGTTAGATATATAAAGGGGTTTAGACAGGAAGCGTTGAAAATTGTAATTTATGGAGTATTATCGGTTCATCAAGGAGCCAGGAAATTGACACTGTTACGGATGCTTTGATCTTGCCACACGGGTCAAGCATCCTGAAACGAATGGAAAGATAGAGCGTTTTTTTGGCCTTGTGCTCCAGGAGGCACTGCGGCCCAATTCTCCGCTGACACTGTCTTGCGCAGAAAAAGTGATTGAGGAATACGTGGGGCACTATAACAATAACCGCCTGCATTCTGCGATTGGCTATGTGGCACCGGTTAAGGTGTTTAAAGGTACCCAAGAAGAAATATTCAGAAAAAGAGAGGAAAAACATTCAGAGGCTAAGAAAAGACGTATTACGATGAATCGCATGCGGTGGCTACATTCCCCAGAGGCGCTATCCGCTTAATTTCGAGGCGATTTTTTCTCGTTTTGCCTGAAGCGAGACAGTAATACTAATTTCAAAGTTTTTAAGGAAACTGCTGAAGTTAAAATTAGTAATACATCAAGAAGTAAGTTTGTAATCTATTATGAGATGTATGTATCTATTTTGAAATGGTTAATAAGAAAATTTATTTTAAGATAATTTCAGTATGGGAAAGCTCATTTTTTTGTCAATAATCGTTTTAACTGTATTCAGTGGCTTTTTTAACATGTTATTCCATACGACTTCTTATGCGGCAGCAATTCTACCGATTATTTTCCCCATTGTATTTGGACTGTTATTTTCCAAAAAGACGTTAAAAATAAGTAATAGTTTTGTGATAATTTCACATCAATTCATTGTTACTCTTTTACTACTATTAATTTTATCTACTATTCTTTATGGTATGAATGGATTAGAAAAGTCAATTTTCTCCTTACTTTACATGTACATCATTATCATGATCACACCTGTTTTGGTAGAAAAGATATATATGATTGATGGCAGATTTTTAGATAAAAGCATGACTGTTATTTTTGTATTTTTAATTACAATAGGCTATTTGAGTTTATTTATCAAGATAGAAAATCTTCCAGACAAAAATGTTTTAATTTTCAGTGAACCATCACATTATGCCTTAGCTTTAATTCCAATTGTATATTTTTTGATAAGTTCAACAAAAAATCCCTCGAGTGGAATCCTGATTCTGTTAGTAACCTCTATCCTTGCTTTTTTAATTCAAAACCTTACATTATTAGTTGGATGCATATTTTCATTATTCTTGTATATTTTGAAACATTCCATACGAAAAAAGATATTTTTACCTCTATTCGCTATTGGCCTACTTGCTTTCATTTTCACGCTAAAATCAGGATATGATTATGATTATTTTTTAAGCAGGTTACTACTCTCTACTAAAAATATAAGTTCATTAGCATACTTAAGTGGCTGGGAAAGAGCATATCTTTCATTTTTTGATTCTTTTATGATAGGTGCTGGATTCAATAGGATGGGTCTTGTAGGTCCAAGTGGAGCTTATCAGGATATTTTAAATGAGATGGGATTAATAGATGTTAACTTATTTGATGGTACAACAGTAGGGTCTAAGATTATATATGAGCTAGGTGGACTGGGTATTTTTTTGTTGATATTATATATGTATTTCTTTCTTAAGATTTTATGTAAGTTGAAAACTATAAAGAGTTCACATGATCTTTTTTTTGTAAGTTACTTTTTAGGGATATTTATTGAAATTTTTGTTAGAGGAACAGGCTATTTTACTCTAAATTTGTTTTTATATCTAAGTTCTATATATGTGCTTTTTTTTAAAAGGAAATATTTAATTCACTCAAAAAATGCCTTTTGGGGGATAAATGAACATCGCCTTTAATCTACTCAGTGCTCGGGCTGGGGCTGGAATCAGTGTT
>CAYYPG010000109.1:0-3056 GCA_964473505.1 uncultured bacterium | reverse complement strand
CCCCAAAATTAGGGGGATATCCGAACCATGTTCGTATAATTTCGGATGCAACGAAATTATGCGTCATGCCCCGCTTTTCAATAGTTGTCGATAAATGAAGAAATAGGATTAATTATATGCCAATACCAGATTACGAAACAATCATGTTGCCATTCCTTAAACTTATTAGCGACTCAAAGGAATACGCCTTCAGAGATACAGTAGAGCTTCTTGCTGATGAATTTAAACTTACAGATTCTGAACGAAGAGAGATGTTGCCAAGCGGTCAACAAACTTATTTCCATAATCGTGTTGGTTGGGCACGTACTTATTTAAAGAAAGCAGGATTAGTCGAATCTCCAAGACGTGGTTTTATCAAAATTACTAATCGTGGGATTCAGGTACTCAAAACAAATCCTCAAAGAATCGATAGTGATTTCCTTAATCAATTCCCTGAATTTGTTGAATTCAAAAAAATTACACAAGAGAGACCAACAATCCTTTCGCCCGATCAACCAGAAACTCCAGAAGAAGTTCTTGAATACTCATTTCAGAATTTACGTGAATCATTAGCTAATGAAATTCTAGAGCAAATTAAATCTAGTCCACCCAGCCTTTTCGAAAAAATAGTTGTTGAATTGCTAGTAAGAATGGGATATGGTGGTACTCTTAAAGATGCTGGGCAAGCAATCGGTAAGTCTGGCGATGAAGGAATTGATGGAATTATTAAAGAAGATCGTCTTGGTTTGGATATTATTTACATACAAGCAAAACGTTGGGATAATACTGTCGGTCGTCCAGAAATTCAAAAGTTTGCTGGTGCATTGCAGGGTCAGCGGGCAAAAAAGGGTGTTTTTATTACTACTTCCAATTTTTCTAAAGATGCATATGAATATGCAGAAAGAATTGATAGTAAAATTGTATTAATCGATGGACAACAACTTGCTCAGTTTATGATTGATCATAATATCGGTGTTACTCCAGTGGCAGTATATGAAGTTAAACGAATCGACTCAAATTATTTTTCTGAGGAATAATTATTTTCTTTTAACAGCGGGGCACGAACGCATAACAGCACAAACAATGACGCTTTATTTATGAAAAATTATTGTAGCTCAATATTTTTGCTCACTAAGAAATTGAAATTTATATGTTCGCAAAAATACTGCATTGTTTGTGCAGCCGTTAGCGTAAATTGTGGGCAAAATAAAGGAGGAGAAAAGATGTTTAAAAGCAAACTTATTTTAAGTTTTTCTTTAGTGGTTTTAGCTTTGTTGTCTGGTTGTATGACTGCTGCCCAGCATCAACAAACTTTGCCCTCAACCAGAGAACGAGAGATGACAGTGGGCATTGTTCAAAAAGAAATACGTGTTGGGATGTCGCAGGCTGATGTAGCTGTCGCTTTAGGTTCTCCAAACATTGTTACAAGGGATAGCGAGGGCAAGGAAACATGGATTTACGATAAGATTGCGACAGAAGCATCATATTCCAGAGACAGCGGTGGCATAGGAGGCGGAGCAGGGGCAGGCGGAGTAGCTGGCACAACACTTATTTTGGGTTTATTTGGTGGTAGTTATTCAAGGGAATCGGGAGCGGCGAGTACCACTCAGAAAACGCTTACAGTCATTATAAAGTTCGATAAAAATAACAAAGTCGAATCATTCTCATATCATGCAAGTAAATTTTAGGAGGAAGATATGAGAAAACTTTGGATATTCCCCATAATAATGAGCATGTTTATTTTTGGATGTGCTACAACTGGGATTACACCTGAAAAGACGCAACTCCAGATCCGTGAATTCCAAACTCGCACTTATGAGACAAATGACACTAAAATGATTATGAAAGCCATGCTTAATGTCCTACAAGATGACGGTTTTATTGTTAAAAATGCCGTAATGGATTTAGGTCTATTATCTGCAGAAAAAACGGTGGATATTGAGAGTAAGGGCGAGGCTTTCTTGGCAGCTTTTTTCTTAGGAGCTCAAGCGACATGGAAAAAAGCATCTGTTATAGAATGCACTATTAATGTAAGTGAGTATGGCAATCAGGCTCGTGTTCGGGTTAATTTCCAAGTAAAAGTCTTAGATAATAAAGGTGGCATTAGAGAAGTTAAGCAAATTGAAGAAGAAAAATATTATCAAGATTTTTTCTCAAAAGTGGACAAAGGTATTTTTATTCAAAAAGAAAAGTTATAATGAGACAAAAACAGGAGGCGCAAAATGTGTATGCGAACCTTTACTGCTGTTCTTCATAAAGAAGATGATATTTATGTTGCAGAGTGTCCGGAGGTTGGCACTGTAAGTCAGGGCTATGCTATCGAGGAAGCAATTGCAAATCTTAAGGAAGCTACTGAATTATATCTTGAAGAGTTTCCTTTGGAAGAGATTTCAAAACCACTGATGACTACATTTGAGGCAGTCGTTAATGCCTAAGTTGAAAAGAATCTCTGGAGAAGAAGCAATACGAAGATTGGAAAAACTTGGCTTTCAGCGAGCCCGTCAGCGTGGCAGTCATGTTGTATGTTATTACTAAGTCAATATGTCACATTTGGCATCTTCAATGAACAAAAGTAATAAGTCCTCCGAATATTTTTTCGATCTCTTTTTCAGCCTTTCTTTCGACACTGCTTTTCCTAATTTGTTTTAGCTTAATCTCATTCGCAACATTTTTTCTCCACGGATGATTCGCTGGAGGGATATAAGCAGCTTTTGGTGATATATTTTTAACCGAAGGAGTTTTTATATACTCTCTCTTATTTAACAGCCCTTCTATTTTCTTTTCTTTTTTAAGGATTTTATTGTCCTCAGACAAAGTAGATTCAGCAATGATTTTGTCTTTATATACTACAAAAAACCTTGTGGTCTTCTAATAAGCAGATATCAACTTTTGTTTTAGCAAAGGAGAGCTTTATGTCAGAAGGGGGGTATTTGAATAACCTGATCATTGAAACTAATTGTATTATCATGATTAACCGTCCGTTCTTTCTTAATACAGAAGATCAGGTCTAAATTTTTCTCCTGATAGTGTAACATGAATTATGCAAATACGAATTTGGGTATAATTCTCAATGGTTT
>CAYYPG010000108.1:0-3174 GCA_964473505.1 uncultured bacterium | reverse complement strand
AGAAAAGGCAAGTTAATGAAATTTTTCCTAACAAATATTGAGGATGAAACTCAAACAGAACTTGACTTCTTCGGTGCTGCAAAAATTCTTGAAAGTTCACCCTCAGAAGAGAGGCAAAAGATCCACTTAGAAAATTATTACAAACTACTTGATAAGAATAAAACCGCGTTCTTTAGCGCCACGATGGAAGAAGTTTCTGAAACAGGCAAGAGGGGCGGTTCTGACAGTGCGTCAAAATTATTAAAAATTTTAAAGGCTACTCAAAAAAATAGCAAACAATTTACTGATGAACAGGAAGAATATCTAAAACTTTTCATAACACGGCTTGAAGAAGGCACCATCCCTAAAACAAGTGTAAAAAAAGCTTTACAATCCTTAAATAAAATAGGAAATGAAATCCAAAATCCATTAAGAGTACTTGGCATCTTGCAATCAGAAATATCTAATAGATTCCTCTCAAGTCACTATGCAGAATCCTTAGCTACTGTGCAAGGAAGAAGAGAGGTTATTTTATCAATGTATTTAACGGAGGGACAAGATGAATAGAGAACAGGCAAGAGAACTCATAGTAAAAACTTTTGAGAATAGATTTGATAAAGATAACTTTATTCTTTTTATAAAAAATCTTTTAAAAACTTTTGAGGATAAAACATTATTTTATCAAGGCAATTATATTCCCGATGCCTTTGATGAATACATACAATCATTAGAGCGCATCGGCAAATATGCTTATGATAATAAGGAAATTGATCTTCTCATTGTAACTTTGAAAAAAGAGACTGCTCTTGAACGCGCCCGAACAATGCAAAGAAATTTCATAGCCTGGTATTTAAAGGGAAGCCGTGGTGGAAAATTAAAAGATGCGGCGCTTGTTGCCTTTGTATCACCTGACAACGAAGATTGGCGTTTTTCATTGATAAAAATGGATTATCGCTTTGAAGAAACGCCATCTGGAAAAGTAAAAGTTAAAGAAGAATTCACACCAGCAAGAAGATGGTCTTTTCTTGTAGGCAAAAACGAAAAGAGTCACACAGCTCAAAGTAGGTTTTTACCCATTCTTGAAGATGACGACAATAAACCCGTGCTTGAGGATTTAGAAAAAGCTTTTGATGTCGAAACTGTCACAAAAGAATTCTTTGAAAAATACCGAGAGCTTTTCATCAAAACAAAAATTGAAATCGATAAACTTCTTGAAAAAGACAAAAAAATAAAAAAAGAGTTTATTGATAAAAATATTAACTCTGTTGACTTTGCCAAAAAACTTTTGGGTCAGATTGTGTTTCTCTACTTTTTGCAGAAAAAGGGCTGGTTTGGTGTTGAAAAAGGGAAACCCTGGGGTACCGGACCAAAGGATTTTATGCGAATGTTGCTTGATAAAAAATATGGAAACTATAAAAATTTCTATAATGACATCTTAGAGCCGCTTTTTTACGAGGCTTTAAGGATTGATAGAAGTGCGGCTGACCATTATTACAGCAGATTTAATTGTAAAATTCCTTTTTTAAACGGTGGACTTTTTGACCCAATTGGGAATTATAACTGGGTTGATATTGATATTAATCTTCCCAATGAACTTTTTTCAAATACAAATAAAACGAAAGAAGGCGACACAGGAGATGGCATACTCAATGTATTTGACAGGTATAATTTTACCGTAAATGAAGAAGAACCACTTGAAAAAGAAGTTGCTCTTGACCCAGAACTCCTTGGGAAAATCTATGAAAAACTAAATGCCATACGCGAGGATAACTTTGATGAATATGTAATAGCCCTAAAATCAAAGGGAGAAGAATCAAAGTTTAACAAAGAGTATGGGGTTTATTATACCCCCAGAGAGATTGTCCATTATATGTGTAGGGAAAGCCTCTTAAACTATCTTTATACAGAAATGAATGGGCGAATACCACGCGAAGACCTTGAAAAATTCTTTGACTATGCCGAATCGCTTAGAGAGTACGAGAGGACTGCAATTGAAAAGGAAGAGAAAATTAAATATGGAGAACAAAAAACAACAAAATATGAAAGTAAAATTCCCGAGAGTATAAAGAATAATGCCAAACAAATAGATGAAAAATTAGCAAATATTAAGATTTGCGATCCGGCTGTTGGCTCTGGGGCTTTTCCTATTGGGATGCTTCACGAGATTGTAAAACTCAGAATGTTACTTTCAATCTATCTTGGTATTGAGAAAAACACCTATGAACTCAAACGACATTGCATTGAAAATTCACTTTATGGTGTTGATATAGACCCTGGTGCAACTGAAATATGTAAACTCCGCTTCTGGCTCTCACTCATTGTGGACGAGACGGATTTTTATTCTATCAAACCTTTGCCAAATCTTGATTATAAAGTTGTTTGCGGAGATTCGCTTTTAGGGGTGGAAAGAAATTTATTTAATGATGAACTTTTTGGGCAGTTGGAAAAACTCAAACCACAATATTTCAATGAAACAAACCCGAATAAAAAATTAAAGCTTAAAGAGCAGATTGATAGTTTGATTGAGCAGATTTCAAACGGACATAAGGAATTTGATTTTGAGGTTTATTTTTCGGAAGTGTTCCATGAGAAAAAAGGCTTTGATATAGCAATAGGCAATCCGCCGTATATTCAGCTGCAAAAAAATTCAGGGCGACTGGCAAAACTATATGAAAAACAAAATTATAAAACTTTCGCTCGCACTGGGGACATTTACTGCCTATTTTATGAAAAAGGCTTGCAGATACTAAAAAATAACGGGCATCTTTGTTTTATCACTTCAAATAAATGGATGCGAGCGGGCTATGGTGAGAAGATTAGACAATTCTTTGCTGAGCACAATCCAAAAGCACTTGTAGATTTAGGGCCTGGCATCTTTGAAAGCGCAACCGTTGATACAAATATTTTAGCGATCCAAAAATCATACTCAAAAAACGACATACAATTGCGCGCTGTTACGCTCAAAAAAGAAAATAATAAAGAAGAAATAAATATTGCCAGCCAACTTGCTCAAAACGGTGTGATTCTCTCAAAGCTTGGAAAGGACGCCTGGTTTATTGGCTCAAGTGCTGAACAACAACTCAAAGAAAAAATAGAACGCATTGGAAAACCACTGAAAGAATGGGATGTAAAGATTTATCGTGGAGTTTTAACAGGACTTAACGAAGCATTTATCATTGACAGTAAAAAGCGAGA
>CAYYPG010000107.1:0-3268 GCA_964473505.1 uncultured bacterium | reverse complement strand
AAGGCTTTTAAGACAAGAAAAGAGTGTTTTAATTTAATTTATGCACATCCACACTGTACCCTCTTTTTAAAACAAAATGCTGTATTTTAAAGAAAAACAATAACTTATCTAAAAATTTACCTTATCTAAAACATTAGTTATAACTAATGTTTTTTGTGTGTTCGCTTTTATTCAATTCAATAGGTGGTGAAAAATAGTAGGGAGACGAGAGAACAGGTTCTGGGTATTTTGCAGAATTTTATCATTTTCGAGTTATCAACTTATAATATGTTTTCTGGGTTCTACAATATCTAATCGAGCCATCATTTTACAATATACAAGAGTTTTTCACAACGATGGTGCAGTGCATAGGCTTTGTGTTTTTTCCGTGGTCTTAATTCTATGGCTACTTTATCTAACATTAACGGATTTAAAATATTTCGGTGAGAAAATGTCTTGTGGTTTTGCGAGAGGCCTGACAAAACCTTTATTATCTTAAAAGACACAACTTGTACATATGAGTTTTTTGGTTTTTCTTTCGTGTTTTCGGTGTAATCTGGGTATTTTGCAGGGTTTGCTTAGTTCTTTATAATTGATAAAGGCTATATCTTGCATATTGCCTTATATCTTTGAATAATTGTTTAAAATTAAGCTTTGCTAATTAAAAATCCTGTTTCCCATGGCCATTACAATTAAATTTCATAAACTGGATTGTATGTGTTGGACATACTGCAGAATATTCTTGACAACCTTAGAAATCACAATACAATTAAGACAGACAGTCTGAAGGAAGTCCGCAATTAAGCGGACCCAGTTCTTTGATAAGAATTGGGCAGGGAAGGCCGTGAAAATCGGCCGCGGTCCCACCCACTGTATACGGCCAAACAATCTGTTCGCCACTGTCGAAAAGATGGGAAGGCAACAGAAATATTTTAAGCCGTGAGTCAGGAGACCTGTCCTTCAGATCGGGCAGATGGCATATGGTTTATTGTTATTAAGCCTCTGCTAATTGCTTAATTTAAAATCGCCTTGTGCGGAAAGGAGATTTATGTCTGTTAAAATATTCTCCATAACCATAATATTTCTTGGCTTAATGCCAAGCTTAGCTCAGTCTCAAGAAATAATTACCGACACAATTTTCGTCACCGCCAGCCGAATTGAAAGCAAAGTCTCCTTATTGCCTATAAGCGCAATTTTAATTTCCCAAGAGGTGATTAAAACTAAAACCTTAGGAGATATTGCTTCGGTTTTATCCGGAGAAGCCGGAATAGATGTCCGGAATTATGCATTAATTAATGGAGCATCCGCTATTAATCTTTGGGGTTCAACTAGCCAGCAATCGCTTTTATTATTAGATGGCTCACCAATACACTCTCCATCTTTGGGCATGCCGGACATCGGACTTATTCCCGTCCACAACCTCCAACGAATCGAAGTTGTAAAAGGACCTATTTCAAGTATATATGGTGCCAATGGTCTGGCAGGCGCGGTTAATCTTATCACCCAAAGTCCTTTCATGATTACCAAACCATTTGCGTATAATCTGGGCTTAAGTTATGGTTCCTATCAAACAATGAATTTTAATCTTGCATTAAAAGGTCGGTTAAAAAACTTAGCAACAATTGTTGATTTTCATCGCAGTCAGACTCAAGGTTTAAGAACTAATGATGATGGACAAATGCAGGGTTTAGGTATAAGTTCTGGCTACGATTTAACCTTGAACAATCGCATCCGAATTGACTTCCAATATACTCAAAAAGAACTCGGCTTACCGGGTCCTAAACCCAATATCACTGAAATTCCATTATATGGCGATAACTCTGCAACTTCTTGTTTTAACCGACAAAAAGATACTCTATATCTCGTAAAATTACTCAGCGACTTTGAAATCAAACCTCAATGGCTTATTAAATTTAATGCCTATTATTCGTTGAATAACACAACTTTCAAATGGGTTGATTTATTTAGTCCTGATACCTCATTCTATAATGACCATTATTCATCCAAAGTGGCAAATTTAAATCTCTTAAGTAATTATCAGTTCTCGGCAAATAACCATCTTGCTTGCGGCCTGGATTACGAATATGATAAATTTTCGGCTCAGACACGGGATACTTTTTGGCAACCGCAACAATATAAAATTGCAATGTTCTCGGAAACGGATTGGAACATTAGTCGAATCTTTCGGTCAATTGCCAGTTTACGATTCGATTGGCATCCCACATTTGGTGGGTTTATTAGCCCGGCTATAGGACTAACCGCCAAAACAACGCCGGCACTAAAATTTCGGTTCCATTGGGGTCGAGCCTTTCGCTCACCAACGATGAATGACTTATACTGGCCTAAATCAAGTTATGTCGCCGGTAATCCCGAAATCAAACCGGAATATGGTAATACCTACCAATTGGGGTTAGATTTCCAAAATAACAACCTGTCTTTTTCCACGACGCTATTTAATCGGAAAACTAAAAACCTTATTAGTTGGTTACCGATTTATGGTGATACTTGGCAGCCATTTAATATTGATACCGCAAATATTCTCGGTCTGGAATTTATCTCAAAATTAAGACTTATTTCCAAAGTGTGGTTTAAGTTTTCCGGCACAATCCAAAATGCCGAGCAAATTCGCCAAGAACTTATTTATGATAATTGGTTCACTAATGAAAAAGAGTTTATCTTTCAAAAAAGAAAAATGGCCTATGTACCCAACTTTACTTTCTCACCTGGGTTAAATATTAAAAATGATTTAGGCACTTCAATTGATATTTATGCCCGGTATGTAAGCTCGCGTGTTAATTATTACCCAAATTATGATTCTTATCCGAAAATTTCTTATCAGCCTAAGCATCTACCAGGTTTTTTTGTTCTTTCTGTACATATTAGCCAAAACATATCATCCAAAGTAAGGGCATATCTGAAATTAGAAAACTTATATGATACCCACTATGCAGAGCAGTTCGGTAATAGCGTTAACGATTTTGACTATCCCCGACCAAACCGAAGTCTGTATCTAGGAGTCGAAATTAAAGACTAAACAAATTTTTCGGCAACCTCAGGAATTTAGATGATATTAGCTATGCGTTAAAACAAACACTCAATTGTCATGGAAACAATTAGAAAACTCTGCCAAAGTCAATATTGGTTCAAAAGGTATGAAATGTAGAAGCATAATAGTTGTTTTTTTCTTATGGGCCTAAGTGTCTCTTGAGCATTTTCAGATTTCTCATAGATGGAGGTGTCGCTCCAACACCAAATCGCAACTGAATCGACAACTATAAAACCGCAACTT
>CAYYPG010000106.1:0-3579 GCA_964473505.1 uncultured bacterium | reverse complement strand
TTAAAGACCTAAAATTTAAAACATCAAATTAATATACAAGCTATCTTTATACACACCTGCTGGGGTTAAGGCAGTTGGGCGCTCCATCAATTGCACCAAGACTACAAACTTATTTTGCTCAGTTGCTGGTTGAGCAATAGGGCTATTCCAACGTGATGCACTTGCTCCTGAAATATTCATTTGAGTTCTCAATTTATAGTTTTTCTCATTGACTAAATAACTACTCCCTGTTGCATTAGTTAAATTACGCGAATTGAATTTAATCGCGTAATTACTATCACAAGCCACTGAGAAAGAAGTTGCAGCTTGACTAAGATACGATGAACTTAGATTCAACTGGCTTGAAGTTAAACGCTCAATTTGACACTGTTTTGCATAAGCTATTGGGGTGGCCGCTACACAAAACAGCAGTATAATAATGTTCAGTTTCATGGCTCTACTCCATTTATTTACACTGAAGATCCAGTACTGATGAGTTGTCATCATTCTTAGTATCTGTAATTGTAAGTTCTGCCGAACAACTGCGTGCTTCTTTAGTTTTAATTTGTATCTTATATGTTCCCGGAATCAAACCATAAAGCGTTACGCTACCATCGGTAGAAATCGGATAAACCTCTCCTTCACCATTATTATCAATATAAAGCTCTGAACCAGCAGCAAAAGACCGATTGTTACTATCTACTGGCTTAACAGTGACTTGTTTCGCATGGAATACTGGGAAATTGATGATATAGCCGCGTTGATTTAAAGCTGTTAATTGTTTGCTTGAATACTGTATTTTATCTTCGATAGGTAGTTGATTTTGATCAAATGCAATGTCGTATTTAACATAAGGAATAACATCATGAATAAAGGCATACCCCTTTTTATTGGTTTTATCAACATAGGTCAGCGATCTTAAAATATCAATATCTTGGTAATCCCCTACTTTGACTAGAGTAAATGCGTTATCAACCATTTTAGTAAAACTGATTTTATTACCCAACCAAACAACTGCTCCTCGATAATTTAACTGTGATTCACGGTCTTCACGACCTTGCACATGATAGAAATCTAAATCTCCTACGTCTGTTTTAACAACACCATTAAAGTTAAACATCGTGTCTTCACTACGACGATTTACTCCAAGAGAATAATCAAAACCGACTTGATTGGAGTCATATTTCACTAACTGAAGGTTTGTATTTTGGTCAGCTGATTGACTAAAGTAAACGGACTTATTATCAAAACTGTAGCTAAGTGAAAGAATGCCGCCTGAGTCTTTCCTGTCACCAAAAGAGTTGAAATAACTCAAACCAAATGAAATTCGACGACCAAAATTCCGATTAAACCCAACATTTATTACCTTTTGGTTACTATTAGGAAAATCAGGATTTTCATAATATTTTTGTTCTGCATAGTTAATATTTAGATTATGCAAATAGGGCACATTACTCATACCAAAATATGCAAGATTTTCAAATTTCGGATAGTTAGAATTGGCACCTAACTCATCTCCTAAAAATTTAAAATCTTTTTCTGTATATTTTGAACTCGCCCCCATTGAAAATCGACCAAAGTCTTTACTTGCGGATAACCCATAGGAATAATTAAATTGGTTTTCATCATCATGAGAAGCAAGAACAACACTATCGAGAACAAAAATATTACTAATCGCTTGTGTCCACATGAACCCTATATTTTGTATATCTTTACTGTAAGATAAATTGCTTCCTAACGTAGTTGAGTTTGACATACCTCTGCGAAAATAAGTATTCACAAAGAAGTCCCTATAATCACTGCTATCCAAATTATAGTTGTAACGAAGTTTACCTGCTGCAACACTATATTCATTCAAACCAGATCGTAATAGTCTATTGGTCACCATAATAGGAAAGCTTTGTACACTTCGATTCCCGAGTACATCCTCAACTACAATTTGCGCATTACCTGCTTGTTGGATTTGTGCCCCCATCAGTAAGTTATAATCACCAGGGCTCACCTTTTGATTATAAATATTTACGCCATTTATATATAAATCAACAGTAGAAGGAACGCGTGCACTCCCTTGTAAACTTGGCATATTCCAGTACACAAAATTTGGTCTTTCAGTGTAATTCGTCCCCCAATTTAAACCTGCAAAACGTAAAGAATTAATCAAAGGGTTATATGTAGTTGTAGTATCCCCTATCGTTAAGCGGGTCATATGTTTAGGAAATTCAAAATCGACACTACTACTTAGGCGAACCACCCGCTCATCAGTGGGGGTATTCTGATACAACATCGAGTTTTTCATGATCCAATAATCTTTGAAAACCCCTAACTCCATCAGTCCACTATAAGAGTTATTAGAATTACTAGTTGCATAAAGAAAATCATAATTTATGAAACCGCCAAAACTGGCCTTTTCAGGAATGATGCTATTGTTTAATGCATTAAAGTCCGTTTCAAAAAGTTCTGTTGGAATCGTGAGCTTAATGGATTGCGATGAATCATCAAAAGTTGACTGAACACTACTTGATGACACCAAGCAGAATTCTGGTCGCGAAGCTAAGGTTTTTAATTGCGCAGTTGAAATTTGACGTTCTGCCAGTACCTGACATTCAAGATAATATTGATCTCCCTGCTTTAATAAGGCGACATCTGTATGATGATCTAGATCATTAATCCAAAGATTCGCAATATTTTCTTCCAGCATACCCTCACTGGCATTCACATTTAGTGCAAAAAAAATATGAATAGCGATAAGTATTCTTATTTTCGTATTCATCGTAAACTCCCCACCCCAAACTAATCAGAGAATTTGAGCTCCACCATTTTATCATTCTTATCAGTAAACAATTGAACATAATAATTTTTAGGATTTGATATTCGTATATTGTTTAAATCATAGGACGCGCTTTTATTTGCAAGCAAATAATTCATGGTTTCCGTTTTAAAGACTTCTTTTTTATTTGCATCTACAATTTTCAAATTTGCGATTTGAATATGCGATTTTGCATTATTTTTAACAATCAGCTTATTATTTTCAACGTTGAAATTTAGTTTAATATCTTCCTGCTTACCAACAAAGAGGGGTAAATTAAAGCTAACCAGAAAATTTACTGAAGATTCTTTTACAGCCTGTGGAATTTCATCAACAATCACACGCCATGTACCTTCTTGCTGTCCACTTAAAATAGACTCAATGGGACGGTTAAAGCCCACACGAATAGTCTGTTTACCATTCGGCTGCAAAATAAAGTTTTTAGGATTAATAATTAAGGAGTTATCAGGCTCCAGTACGTTTTCGCCATTTTCTTTTTGCGTCCACTTAAATGCTTTTACTTCAAAAATTCTCTTTTCTGTCTCATCTTTAGATTCTAGGGTTAATGTTGTTGTTCTTTGCTTTGCGGGATTTTGAATATACATTTGAACTGGGTCAACTGAAACACCAGCATGTGTTCCCGACATATACAGCATCGAAGACACCAAAATTGATATTATTCTTTTCATATTACACCCCTTATTATAATTTTAAAAAACCTAACCTGATACTGTAATCAAGTTAGGCTTAGTTTAACTAAATTAGTAGTAAACTTTAATTTTATAAGTATCGTT
>CAYYPG010000105.1:0-3648 GCA_964473505.1 uncultured bacterium | reverse complement strand
CCGAATCAGAAATTCACTAAGAAAATGATATTCATTCGTTAAATATAAAAATAAACCGTTAATATTATATAACAATCTAAATTAAGTATAGATAAAAATATTAAGGTTCTAGTTTGCATCCTAAAACATCGGTTTAGCATACCAAATTTACTATACAAATTCTGAGGTACTACTCTTTTTAATTTTACCAAATCTTTTTCAGTTAAGTTATAGATTTGATAACCTCCAAAATTACGCCTTTTTTGTGGTAAAATTAAGATACAAACTAAAACCTGGTAAACCTAAGGAGATTCGGATATAATCTTTCAGCATCGGTTAGTTCCTTCTTAATAAAACAAACATATCTATTTCTATTATATTATACAGATATACAGATCTAACGGATACCTTCCAGCCATTTTACCACACTTTCTGGTCATGACCCAATTGATTCTTTCTTATATAGATGTATTCTTCTTTCTAAATATTTAACAAGGGAGAGGATATCTTTTTCGTTAACTTATTCAATAGTAAATTTACACAAAATATTATACACTACCCTGATGAACAAGGAAAAGTGTATATTAGCAGAACAAATAATTGCTAATACCGATTTAATTAATAAACAAGCATTACAGACCATTGAACCATCTTACAGCATATTATAAAACGAAACCAAAAGGTAATAGGATAAGACCTTTTAATTCTAAGTTATGATAAGCAATTACCGAAGCAAAGAAAAATTGATAATTATATAAGTCCTGATAATAGAATGGCTGAGTGCATCAATTACTTAACTATCAGACATTCAAGAAAGTATTAGAGCAGACACAAAAATTAGCAATTAACAAAGTATGAAAAAAGTCTACTATAAAGTAAGCGCCCTTTTTATTCAGAAACAAGAGGTAGTGCATTTCATATATTGTTCTCAGATACTTAAATCTAAATCAATATTAAGATTAATCGGTGCCGATTTAAAAACCTATCACATATTCATTTTCATTATAACTGTATAGTATGTGTTGGACATATTGCATTTTTTCATTGACAAAATTGCGATTTTATTATAAAATATATTTGTAAACTATATCAGTTAAATGGTATAAAGTGTTAAAAAACGAATCACTTTGTAGACAACGAGCAAAGTATCTTAATGAAGGTCCAAATCACAAAATATTAATTTCGTTTTTTCACTTTTGCTAGTTTTTGTAATGAGCATTATAACAAAGACTTTATTATCACTGAGATCGAAATTTAATATAATTTTCCAAAACACATTGAAATGTTTATTTATTATCTATGGATTCAGTGGTACTTTTGAAAAATGCTCATAAAATAAATAAAATATGGAGGCTGTATGCGTAACCTACTAATACTTGGAATGTTACTAACTACTGTAGCATTTGCTATCAGTAGTGAAAAGGTAACTTTCAATGACAATTGGGGGGCACACCCCTTATTTAATGTCGTATCAGAAACTGATGCTGGCATTGAAGTCGTGTTCAGTATTCATGAGATGGTTGTTGAGGAGATGGAAATCGATGGTACGCCGATGAAGACTTACGGAATCCCGGGTATATTCTTGTTTAATGATGCGGGTGCACCAAATTTAGCCGGCACTGGTAGATTTATCGCAATTCCTCAAGGAGCAAGTGCTAAAGCAACGATTGTTGATTATCGAACTGAAATCCATCATAATGTCGAAATCGCGCCAGCGCCGATAATTCCATTAGAAAGTGATGATTCGCCCCTAAAATATATTAAGAATATGGAAATTTATAGTAAAAACGCCTATTATCCGGAAACACCAGTTAAAATTTCTGAACCGCTACAAATACGAGGAGTTGATTGTGTGGTCCTCGGTATTACGCCGTTTCAATACAATCCGGTGACCAAAGAATTAATTATATATAAAGACCTAAAAGTTCGAGTAGAGTTTAGCGGTGGTAATGGTCATTTTGGTGATGATGCCTTAAGAAATATTTATTGGGAACCGATTCTGCAAGGACATTTATTAAATTATCGTTCCTTACCCCAAATTGATTTTTTCAGCCCGGAAAGAATAAAAAATAGGACTAATGTTGAATATATCATAATATGTCCCGATGACCCGGTGTTCCTTGCTTGGGCAGATACGATTAAGAACTGGCGAAGATTACAAGGTATTTTAACCGGCGTTTATACTCCAACTCAAATTGGCGGTAATACTACAACCGCAATCGAAAATTTTCTCAATAATGCCTACAATACCTGGAATCCTAGACCGGTCGGTTTTCTAATTCTTTCTGATGTGAATCCCTCTGGTAAAGTTTATGGCATTCCTTCACCAACTTGGAATAATTACTGTGTTTCGGATAATATCTATGCAGATGTTAATAATGATAATTTGCCCGATATGTTTCATGGTCGAATCTGTGCTCAAAATGAGTCACAATTGAGTGTGATGATAAGAAAGTTTTTAAACTATGAACGAACCCCTCCGACCGCGGCAAACTTCTATGACAACCCCTTGATTGCTTGTGGTTGGCAGACTGAACGTTGGTTTCAGTTATGTGCTGAAGTTATCCGTGGATTTATGGATACAATCCATGGATTAAACAAAAACCCTGTACGACAATATGCTATATATTCGGGTACACCGACCCCAGGAGGAAGTTGGTCAACCGCACAAAATACAGCAACAGTGGTTCAGTATTTTTATAATCGGGGATGGATACCTTCTCTTACTCAACCCTATCCGTCGTCGTATTGGAATAATGGTTCGGCCCAAGGCATTATCAATGCAATAAATACTGGTACGTTTTTACTTCAGCATCGCGACCATGGTGCAGAAACCGGATGGGGGGAACCAGCATTCAATAACTCACATATTAACAGCTTAACTAATGATAATTTAGTGTTTGTCTATTCGACTAATTGTTTAACTGGTAAATATAACTGGTCAAGCGAATGTTTTACTGAAAAATTTCATCGTCATAATATTAACAGTGTGCCTAAAGGTGCTTTAGGTGTTAATGCCGCAAGCGAAATTTCTTATTCTTTTGTAAACGACTGTTATGTCTGGGGAACTTATGATTGTCTCTGGCCTCATTTTATGCCGGATTATCCCGCTTATGACATAACGCCACCAACAAATTTATATCCCTGTGCTGCAATGAATACGGGTAAATATTTCTTATATGCTTCAAGTTGGCCATATAATGTTTCCAACAAAGTTCACACCTATCATCTTTTCCATCATCACGGCGATGTGTTTACTCCATTATATTCTGAAGTTCCACAGAATCTGACTGTAGTTCATATGCCCAATATTATTGCCGGCGCAACCACTTTTACAGTAACTGCTAATGATAGCGCCATTATTGCTTTAACTGCTAATGGTGAAATAATCGGTATGGCAAGGGCAACAGGTAATCCTCAAGCAATCACAATCGTACCTCAACTTCCAGGAACAAATGTTATCCTGACAGTAACTAAGCAGAATTATTATCGGTATCAAACAACAATACCTGTTGTTTCTTCAAGTTATCCTTACATTGTTGCAACTTCACCAGTGGTTAATGATTCGGGTGCGAATGGTCAAGTTAATCCGGGTGAAAGAATTGATTACGGTATTTGGGCAAAAAATATTGGTGTTGGTACTGCCCAAGGAATTTATGGTAAAATCGC
>CAYYPG010000104.1:0-4375 GCA_964473505.1 uncultured bacterium | reverse complement strand
AAGTTGCGATTTCAAAGTTGGAATTAAAGTTGCGGTTTCTAAGTTGGAACGACAGAAACTTGACATTTAAGAAAATCGCCTCTAACATAACATTATAATCGATGTTTACTTAACTTAATAAAAAATAAAATTTAGGAGGGTCAAATGAACAAACTAATTATTTTAGTTGGCATCATTGGGAGATTGGTATTTGCGGAAATCGGTCCTGAGATATATTTTCAACCTCCCAATAATTATATTGGTTTTGAAGAAAATCTTGGTCAAATTGTAGATGAAGACAATAATCCCGTCTCTTCTATATATTATCGAATCAATCTCAACAATTATGCAATGTTCATACACGGGAAAGGCGTGAGTTTTATTCTTTACGATAAAGCAGACGAAAATTCAATCCGATTTGCTCGTTTTGATATTGAACCGGTAGGTGGAATGATTAAAAAAAATCAAATCGAATCATCGCATCCAATCTTGGGATACACCAACTATTATTTAGCCCATTGCCCTGAAGGTATTCTCTATGTCAAATCTTATCAATATATAAAAATTAAAGATTTATATCCAGGTATCGATTGGTTATGGCGATGGGAAAATAAAGTTCATAGTGAGTTTATTGTAAAACCTCATACGAATATTAACCAAATAAAACTAAAGGTCAAATGGGCAGATTTTGAAATACAAAACAAAGAAGCAATAATCTACTCAACGCCTTTAGGTAAAATCTATGAAGGGAAAATTTATGTTTATGAGCAAGATGGACAAAAAGTATCCGCCGGTTTTAAAAAAGATGACCAAGGCTTTATTACTTTTGATATTAAAGAATATGAGACAAACAAAACTTTAATTATTGACCCGCCTTTTGAACGGCTATGGGCAACTTATTATGGTGGCGCGGACCAAGATAATTGTGATGGCTCTCGAGAGATTGGCGCAATTACGAGGGATAATTTAGGCAACATCTTCATTACGGGTTTTACTAAATCGACTAACTTTCCGACGCACAATCCAGGCAGTAATGCTTATTTTCAAGGAACGCTTTCCGCCCAACTTGATGCATTTATTTGTAAGTTCACTAACTCTGGTATCCGAGAATGGGCAACTTATTATGGTGGTAGTGCTGATGATATTGGCATATCTCTTACAACTGACTTTTCCAACAATATATTTGTCACCGGTAATACCTTTTCCTCGACTAATTTTCCGGTTTATAACCCGGGTGGTGGTGCTTATTTTCAATCATCCTCAGGTGGTAGTGGCGATGCTTTTATTTTGAAGTTTAATAATGCGGGAGTTAGACTATGGGCAACTTATTATGGTGGTGGTTTAAGTGATGTTGGTTATGGTATTATCACCGACAACTTGGGAAATGTTTTTGTCACCGGTAATACTTATGCATCCACTACTTTTCCTACTTATAATCCAGGAGGGAATGCTTATTATCAAGCAACTAATGCTGGTTCCTTTGATGCTTTTATCTTAAAATTCACTAATTCGGGCATTTGTGAATGGGCAACACATTATGGTGGCACCGATGAAGACCACGGTTATGCAATTACCACTGATTCTGCTGGTAATGTTTTCGTTACCGGAATGACGCGTTCGAATAATTTTCCGACTCATAATCCTGGTAGTGGTGCGTATTATCAAGGAAGTATTTTAGGATATCGAACCGTGTTTATCTTAAAATTTACTAATACCGGCGTGCGTGAATGGGCGACTTATTATGGTGGTAGTACTAATGACTATGGTCGAGCAATTGCTGTTGATAATTCGGGTAATATCTTTGTTGTCGGCAATACTTCCTCATCCAATTTTCCAACATATGATGCTGGTGCCAACGCTTATTATCAAGCAACTCTTGCTGGCGGTGATGATATCTTTGTGCTGAAATTTACTAACAATGGCATTCGCACTTGGGCGACTTATTATGGCGGAAGCGCCAGCGATATTGCCCGCTCAATTACCATAAGTAATTCAGACAAAATATTTATCACCGGCAATACCCTCTCGGCTAATTTCCCTACTTACAATCCAGGTAGCGGAGCTTATTATCAAGCAACTCTTGTTGGTATCCACGATGCTTTTATCTTAGGATTTAATAACTCAGGTATAAGAGAATGGGCAACTTATTATGGTGGAACGAGTACAGATTATGGTATGTCAATTATAACTGATGGCTCAGGTAATATATTTTTAACTGGCTTTACTCTTTCAACTAATTTCCCAACCTATAATTCAGGTGGTAACGCATATTATCAGGCAACTAATGCTGGAAGTTATGATGCCTATATATTGAAATTTTCTGCGCCCTCCACAGATATTAGCGAAGTATCCGGTTTAAAAATTCAAGATTTCAAAATTAAATCCCATACCTTCTTTACGGACCGGATTGTTCTAAGACTCAATGGGATCCATGAAAAAAAAATTGATATTTCCATATATAATTCTTTAGGCACACATCTTTACTCGAACACAGTTTCTTCTTCCTCACAATTAATTTTGAATGACGAGAACATCCAGAATCTAAAATCCGGCATCTACTTTTTAACGCTCAAAGCAGATAATAAAAAATTAGGGGTGTTTAAGCTTATAAAACGGTAAATCAGCCAGTTAATTACTTTTATTGCTGACTTCGCCAGATATTGAAACCGAGTTATAAGTTATAAAGTATTACAAAAAGCTAAAAATATAGAGAGTCATAAGGAAGTCATAGAAAATTGTTCAGATGTATAAAAACTATAAAAAGATATAAAGAGTTACCAGAAGTCATAAACAATTACAAAAAGCCCAAAAATATAGAGAGTTCCAGAAAGTTATAGAAAGTTACAAAGATATATAAACAAATTATAAAAAACCATAGAAAGTTAAGAGAGTTCCGAAAATGTTATAAAAATTATTAGAGTTACAAAGAGATATAAAGAGTTATAGGTAGTGATAAATATTACAAAGATCTATAAAAGATTTATAAGAAGTCATAGCGAGTAAAAAAGAATATATAAACAAATTATAAAAAGTCACAAGAGTTATAAGAATTCATAAAGACTTATAGAGAGTACAAAGATGTATAAAAAACTATAAAAGATATAAAATTTATAAAAATTTACCTGGTATTTATTGGACTTTGCTAAAAATATTATTTTATATTTTCTTCAATTTCTTAAATAATTCGCAAGAGCTGGGTAGGGCTAAAATATATATCTCAAAAAATCCAAAACAGTTAAATGTTGTCTGATAAGCGCATAATTATCAAGATAGAATTTCTCCCTGTATTATTCGTGACGCCACCGTTATAAGGTAATGTTATCTGATAAGCGTATAATTAATACCAATCCTTCACCCTTCGTATATCCCCGGTCTATCCGTGTTATAATGATATGTTATCTGATTAAGCGTATAAGTAGGTCGCATACTCCGTAAGTTTTTGCTTTCTTTGAAATCAAAAAACTTTTCTTTGTGCAAATATTCAACCTAATGGAGTGTTGAAAGATAAGAGATTTAACTCATAATTAGAGAAAGCCAAAGACTTGTTGGTCCTTGCCCTATAATTTATCCACTTATACACTTTAATTTTGATCTATTATTGATTTATAAAATCGGTTTATAAAATGCCCCCTAAATTAATTTGTTATTGTTTTCTATCTACATAAAAAATCGCGGGTCTATAAAGACCCGCGATATAGGTTAGTAATAATTAATAATTACCAACGTCGAGTACGGTTGGACCGTTCTCCGCGTTTACCAAATGAGCGTTCGCGTCGTGATTCTTGCGGTCGTGCTTGATTCACGACAATTTTTCTACCATCGATTTCGGTATCGTTTAATTCGGCGATTGCTTTTTGGGCGGATTCATCCGTTTCCATCTCAACAAACGCAAAACCCCGTGACCGGTTGGTATATTTATCCGTAATAATATTTACGGAAATTACTGTGCCATACTTGGCAAACATTGTATTGAGTTCCGTATCCGTTACGGAAAACGGTAGGTTACCTACATAGAGCTTGCTACTCATTTTTTTGCTCCTACACTCAGATATGCTTGAGCAAATCTGGTGATTTCTTTTCGAGTCATATTAATACTACTTTCTTCACCGACTCGTTTAAAGTGAAAGAAAGTTTTAAAGGGAGACTAAAGGAACCTATAATCGGATTATTTCCGATGATATGATTATCAGGTAACAAGGTTCGAAAAAGTTTAATAGCTTTAGTCATATATCTTAACGCCACTGCAGAACTTACTTTACTGGGGAAAATTAACTTTTCCTCTAAAACTTTCAGTAACGCAGTTGTCCTGTTACAATTAGCGTGCGCTTTTATCCCTTTATGATAATTTATCGCGCTTATATATAATACCCGATTTTCTTAGTTCTGTCAAGCCAGA
>CAYYPG010000103.1:0-4922 GCA_964473505.1 uncultured bacterium | reverse complement strand
AAGATTTAATGATAAAAATCCGATATGTTGTTCTGATAATGTTAGATAAAGTAGCGGTAGAAATAGGTCCTTGGAGTGTATACAATGTCTTGGCACAGCACCTGTTTCTCATAGTTTTTAATTACGGAAGAAAAGAGATTATAACCAGAAATAATTGGTTTTGAAATTTAGGAAAAACTGATAATGAAGGGGGTATTATAAGCATAAGAATCCGTACCGAGATCGAAAATTGCTGGTAAAGTTGTATATCGCCAAAAGTATTTAATACGCAACCAATGTTACGAGAATAATTAGATTAAAGAGGCGTTAAATTTCGGATTTTAGGGCGTTGTCATTGCCAGACATTTTTCAAATTACTCTTGCCATAACGCTAATAATCTATTATGCTATTTTTATGCGACTATCTGATATAGGCGAAACTAAAACGATTGAACTAATTAAAAGTATAATAACGACTAAAAGCAAAAAGAAAAAAAGAGATCGAAGTCTTGTTTCGGATTTTATATTTCCCATTCCAAAATCCAAAATTGTTAAGGTCAGTATTGGTGATGATGCGTGTGTACTTAGCGATGGAACGATAATTACAACTGATGCGTATCTTGAAGATATCCATTTTTCGCTGGACTATTTTAATTTATATGAGATTGGTCAAAGAGTAGTTTGCGGCACTTTATCTGATATTGCCAGTATGGGCGGTAGGCCGGTAGCAATATTTATTTCTGCATTGTTGCCTTCGCGATTAGACCAAAAGCAACTTAAACAATTATATATTGGCATGGAAAGTATTGCCAATAGGTTTGGGTGTGAAATTGCCGGAGGGGACACAGTCGCTTATCCTAAATTAGGTCTGATTTTAACTGCAATTGGTGTAAGTCAAAATGTTAAGCTGCGCTCAACAGCTAAACCTAAAGAATATTTATATCTTACCGGCTATTGTGGATTATCGGAAACCGGCAGGTTAGCCCTAAAAAACAAGTTGCCTCAAAAAGAATTTAGGCATTCTATTCAAAGACACCGTTGTCCAATACCCAGAATTAATGAAGCAATCAAACTTAAAAGATATATTAATGCAATGATTGATACCTCAGATGGACTATCAACTGATGCCAATCATTTAGCCCAAGAAAGTAAAGTGAAGATAAAAATCTTTGCCGATAAGATTCCGATTCATCAAGAAACCATAAATATTTCATCCGAACAAAAAGACCGAATATTATCTTTGGCACTAAATGGGGGTGAGGATTATGAGTTATTGTTTACTTCCCAGTATAAAAATCTACCTTCACAAATAACAAGAACAAAAATTACTCAAATAGGAATAATTGAGAAAGGCAAAGGTGTATTTTTAGTTAAGCAAAATCAGGAGATTTTACTACATCCAAGAGGCTATGACCATTTTAGAAAATTGTAACCAAAGTCCCAACAAATATTCCCGGAAAAGTATATGGTAACCAAAGGTATAATTGCTTTGAAGATATATGAAAGTAACAATGATTAACGAATGGTGTATATACCTCAACGATAAATTTAAGAATCGGTATAGAGGTAGAAAAACACCGGCTGAGTTGTTAAAAATTCCAATAGCAAAGTACTGTGAGGATTATTTAACGTGCCATAATATTACGAGGAGATATAGAAGATAGAGAGTTTGGCAAAAATTTCCTTTTGGGATTATGAACTTGAATCAGGGTCTTATAACATTGATTAGTAGCAGAAACGAGTTGCTTTTGCTTTGCCTTGCATGATATTTCCTGAAAATTTTATTACCGAGATATTAAATTCTGAATACTATCTGCTATCAAATATTATCTCAGAGTAATTATTAGTGTAGTGAAGACTATTTTAAACACTGAATACCAAATAGTGTGATTTAGCCACACTGAAACAACATTAGGCTACGGTTAGTATGAGAATTTGCTCTACATCTAACCAGCAGCATATCATTAGTAGCACTCAACATAAATAGTAGTATTACCAAGACCATCCAAACTACAGATTTTTATCATCAAGTAATGGCTCAGACAGATAGATTGAAATAAGACCAATCCTAATTAATCTACGCATTAATAAGCCCTACCAGACTAAGTTGGAAAATAAATAACTCAAAAATTCTATATATAAATAGAGTTTAAATAATGGGTAAATTTCATCTAAATCTCTGATAACTAACAACTAATAACTACTAATCGTTTTTAAGGGGTATAGTTGGGTATACGGAGCAGTAAATTCAGTTGAAGGCTCAAAAGGACTTTGGGTTTTACTTCTAATCATGTGCTTAAAACCATAGATAGCACACCATATAAAAGAATCTATAAATAAGTACTTAAAAGGGCATTTAATAATGAGTTTCTTTAATCGTTTCTCGGGTATTATAATGGAGGTTAATTTGGGAGGTAAAAGACTACACTAATCAGATAACAGATTACTTCATAAATGAGTGCGTTCGGAAAATATTTTTAGAGGGTTATTTTACATAATATTATGTCGGAATGGAAACATATATATATATATGAAAATAAATATATATTTCTATCCGAAATAGAAACTATGAATCAAAAATCCTGATGTTCTGTCTTTTCAATAAACAGACTGCGAATTTTTATGTGCGCATAATTAACTTCTATTCGGAATAGAAACTATGAATCCAGGGTCTTGTTTTCCATATTTTCAATTCAATAAGTAAAACCGCGAATTTTATTTGCGCATAATTAACTTCTCATAATAAACTTTTTTTGTTTATAGAGACTCTGACTTGGATAGAATTCTTAACATTGTGCCATTAGATAAGTTTGCTAATAATTATCTTCAAAGTGATAGTAAGAAAAGTTAATATAACCGAGAGGAAATTGTCATGATTGCACCGGCAATAATTGGTACAGATAAGTTGTCATCAACGGCAATAGGCAGAACCTCAATAAATGTTGCCGTAAGACTGCCAACCAAAATAGTCAGTAATGAAATTGGTAAATAAAGGTGAATTATATATCCTAAAACAATACACGCCATAAAATGGGCTAAGGTTCCTTCCAAAGTTTTATTAAAAAGTTTAGTCTTACCATAAACTAAACCTAACATTACTGCGGACAAATCTCCGAAGATTAGGAAAGTTACTGCGGTAAATGCAATTCTCTGTTCAAATAAGAGAAAACATAGAAAACAAGCCATTAAAAATAAGGTCATGGAAGATATTCGTAAGGATTCCTTTTCTTTAAATATCTTAAATCTAGTGCTAGCATCCTTTAAGAAGAACTGGTTAACTCTTTTACTAAGGATGCGGGAGAAATCTAAAAAGAAAAATAATGCCAGAACTACACCAATCAAAGTAATTAAAGTCGGTTTGGCAAGACCAAAACTGAGAAAAGGAAATATCATTGCTGCTGGTCGGAGAAATTTTCGCCATAATCTCAAATCAGGATATTTTTCTCTATCAATTTTTAGAAGTTGAAAACGGATAATATTCTTAATGCCTAAATATAATAAATATCCTACAATAATAAGAGTTGTTATTAATATCAAATTGAGCGGTGTCCGAATGATTAAGAAATAGATAAATAAAGGCAGGACGGTAATTGATAACAACTCTTGAGTTCGTGAAATAAGCCAAACGCTTACGATAACTAACAGAATCACAATTAAATCCCAAATTACAAGAAAAGTTTTGCCAACAACAAATATTTTGTAGAGATTAAATAATAGAATACCAGTTAATGTTGCGGCACCTTGTCCACCGCGAAAACCAAGATAGAAAGGAAAGATATGTCCTAAGGTTGCAGCGAGTCCGCTTAAATAGGCAACGAGTAATGAAGTTTTTAGCCCATATTGCGCAATGAGCATTGATAATATGCCTTTTGCGGTATCATAAATTGCAGTAGGGATTGCGGGTATCACACCAACCGAATGTTTAAGATTAGTTGTCCCCGCATTAAAAGTTCCAATGGTTCTAATATCTACGTGTTTAATCCATCGACATAAAAAGTAAGCCGGTAGGATTGAACCCAGAAAGTATCCTACTAAAATTGCAATTATATTGTTTAACAATGTTTTTTCCAATAGATACTAACTTTCGGTCTTATAAATAAAAATGCATTTAGTTTAGTTAGTAAGTTCATTTTTTATATAATATAAATAAATAAAAATGCATTTAGTTAGTAATTAGTTAGTAAATTCATTTTTTATATAATCACCTAATTAAAAATATAGTATAAAAAAAATGAATATGCAATAATAGTTTATCTTGTATCTGACATGCTTTATGCAATGTGTTAAAATTGGTGCAGTACCGAAATATTCTCTACATCTTTTGTCCAATTCAATAATTTCTTTATCTAACATAATCGGTAAAACAAAAAGGACTTTATTATCAATATCGGATATCTGCGGTTAAAGATAAAATTATAAGGTTTTTCTTGGTCAAGCGCTAATTGGCTTTTATTATTGTTATAATATATAATATAAAAAATATATAAAATTGTTATAATTATAATAATAATCAAAACAAAATTTTTCGTACTTAAATTGTATTTGTTTGTACATTCTTACTTACTATATTATGATTAATCGGTGCTACTTTAATAACCCGCTTCACATGTTCATTTATTCATTATATATTTAAATTTCGTAAATTGTCCCGCATCTTTTGGACATATTGCATAATCTTTTGACAAATTCAATTTATTGTTTTATCATTGTATTCAAACGGCGCTGAGATTCAAAAGAAAAATCTCTTGAGCAAATATTGACTTGTTGAGTTCTCTACATTGATGATTGACAAGTTTAATTTTTTGATGTATAATTTAAAAGTTAATATAATATGTATGTTATTTTGATGGCCGTAACAAAATGTATTAAATTGAAAAAGAAATCTTATGGAGGCATCCAATGAAAAAATTATTATTAGTTTTAATACCTTGGGCGTTAATTTT
>CAYYPG010000102.1:0-4992 GCA_964473505.1 uncultured bacterium | reverse complement strand
AGTTGCGGTTTTATAGTTGTCGATTCAGTTGCGATTTGGTGTTGGAGCGACAGCATTTTTAATTGTTTTATTAAAGGGATGTTGATGTCCATTGGATAATTAACTATTAGAAACATCGTACGGGAAAAAATGGTTCTCTCCTAAATGATGGTGCGATGCCAAGACATTTTACTTACTATCAGGACCTAATTCTATTGGCTAATTTCTCTAACATTTATCAGTGTCATTTAACGAAATCTTGGGCATCTACTTTTTTAAGACACCTAAGAGGTGTCTTATAATCAAGTTTGGAGTCTTCTTGTGGCTTGTTTATAATAATCAAAAACTGGTTTTTAATTCCTTATTAAAATTATATAGATTGTATACTTATATACTATAGTATTGGAAAATGTTTTTTTACTCTTTTTAATATAATTATATAATTAAAGGATATGTTTCCACATTGTCCCATTATTCTTAAAATTAACTTCTGCTAATTGAATAACCTGTTTCCCACAACCATTATGATTTAATTTCTTTCATAAACTGTATAGTATATGTTAAACCGATTGCATTTTGACTGGATTGACTTTTGTTTGAACTTAATTAAAATATCTTATGCCTTGGTATGCTTTTATTCATCCATTGTGGCAATTAATCGGGTTGATTTTCGGTATAAAGAATTTGTCAATCGGCTTTACGAAAACTGAATCTTGGACATTTCCGCTTCGACAACATCGACGATTAGGGTTATTATTTTATACGATAATATTATCCGGCGGATTGATTGGTTGGCAAGCAAATTTAGTTATGCGAAATCAAGGAATAAATTTTCATTTGAGCGGCCATCGCGGTCTAGCCGTTACTATTGTTATTTTGGCAAGCCTAACAATTATCTCCGGATTTATTCGACAGGCGCATTCTAAATATCTTCAATGGTTTCAATTTCTCCATCCTTGGTTGGGAGTAATTGCGGTCAGCATGATATTTGCGCAACTTTTTATCGTGGTATTTAAGTTAATCGGGTGGTAAAAATTGGAAGCCTGAATTTACCATTTGAAATAATCAGGATTTGTCTTGTGATTAAAAGAACTCTGACAAAGTCAATATTGGTTCAAAAGCATGAAATGCAGGAGCATAATTGATGGTTTTTTTCTTATGGGTCCCAACGTCTCTTGAGCATTTTTCAGAGTTCTTATTAAGGATACATGACAGTTGTTAGCTATACGAAAAGGCGATCAGAACGAAATTCTTAATTAATAAAGGAGTCAAATGAAAGATATTATTAAGTTATTAGCAAGTATTATTGTCTGTCAAGGAGCCGGTTTTATTGGTTCAATCTTTACGACTCCGAATATTTCCACTTGGTATGCCACATTAAAAAAGCCGAGTTTTACTCCGCCTAATTGGTTATTTGCTCCAGTTTGGACAATATTATTTTTACTGATGGGAATTTCCGCATATTTGGTCTGGCGTTATGGACTCTCTAATCCCCGAGTTCGAATTGCGTTAATAATATTTATTGTCCAGTTGCTGGTAAATATATCTTGGTCTTTAGTCTTTTTTGGATTGAAGTTGCAACTTGCTGGTTTCTTTGTTATTATTGCGCTTTGGGTATTAATTCTTTTGACGATTATTCATTTTTCCAATATTTCGATTACTGCCGGCATATTGTTGATACCATATTTTTTGTGGGTAAGTTTCGCTTCCGTGCTGAATTTTATGCTGTGGCGATTAAATATTTAATCTCCCCAAAAACCTAATGTTTTAATCCTAAAAATAAATTGTAAGCCATTAAATAATAAAATGTAAAATAAATAATTAATTTTGAAGAACTCTGACAAAGTCAATATTGGGTCAAAAGGCATGAAATGCAGAAGCATTATTATTGGTTTTTTCTTGTAGGGTTCGGTGTCTCATGAGCATTTTTCAGAGATTTCATTATTAAGTAATTGACAGATTTAATTAATTTGGGGTATAATTTAATAAATAGAAACAATATAGAGAACATGGAGATGATAAAGATAAAGTTGAAGTTAGTTTCAAAATATCAAAATAAGTATTGAGGAGTGAAAATGAAAAAAATATCATTAGTATCAGTAATCTTTCTGGGGTTAAATTTAAGTTTCGCTAACATGATATTAAATAAGAGCGAATCCGAATTTTCCAGAGAACAAAGAGCACGAAAAGAGATGCTGGTTCCTGCGCGTTTAGATTTGGTTCGCATTGAAATTGTTTGTCCGGAGCAAGCAAAGGATTTAGACCGAATGGGCATTATCATTAATAAAGTGCAAAGCGATTACTGCATTGCTGAAATATCACCAGAGAAAATTAACGAATTAACTCGTCAAGGTTATAAAATCACAGTCTTGCAAGAAAACATTAGTGGTATCTATTATGAAAATTTCTTTACCCGCGCTGACCGTGGTCGGTATCTTACTTATACTGAATTTGTTGATACGATGCATATTATTGCGATTAACAACTCATCATTTTGTAAATTAGAAACATTGGGATTTAGTCATAATAACCGATTAATCTTAGCAATGAAAATATCGGATAGTGTTGCGATTGACCAAACCGAGCCTGCAATCTATTTTGATGGTGCTACTCATGGTGATGAAAAAATTGGTTGGGCGGTTTGTTTTGAGTTTATAAAATATCTCATAACGAATTATCAAACTAATGCCACTGTGACTAATTTGATAAATAATCGGGAGATTTGGATAGTGCCGATGGTTAATCCTGACGGTTATGTTTCCAGTACGCGGTATAATGGTCGGTCAGTTGACCTGAACCGAAATTTTGGTTGGATGTGGGGTAATGAAACTGCCTGTGGTTCGGATGCTTTTAGTGAAAATGAACCCACCGCATTTTATGAATTATTTGTTAAACAGCCATTTGTAATTTATACAACTTATCATGCTGGTGATAGTGTCATTTCTAATCCTTGGAGTTATACAAACTATGACAGTGTGCCGGAAAAGTTTTTAATTTGGCATTTGGCTCAAGGGTATTCCCAACGGGGTAATAATTATCCTTATGGCCAAGGTTCAATTATTATGTATTTAATTAATGGTTCAAGCAAAGATTATTGTTATGGCATCGGAGGCGAGGTAAGTTGGACGATTGAAGTTCATAATATCAAAACACCACCAGCATCTGCCATTGTTCCAACCTTTAATATAAATCGTGAGGCAATGTTGTATTTATGTCATAATGCCGGTAAGGGCATTCACGGAATCGTAACAGATTCAATCACCGGATCACCTTTGTATGCTCAAATCTGGGTATTACCCCGAAATTGGCTCAGTTATACTTCACCAACTAATGGTGATTTTCATCGGTTTTATCTGCCTGGTATATATACTTTGAAAGTTCGCAGTCCGGGCTATGAAGAAAAGACCTTTAATATTACGGTGCCAGATTCTAGGGATTCAGCAATCACAATCAATATTCGACTTAATCCAATTTCGAATCCAACTAATTTTGGTATGCGGATGGTCTCAACCCGATTTGTTACTCCAAGTTCTAATCGAACTTATCCGGTTCGTGCTTTAGGAGTTCATGATGATGTCGGTTATCAGTTAGATAATACTAAATGGATTATTTTGGATATGTGGAGACCGATTCAAAATGTTCCGGGCAATGATTTTACTATCTTTCGGTCTTCAGGAACTGGATCGGCAGTGGTTAAAGTTTCTAATAATTGGAAAGGTTCTTGGACACAAATTGGCACCGCTAATAGCAGCCAAGCCAGTTTTGATTTAGCATCAGTCTCGTTCGATTCTGTACGCTATATTCGTTTAGAGTCAAATGGTAATTTTGTTTTTGATGCTGTAGAAAATTTCACGGCAACGAGCATTGCGAATTCAATGCCATCAGATATTCAACAAAAATATACTCTAAAAATAATGCCTAATATTGCCGCAACACCAGTTATTTATTATGCTCATTCTAAAGGACAAACAACAAGACTCAACATATATAATTCTTTAGGTCAGATTGTGCAAACCCTTATGATACCAGCCAATCAATCCAATATATCTCAAATTCCAATTTCTCATCTGAACAGCGGAGTCTATTTTGTAAAGGTTGATGATAAAGATAATCTATTGGCTCGCTTTACGGTTATTAAGTAGCGTATCCATTTAAAGGTTATTCACTAATTGTTAGTTGTTATAATTAGTTATTTTATCTCTTTGGATTGAATGTTTTCTAAAAGAGAAAATTCCAATCTACACAATGTAAACAAAATCGCGGTTAAGGAGTAATTGAACTGCTTCTTGGCAACTACTTATTATTTAATAATCGTGAGTTTTTTGAGCCATGTATCCTTATCAGTTTGGAGTTTACAGAAGTAGATTCCGGAACTAACATCTTCTCCGTATTCGTTTTTACCATCCCATTTGATAGTATAAACACCAGTTGGTTGAGATTGGTTTATTAAATTTCGAATTAATCTACCGGAAATATCATAAATTTGTAAGGAAACCTTGCTTTCCTTTGGTAGCGCATAGCGAATCGTAGTTTGCGATTTAAAGGGATTGGGATAATTCGCAAATAACTTTTTAGTGATATTGCTAATGGGATTATATTCGGTCTTAATTGCAGTCATTGGGGCTGAAGTTGTAAACTTAATTGCCCGTCCGGAAACAATTCCGGCTGAGGCGGGATGATATAAATCATCATATAGATAATGAATGCCAATGGTCGAACTGGAAAATCGATTAGCAGTTTGATATTGGAAAACAATGACATTGTCTGTAGAAGGTGTGGGCACACTGGCATTATAAATCAGGACTTGAAATTTATCGCGGATTGAGGATGCTTGATAATAAGAGAGACTATCGCCGAATTCACCAAAAGAATCTAACACAACTAATCGGGGATCGCGCGAACGCAAAATTGCCTGCACATTGTAGCCGTTGCCATATCCTCGGTTGCGTAAAATGATAATTGGCTCATGACCAGAAAGTGTGGTAAAATAGTTGAAAGGCATCCGTTAGATCC
>CAYYPG010000101.1:0-5988 GCA_964473505.1 uncultured bacterium | reverse complement strand
CGTTAGAAATTCGAGTAAAATCAAATATGTTGCAAACTGACATTGGGGGCCATGATGTACCCGGGCACGTCAATTTTACAAGAGCAAAAATTCTAAAAAATGCTCAAGAGGCATTGAGGCTCATAAGAAAAAAGCCAGCAAATTCTCTTAAATATTTCGTATCTTTTGAACTAACATTAACTTTGTGAGAGTACGCTTATTTTTTCTTCAACAAAGAATCTGATGGAAGAAGTTTGAATAACCCACTGGATTTAAGCAGATATTCTTTATTTGCAGTATACAATCCAGTATATAGTTGGCATTTTGTATTTCATTGTCTAATGTTTTTTCTAAGTTCTCTAGTTCTGTATACCATCTACCTGGCTGAAGAATGACTTAAAATAATTCATAGTTGGCTTATGTATAGGAATCACTTTATTTGATAAAAGTTGCAGGCTTGACTTAAACTTCTAAACGATTTATACTTTAAAACTGATGCGTAAAATAGGAATCACTCGGGCATTACATAGTTATTATCATTTTCCTATGTGGCAAAAATTCTTTACCAATCTTGATTGCGAAATTATTCTATCGCCAGCAACCACGAAAAAAATCTTAGCCGAAGGTATAAAAATCGCACCCGAAGAAATTTGTCTTCCGGTTAAAGCCTTTTTAGGCCATTGTGCTTACTTAAAAGATAGGTGCGATTATCTTTTAATTCCCAGAATGGTCTGTATGTTATGGCAAAATCAAAACTCTACTCCCAATCCCGTCTTACCCAAAAAACAAAGCTTAAAATATGGCTGCCCGAAATCAATCGGACTGCCGGATATTGTTCGAGCGTGCTTTAATGATTCTGTAAAGATAATTGATTTGACGATTGACGAACGGAAAATTAATCAGAGATATGCCTATTATGAAATTGGTCAATTTTTTTCTTCGGATAAGAAAAAAATTCTGCAGGCTTATGATATCGCCAGCGATTCCCCATTCGAAACAAGTTTGGGTCTAAGTCAATGGGCCCAGAGAGATAATTTGCCAACAGAAAAATTTAGCATACCCCATGTACCAACTATCGGGATAATTGGCCATCCATATCTTATTTATGACGCTTATATCAGCCTTTGTTTGATTTCCTTAATTGAAAAACTTAATGTAAAAGTTATCACGCCAATTGATGTTATACCACGGTTCAATAATTTACACCAAAAGAAACATCAAAAAAACTCGGATTTGGAGGGTTTATCCGTAGTAAACAACATTCAATCCACATCGACAATTAGTCTGTCATCAATACAAAATCGCAACGCAAACAATTATCATCACAATCAAACTTCGAATTGTGTCCAGAAATCAATTGAAGATGTCCACTGGTTTTACGAACAAGATATTATCAATAGTACAAAGTATCTTTTAGAAAACAAACTGGTTTCAGGAATTATCTTTGCGTCCAGTTTTTCTTGTGGAACCGCATCCGTGGTGTTAGAAATAATTAAAAAAGAGTTATTAGCCAGCTATCGGATTCCGACATTAACCATTTTCTTTGATGAACACACAACTGCGGTAGGATTAACCACGCGCATCGAATCTTTCATTGAACTAATCCAACGAGCCGGTTTTTCTAACGAGACGGATAAGATTAATAATTTAGTCAAAAAACACTCAAAAAAACTTTCATTACGACCAAACGGATAAATGCAATTGAGAACAATACTAAATTTTCAATTAGTATTTATGAAAAAATTCTAAAAAATGCTTAAGAGATGCCAACCCTAAAGAAAATTCAAGAAATTGGCTTGTGCAAATATTGACTATGTCAAAGTGCTCTATTATTAAGTTTCGGGGAAAAAACTTCTTCAATACTCATAAAAATATGGAAGGCGGTCAGTTATTTCGGTGTCTCTATAAACAAAGAGAAGCATAATGCCCAATGCGGAAAAATATTTGCCAAATGAGATTTCGCTTCATTTATGGTATGACCGATAAAAACATATTTTGGATGAGATTTATAGACCTTTGCTGTATTCTCTCGAGGAATAAAAAATGAGAGCCGCTTTTGCTTATATGGGTAACATTTATATTCCTTTACGCACCTTTTTTAAGGAATTGGGAATTGAACTTATTGTTCCTCCACCACCTAATAAGAAAACTCTGGAACTCGGTGTCCAGCATGCTCCAGAAACAATGTGTATTCCTTTTAAGTTGACCTTAGGTAATATCATTATGTCAATGAAAATGGGTGCGGATACAATACTACATACAACAGGTTTTTGGTCTTGTCGCTTTGGTTATTTTGGTAAACTCTATGCTTATATAGTTAAAGATTTAGGTTATAAATTCAACCATATTGATGTGAGTTTGAGTCGGATTAAAGAACACTACCAGTTAGTGAAAAGACTTAATAGAAATAGTGACCACAAAGCCATCAATGCAATTATCCGTGCTTTTTTGAAAACTTGGCATAAGTCAACGATTATGGAATATATGGAAAAGACAGCTCGAGAAACCCGCCCCTTAGAAATTAACCGAGGTGAAACCTCAAAAATTCTGACAAAATACTTGACCGTCTTGAATAATACTGATAGGATTAAAGATATGCACAGATTAAAAAAGCAATTTGTACACGAAATCGCAGCAATACCCAAAGATTTCACCCGACCACTGTTAAAAATAAAGATTGTCGGTGAATCTTTTTGTGTAATTGAACCTTTTATCAATTTTAATCTGATTCAAACTTTAGGAGAAAGAGGAATCCTGGTCGATCCATTTCTAACCGCCCATAAATGGCTTGGTTTTCACACAATAAGATACGGACGACGAGAATGGAAATCATTAGAAAAAATGGCAAATTCCTATTGGAAGTATAATGTTGGTGGTGAAGATAAAAAAACTGTTGCTTATACATTATGGGCACATAAACAAGGTTTTGATGGTGTCATTGTTTTGCATCCTTTTGGTTGTATGACAAGTAATGCGGTCCAATCTGTATTACATAAAATTAGCCAAGAAAAAAATATTCCTCTACTTGATATCGGACTTGATGAACAAACTGCGGAAACAGGCTTTTATAATCGTATTGATGCATTCATTTCTATATTAGCCAACCGTGCTCGACAACGCAATGTTTTTGTAAAACAGTAAAATAGCAAATAATTATTCAAAAAATCTTGATCTCAACAAAACACTTAATGAAACAATATCAAGCTATCGAACATACTTTACAAAAATGATCTATTATTCGCATTGATATGCTTATTTCCTGTTGACCAATAGAAATTAGCAACCTAATGTTTATGTCTACAATACAGCATAGAACATGACTACTCACAAACCGTTCTTGAGCCAAGTGAAGCATTTAGTAAAACAGAAACAATATCAAGCTTTGGAAAATCTATTTTTAGAACATTTAACCCGTTTCTCTGAACCACTAAATCTAAACGAGTTTTGGGAAGCAATTGACTATCTCTCTCAAATCAATCAAGAAACATTATCTCTGGCAAAAGATATGAGTATTTTCATTGCTGAACATCTAATTGAAAACCATCACTACCAGGAAGCATTAGCCCATTTTCAAAAGGTTATGCGTTATATTGAAACTGCTCCAAAAATCCGAGCGAAGATTATCGATTGTTATAAACAACTATACCAAGATAAACCCCATTTCAATTTGTGTCTTATAAAATCCGGCATTACGGAACATCAATCTTTAGATACCGCATTATCTGCATTAAACAAACTAATCAGATTGGAACCCGGAACTCCGGTCTATGCAAGCCGTTATGGCTATGGTGAAATCCAAAAAGTCGATTTCTTGTTAGACACCATAGCCATTGAAATTTATGATCGGGGTTTAATTACGATTACCTTTGAACAAGCCTTAAAGTCCTTACAAATCGTTTCCCAAGATAACTTCTATATTTTAAGAGCGAAAAAACCAGACCAGTTAAAGAAATTAATCAACGAATCACCAGAAACGCTTCAAGCCATTATCGAGCGCGATGTACTAACAGCGACCCACAAAACAAGTACACTGTCTGAATTATCCATCCCTGCCGAGGAAACAAAAAAATCCATTTGCGAATTAAAACCATCAGCTATTAGGCAATTGTTAAAAGGCTTTATCTCCGATGTGGAGATCGAACAATTTATTAATCAAATCAAGAAAAAAACATCAACTTTGAAATCAGCAGTAGATACCAAGAAACGCGTTACTCCTAAGCCAGAATTATCAATTGATATTGAACGATTATCTGATAATGAAATTTTTGGGCGCTTAAATAGTGTGCCGGTGCAAAGTATCAAAGTGGATTTGCTAAAAACGATTGTAACTAAACGCGCGGATGGCATTACGATTCTGACAAAACTATTTTTAAGTCAGAACAACAAAAGAATCTTGCAAAATATCTATAATTTATTTGATGAAAATGCGCGACATGCAATCATCAGTAAAATTGATACCGAATATAAAACTTATCCGGAACATTTCTTGTGGTTGACTGATATTAAAATTAAAGAAAAAAATTATTCGTTCAATCCATTATCCGAGTTAATACGGTTTTTAGATATTGCGTCTAATGTTCTGACCAAACAATACGCTTCCGTAGTACGAAAAAAAATAATTGCTTCAGATTATGCTCTTATCCGCAATGCCTTAGTCGAACTCGAATCTAATCAGGCTGAAGATTTATGGACTAAAATCAACCGGCTAAATAATCTCTATCCAGAAGAATTAGATGCCATTAAATCACTCTTTCAGCAAAAATTTCCTGACCTTTTTCAAGAGAAAGACGACTATCTCTACAATACCCAATCAGCCATCCGCAATAAAGAACAAGAATTAAAACGCCTCATTTCCCAAGAACTTCCCAATTGCGCCAATGAAGTTGCTCGGGCGCGAAGTTTTGGTGATTTATCAGAAAACTATGAATATAAAGCGGCTTTAGAAAAACAGCGCCGCTTAATGAATAAAGTAATTCAGATTCAAAAAGAATTGGCTAAATCTCGTGTCATTGATTTTAATACTATTGACACCAGCAAGGTAAATATTGGCACAAGTGTAAAACTAATGCCTTTTGATGATAGCCAAGAGCAAAATATTCTGACTTATACTATTTTAGGACCTTGGGATTCAGATCTTTCCAAAGGTATTATCTCTTATTTGGCACCGTTTGCCCAGACATTATTGGGAAAAACTATCGGTGACGAGATAATCAATGAACAAGGGAAACGTTTTCGAATAATCGAAATTACTAAGTGCATTTTAAGTGAATAGATAAAAAATCTCTGGAGAAATTAGTAAATTTATGACGCTAATTATCGAAATTACTTTCTATCAACCAAGATAAAAAATAAACAGAGCTGCCCAGAAAATTATTTAATAGGATAATTTAGTCGTTCTTTGCACAGATATAGCTTATGGTCTGAATTGTAGCATAACTAATACCAAAGCGGTAAAAAAGTTTATCAAGTCAAGGGAAAACGTTTGAAGGTAAAAAACGAGCGCAATGTAAAGAGGGTAAGGAGTTAATCCGGTGCTGTGCCAAGACATTGTATCTCTTCCAAGGACCTAATTCTACGGCTACTTTATCTAACATTATCGGAACAACATATCGGATTTTATCATTAATCTCCGGCATCTGCTTTTTAAGATACTCAAACAGGTATCTCGTAGTCAAGAGCCGAATGTTCTCGATAATTGTTATAATAGTAATTGTATTTTAATCCTTCAGATAATAAGTCAGCTTTGGATTTGATATTAAATACTCGCGGTATATAAAACTCCTTATCGTCAATCCGATGTGACCGCTCTAAATGGGCATTCTCTTCTGGATGACCTTTATGATTTTGGATAAGTCGACATCCAAAACCGGCCAGTAGCTTCCGGAGTACTTTGACATTTAACCATGACTGTCCGCCAAACTCTTCACCATTGTCTACCGTAAAAACAATTTCACATTTAACCCCATGCGAGCATAACCATGATATTACCCATAAATAAAAACATAGCCC
>CAYYPG010000100.1:0-5999 GCA_964473505.1 uncultured bacterium | reverse complement strand
AGTGCCTCCAAGCCCTATCAAATCTATGTTATCTCGTACCTCAAAAATTTACCATAATTACTATTGCTTTCCTGTCCGAGGAGTATAAATTTATATCTTCTATTTTACTTCACAAAGAAGTCAATGTGTCGCTTCGTCTTATCTTGGCTTAATATTTCATACCATTTATCTTCAGGTCAACAAGCCGAAAAGTATTCTAATGATAACATCTTGAAAATTAACTGTCGCCGAACTCAATCAAGAATTTTTCCAGCAGTGTATCATAATCACCGAATAGTAATGATTATTTTTTCTCTTTTAAAATCACTTTTTCTACCTGTGAACTATTAACATCTTTAATTGATTAACGATTATAGTGGGGATATTTTTCAAAGAATTAATATTAAGCCATTATGTAATATAATAAAGAATCTTTTCGTCGCAACTTTTAAGTCAATTTTATTTAAGTAATAAGTAATATGTAGGTAATTGGAAAACAACTGAACTTTTTTAGTATTTTCCCGAAAAATGTTCGGAATTAGTTAAAACACTATAAAGCTTTAGTAAATTTTATATTTGCAAAAATATATCAATTGTTAATTTTTTGTCTTCGCTACTCATCTTAAGAAACCTAAAACAATTTATTTTCAATAGTCTCAATAGTTATTTCCTGATTAGTGTGAATATTGATTGACCCGGCGATTTTTATGGCTTCTTCAACAATTACTTTGGGCTCCAAATTTGTGTATTTAATTAATGCTCGTGCTACAGCCAATGCAATTGGACCACCCGAACCAATAGCAACAATCCCATCATCTGGTTCTATGACATCTCCTGAGCCGGAAACAATGTAACTATTTTGTTGATCTAGAATTGCCAGTAGAGCCTCAAGCCGGCGTAAGACTTTATCTTGGCGCCAATCTTTGGCTAATTCCACTACTGCTCGCGAAAGATTGCCATGATACTCTTCAAGTTTATTTTCAAAGCGCTCAAATAAAGTAAACGCATCCGCCGCAGAACCAGCAAAACCCACCAAGACTTTATTGTGGTAGACCTTCCGAACCTTTTTAGCAGTTTCTTTAACAATCGTGTCGCCAAAAGTGACTTGACCATCACTTGCCATTGCACATTGACCATTTTTTCTAAGGCCAATTATTGTGGTTGCAATGAACTTAGCCATAATAAACCTCCTTACATAAAAATTACGATTCTAAAATATTCAACAGACTCAAACTTATTCGGTAATTTCTCAAAATTTCGGTTTATATTTTATTATATTTATCATTTATATCCCCAAAATCCAAATCAGCCATATCGGTGTTTCAGTAATAGCGTAAAATTATATTCTTGCTTAGAATATATTTCATTTATACTTCCAAAATTCAAAACCAGCCATATCGGTCATTTTTTAATGTAGTGTAATTAGAAAGTTCGGGAAAAACATCGCGGAGACGCAAAAATTCATAAGAAAAAAACAACATATTCGCTTACGCCTTTTTAGCCCATATGGACTTGGTTAAAGTTTCTATTTATATCTTAAACTATCAGTTATCATTTATACTCCGGCTTTTCTTAATTCCTCTTCGGACAAACCGTAGTAATGTCCAATTTCGTGCATTACAACCTTTTGAACTAAATCTTTAATTTCCTCTTCAGTTTTAGCAAGATTTTCAATAGGTTTCTGATAGATAATGATTCTATCCGGTAAAGTATTGCCATACCAAAAACCCCGCTTGCGATAAGGAATTCCTTGGTAAAGTCCTAAGATATCAAATTTTCCTTTTTTTAACTTTTCTTGAATTTCTAAAGACGGAGTATCTTCAATAATAATACTGACATTTTCTAATTTTTCTTTGAAATATTCTGGTAAATCCTGTAAGGCTTGAATAACGAATTCTTCAAATTGATTTCTTTGCATACTTACTAAAATCCGCTAAAAATTTACGGAAATGAAACACAAGTCGTCAATAAAGACCATTTTATTCTGATTAGACCAAACAGTAATATTTTACATCCATTCCCTTTTTGAGCGAATTATTTTGTTCTCAAAATAGGTTCATAATAGTACATTAAAAATCTCCAATTCTTTCATAACTTCAAACTAACCTACAAAATTGGAAACTTCTTCTCTGTCACTACAATGCGTAGCAAGATGAAATAACTTTAAATAGCGTTTCATTCTGATTTTTAACCGTAATGGTTGGTAATCTGTATCGAATAAAAATCAAGTTTGGCATAACATTTAGTGTGCTTGGAGGCTTTTTGAGTTCTCAAGCTATATCGTGTAATCAATATTATATTAAAATGTTATCGTGAAATCACTAAAAAGTAAATACCTTTGGGCAATCCATCTAATGATAACTCTAAATCCGAACTGTTATGGAAAATTAATTCGCTCATTGATTTTACTAACCGTCCCTGAACATCATATATTCGAATTGAAACTATTTTTGATTCCTCAAATACATTAAGCCTCGTTTTTACTTTCTTGTCGGAAAAATAAATAATTTTTCTTATGTTCGTTAGCGGACTACTTACTTGCAGTGCTACTGATTGCTTAAGCTCCATCATACTTGATGAAATATCCTGTTCTTTTAACTTAAAGTCTTTTTTAATGATATTTTGTGGAATGTATGCCCAGAATTCTCGAGTCCGATTGCCTTTCATTATGAATACCCGATTATTAGCAAAAGTTAATCCCGCACCATTTCCTGGAAGACTTCTTTTGTTCAGCTTGGGAATTGTATCTTGAAAATGCCATTGATTGGATAAAATATCGTAAGCCCAAAGTTCTTGGCATCTATTTCCTTTAATTGCATAAATTGTGTTTCGGCCATCATAAGTCAGAGCAGCACCAGCTTTTACATTATATCTTTTACCATCAGGTAAATAAGGTAGCCTTGCCTTTTCTGTCCATGCATTGGCATCAATATCATAACAATAAAACTCATTGTATTTGGCGTTGCCTTTAAGACAATAGATTTTATTATTGCCACCATAAACAAGACAACTACCCGACTTAAAAATTCGGTTATGAATACCTAAAGGCATAGAAGCAAGATTTTGCCAACTATTTTGACCAATATCATATTTAAGAAATTCAAGTTCTTTACTTCCGCCAACCAGACAATAAACATTTCCATTATGAAAAGTTAAACCCGAACCATCCTTAAAAGATTTTATCGAAGGTACTAATTGACAAAAAGTCCAAGAGTCTCCATTGGGTTCATATTTCCAAAATTCTTTAGTATTATTTCCTTTGAGGGCATAAATTACACCATTAGCATAAACTAATGCGGCACCGGCTTTAACCTTTCTTTTTATTGGAATTGAATCTCTAATATAAAATGGCATTGGTGATTTAATATGCCAGCGATTAGTTGCAATATCATAAACATAAAAGTCTTGAGTATTATTTCCTTTTAACGCATAAATTTTATTGTCATTACTAGCAAGACAACCACCATCTTTTACTGGCCTAAGACTATTACTATCAGGAAGGTCGGATTTCCTTTGCCATATTGGATATTGAACATTGAACTGCCAAAATGAAGCAAAATCTGACCAATTATCAGCAAGGTCACGACACCTAACTGACCAGCGATATCTTGCTACAGGCAAAGGTTGATTAGGTAAATGAGAAGTGTCCGAAGTCAATATATTCAGCAAAGTATCTTCGGCTTTAATTACCAACAGATGATATTCAAAAGCACCGAAACTACGGCGCCAAATAAACTCGGGAGATTCTAAAGCAAGTGTGCAATTGGGTATCGGACTGGATAATATTGGCACTGGTGGTGGTGTTGTATCAACAGTAAACTTAAACGAATCGCTCCAATCTCCCCAGTAATTTTCGGTTCCGGCGCGCACTTGCCAATAATAGCTTCCCTCGCGAAAACTAATCGGTCCACACTCGGAAATAGACAATATCGTATCAAGATAATTCAAAACTCGAAAATTATATCGTGTGACATTATTAATATCAGTCCAGTCAAATGTCAAATTAGGATTATTAGTATAAAAATTATTAGTTGGCAATAATAAAGTTGGACTAGGAAGCTTTACCACAATATTTTTGTAGCCGGTATCATTGCTTCGGATATAATCTGAATCTAATGCTGCCCAGGAAGTAACAGAAAACTGACCGAATTGATTAGCAATCCAGTTTTCAAAATTGACTGTGCATGCGGTTGCTGGTGCCATATTAATAATTCCAATTGAATCAACATATACCGTATCATCATTATCATTTTTAATCCTTAAAAATGTCGGAAAAGATGCAGTGTTTGTGCCGAGATTTTTAATAAGAACCTTGGGCACAATCGTATCGTAGTAGCTAATCTGAGAAGGTATCAGAATTGAGGCTACGGAAACATCATGACAATATCGGAAAAAACGAATCGCCCGACCCGCACTTAACAAATTTCCTTGGGGTGCACCGTTATATAGATATTGCAGACCAGTTGAGCCGTTACGATTTTCAATCCCAACTGTTGCTGATTGACCAAGACCTAAATTGTAAAGATTTTGACAACGATGGTATTGAAAAATTATCTCGCCATTTTCGTGAAGAATTATCTGAAAGATGACAGTATCTCTTGATGCCCCGGGATATATAACACTTCGCCATTGGATGACTTTATAACGATTAGGAGCAGAACCGAAAGTTTGATGATAAGCATTTAATGTCAACAAATCATCCCAAAAAGGTGCAATAATATTATTAGGTAGCTCTTGAGACGGTGTTGACGAATTAGTATTATATGATGAGGATAAAGCATCAAAACTTATGAAACCATTGGTTGAATAATAGAAATGGGTCATCGGCTCGCCGTAAAAATTAAAAGTAAAACCAATTGGAACCGGTCCGCATACATTCACATCGCCCGTGGGCAAAGTTGTCCCAGTTGTTGAAATTTCAACCCAATTATAAATTGGACCTGTCGTAGTATCTGAGTCAATCCAATATGAATAACCAGCATCTGGTCCGCCGGTAAAATATGGTTTAATCATTTGAGTTGCTAGGAATTTTTGATCGTTTAATGAATTAGTATCCTCAGAAAGATTTGTTCTAATTTTAATCGTGCATAATTCGGGAACTACGGGCACAAAGGTATCAAAGGTAATTATCTTTGCACTATCAATTAAAAGACTATCAAGATATTTTACATCTGCAAAATGTATAACCGAACCTTGCCCCACAATTGAACAGATAACCGGAATATTTCTTTGTATCATATTACTATAATTTTTAATCCGTGCTTTTGGCGGAAAGCCAGTGCGCCAAGGTCGCATCACAAAAGAACTGCCTGGTTTTATAATGGAATCGACTGCAACATCCCTAATTTCTTTAATCTCCGGTCCAGTAATATTGTCAAGATTAATTCTAAAGCCATAAAGACCTTTATTTACAAATGCAATATATATCTCTTGGCCATCATATGAATCCAAGGAAATAGTTTTTAGCGTATAACTGGTGTTGGTAAATTTTTTTGCCCAAAGCATAACTGTGAAGTCATTAACATTGTTTCCGGTAGTAGATAACCATACTTCAAGACTTTCAGGATTACCGACACCTGATTTCCGATACCAGAATCTAAGCGTATCAAAAGTCGTCTCACTACATTTTAACTTTGGTGTTATCAACCAATCGTTATTACGCAAAGTACTACTTTCATATCTTGACGAAACACAAGCCGGTGAAGAATAAAAGTCGGTTGTGTATCTTTCCCAAGTCTTTGTGCCACCATCATTATTTATCACTCTCCAACCTAAAGGCGGAAAAGTCGTGCTCGTAAAACTTTCATTGAGCGGAATTGAATTTAAAATTGTCGGTAAGACCAATAAAAATAAAATGGGTGTGGTTTTAACTTTATTCATGGGTGAAGACTAATGATTTTTAAATGTTTTGTCAAGAAAACCGTGCAATCGGTCCAACTCATACTATACAGTTTATGAAATTTAATTGGCTCTTAACCATTTAGTGTGGAAGAAAGACAGAGCCTCAGATCCGCTACTTC
>CAYYPG010000099.1:0-6088 GCA_964473505.1 uncultured bacterium | reverse complement strand
CCCAATTATTGGGCATAAAATTAACTCTACTTTTAAGTAGAGTATCTATGGAGTTGGCGCCAAACAAAGAAGAAAAATTTTGAGGGGGTGGATATATTTTATAAGTAATTATAGATAATGTTGAGATTAGAGAACGGATGGTTGCGGTTAAGTTATCTGGAATTGGTTACATCAATCGTGTATCAACAAAAACAGCTTGATGGAATCTTGCAGCAAGAAAAAAGATATGCTTAACTATAATAAATTTCCACAAACATTGACAATAGCTCTTTTAGAATTACAAGGGAATGATAGATACCAAGAAATGATTCTTTTGCTTGTTTATTTGATTATACTTTGTTTCTTGCCATTGTAATCAAATTATTTATTTTAGGATATTTTAAGTTCCAAACTGCCAAGATGAGATATATTTTATTTGTTGTGGAGTTAATTTATCGATTGTAATACCCATTGATTTTAATTTTAATCGAGCAATTTCTTGGTCAAGCTCTTCAGGTAGTTTATAGACTTTGTTTGCTAAACTTCGGCCCTTTTTAACCAGATATTCTACTGATAAGGCTTGATTAGCAAATGACATATCCATTACCATTGCCGGATGACCTTCAGCCGATGCTAAATTAACTAATCGGCCTTCGGCTAATAAATAGACTTTTTTGCCATTTTTGAGTTCATACTCTTCACAAAAATGGCGAACTAATCTTTTTTTCTTGGTGATACTTGCCAGATCTTTTTTATTTATCTCAACATCAAAATGTCCTGAGTTGCAGATGATTGCTCCATCCTTCATTGTTAGTAGATGTTTTTTAGCAATTACTGATTCGCATCCAGTTACCGTAACAAATAAATCACCCAAAATGCAAGCATCAATCAATTTCATTACTAAAAATCCATCCATTTTAGCTTCCAGGGCTTTGATTGGATTGACCTCACAAACAATAACATTCGCTCCTAATCCTTGGGCTTTGCTTGCAACGCCTTTACCACACCAACCGTAACCACAAACAACTACCGTTGAACCGGCAAAGAGAAAATTAGTTGCTCGCAAAATGCCATCTATAGTTGATTGTCCAGTGCCATAACGGTTATCAAATAAGAACTTAGTTTGAGAGTCATTAACCGCAATAATTGGATATTTTAGCGCACCATCTTTTTCCATGCTTTTCAAGCGAATAACACCGGTGGTGGTTTCTTCGGTGCCCCCAATAACTGATTTCAAAAATTCCTTTTTCTTAGTGTGGAGCGTAGAAACTAAATCGGCACCATCATCAATTGTTATTTCAGGTTTATGTTCTAATGCTTGTTCAATATGCTGATAATATAATTTTCGATTTTCACCTTTAATCGCAAAGACCGGTATCTGATAATCTTTAACGATACTGGCAGCAACTTCGTCCTGAGTTGATAAGGGATTAGAAGCGCATAATCGAACTTGTGCACCGCCATTTTTTAAGGTGATTGCCAGATTAGCCGTTTCTGAAGTAATATGAAGACAGCCAGATACTTTAATTCCTTTGAGGGGTTTTTCTTTTTCAAACCGTTGACGAATCAATCCTAAAACCGGCATAAATCGGCTTGCCCACTCAATTCTTAATTTTCCTTTTGAAGCAAATTTAATATCTTTAATATCAAAATCCATAGTTTGTTTTACCTCTTTCTTAAATATAGTTTTGAAAAAATATCATTAAATAATTGTTATTAGCCCACGGCTATTCGTGATGCGATACAATCGTAACCTAAATCGCGACCCACTGATAGTAAAATAGTCCAAAATTTGGACCGGGCAATTATTTCTCGTTAACAGCTTTTTTGATAAGATCGGCGCAATCTAGTTTCTCCCAGGTGAAATTTTCTTCTTCGCGCCCAAAATGACCATAACAGGCAGTTGGCAGATAAATTGGTTGTCGTAAGTTGAGTTTTTTTATCATACCCAAAGGGGTAAAATCGAAAATTTCTTTAATTATCTTTAATAGTTCTCGGTCGGGAATTATTCCGGTGCCAAAAGTATTTACTCCAATATGTAGTGGGTACGGTATGCCGATAACATAAGCAAGACTGATTTCCATCTTTTCGCAGATACCAGCAGCAACACAATTTTTTGCCACATAGCGAGCAAAATACGAAGCGGTGCGGTCGACTTTTGATGGGTCTTTACCAGAAAACGCACCGCCGCCATGCCGTACCATTCCGCCATAAGTATCAACAATTAACTTACGACCAGTCATACCCGTATCCGATTGTGGACCACCAATGACAAATTTACCAGTCTCATTGACATAATATTTTGTGTTTTTATCTAAAAGATTTTTCGGAATGACAGGTAGAACAACGGTTTCAATGATTTCCTCTCGAGCTCTCTTGGTAATTTTTTTACCGGTCTTATCTAAAATATCTTCAGTATGCTGAGCCGCAATCACTACATGGGTAACTTTTTTGGGGATACCGCCTTCATATTCCACGGTAACTTGAGATTTACCATCCGGACCAAGATAGTCTAAGATGCGTTTTTTGCGTACATCCGCAAGCCGCTTGCATAATTTATGTGCCAACATTATTGGTAAGGGCATTAGTTCTTTGGTTTCCCGACAGGCATAACCAATCATTAAACCTTGATCGCCAGCACCACCAATATCAACACCTTGAGCAATATCCGGTGATTGCCGACCAATAATATTAATGATTGCACAATTTTCTGCACTTAGTCCATATTTAGTACTAGTGTAACCAATATTTTTTAATAAGTTTCGAACTAATACGGGTAAATCAACATATGCTTTAGTTGTTATCTCACCGCCGACAATCACTAAACCGACTGAAACAAATACTTCACAAGCAACCCGACCATACATATCTTGTCGTAAAACATCATCTAAAACTGCGTCCGAGATTTGGTCGCAGATTTTATCAGGATGACCTTCAGTAACGGATTCTGATGTATAGTATGTTATATTTTTCATAGGATGATAAGATAATTAAATAATTGTCCGATGTCAAGACATTAAATCTAACACGCAGAGTAAATTTTTTTCACGATAAGGTTAAGGTACAGAAAGATCTAAAAATTTTTTAACACAAATGGATATCTACAAAATTGTTAGTTACAGCAGAATCTTCTAATGTTTTTATTATAAGTTGATGAGAAGGTAGTATATTATATGTTAAGTAAACTTAGTATTGATATGTTAAAGGAAAAGGTATATCTCTTTCAATGTTTTAACATATTAAAATATAATTAAGTAGAAAGAGGAATATATCTATGGCAGAAAAACCAATTTACACGAAAATCTTGACGCTACTTCCAGCAAAATAGATTTTTGTTTTGCAATACCGCTCTAACCCTTAAAGCAATTTTCAATGTTAGATTCATCGCGATATTCAACATAACAGTCTTATTATTCTGGCGTATCAAAATTATTTAACAAGTTCAATTACGGGATAAGTTTTGGATTTTTTATTGTTGATTATTTTCCTGACTTTGGATATAGGTTTGAGCGGCTTTGCGGGCTAATTTTCGGACGCGAGCAATATAATTTGCGCGCTCGGAAACTGAAATTGCGCCTCTTGCTTCTAAGACATTAAAAATGTGAGAACACTTAATAACACAGTCATATCCAGGATAAACTAAACCTTGGCCTAAAAGTCTTTCTGCTTCCTGTTCATATTTCTCAAAAAGGTTCAGATGGAATTGGACATCCGCCAATTCAAAATTATATTTCGAAAACTCTATTTCGTTCTGACGATAGATATCACCCCAGGTATAATCGTTGTTCCACTTAATATCAAAAATAGAATTACGATTTTGGATAAACATTGCGATTCTTTCTAATCCATAAGTCAACTCAACAGGAATAATTTCTAAGTCTAACCCACCAATTTGTTGAAAATAGGTAAATTGAGTTATTTCAATACCATTAAGTTCAACTTGCCAACCAAGTCCCCATGCGCCTAATGTCGGTGATTCCCAATCATCTTCAATAAATCTAATATCATTATCTTTGAGCGAGATACCAAGATGAGCGATGCTCTTCAAATAAATGTTTTGAATATCAATCGGGACTGGTTTTAGAATAACTTGCAGTTGCCAGAATTGTTGAACTCGTAAAGGATTTTGGGCATAGCGACCATCGCGTGGTCTTTTGGATGGTTCGATATAACAGACACGCCAAGGTTTTTTATCCAGAACTCTTAAAAAAGTGGCTGGATTAAATGTGCCGGCACCAACTTCAGAATTATAAGGCGTAAAAATAAGACAACCCTGCTCTGCCCAAAATTTTTGCAAGGTAAAAATGATATCCTGAAATGTCTTTACTGCAGGTGCTTTTGTGTATTTTTTGTTGAGGGGAGACATTTTTATATGCCTAAATCTGAAATAATTAAAGTCATTATTTTTGATATATGATATGAGTCATATTGAATCCAGCTAAATCGGATGTAATTTCCGTCATTTCCTTGTTTGCTATATTTTGTAGTGTTCAATATAAATTTAACTTTGGTCATTGTTTAACTGTTCTTGTTCGCCATATTTATATGCCTAAATCTTTAGCAATCTCAGTCATTATTTTTGATATATCATATGAGCCGTATTGGAAAGACCTAAAGCGGATGCAATTTCCGTCATTAACTTGTTCACTATATTTTGTCGTGCTCAATATAAAGTTAACTTTGGTCATTGTTTAACTGTTCCTGTTTGCTATAGTTATAGACCTAAATCTTCAGCAATTTCAGTCATTGCCTTTAAGCAGATTTCAATAAATTCATCTAATGTAAGTCCTAATTCCGAGCAACTGGCAATTTGCTCCCGGTTGGCACCTCGAGCAAAACTTTTTTCTTTGTAGCGTCTGAGGATAAATTCTTTATCTAATTTTGATATTTTCTTTTCTGGATGCATTAGCGCCGAAGCAACAATTAAACCTGTGACTGGGTCTATCGCAAACAGGGCTTTAGCCATTTTGGAATTCAGACTTGCTTTACCACAATGAGCTTTTATTGCCTCAATCTGCTCATCACTTAATCCCTTATCTTGTAAAATCTTTGCGGTAATTAAACTGTGGTCTTCAGGATTATTTACAGTTGCATCATAATCTAAATCATGTAATAATCCGACTAAACTCCATTCATTTTCATCTTCGGAAAGATGTCGCGCAAGATATTTCATACAAATTTCAGTAGCTAACATGTGCTTTATAAGATTTTTATTTGATACCATGGAGACAACTAATTTATACGCTTCGTCTCGGTTCATAAAAATCTGTCTTGATCAGGAAATAAATTGCTGTTTTTCTTTTTCCAACATATGTTTGTCTCTTTTTCGAGAATACACATTTTTAGATTGATGAATTTTAATTGGTCTTAGCAAGCCTTTAGGTCGTCGGGCAACTGATTTTAAGATATTAATTTTAGCAACCCGAAATTGTTGATTCTTTTTCTGTGTCATCGGAGTATTATAAAAAATTTATTGTAGATGTCAATTAAAGTTTTGGCCGAACTCAGACAAATCAATATTGGCTTAAAGAACACAAAGTCTACAAGCAATTTTGTAGTTTTTTATCAATCCTGCGTCACTTCTGGAAAACTTTGACAAAGTCAATATCGGCTCAAAGGATATGAAATCCACAAGCAAATTTGTTGATACTTTCTTATGGGTCTTTCGCGTCTTTCGAGCGCTTTTGAGAGATTTCAACTTCTTTTTTTAATATAGATCTAGCCCCAGGTACATGGTGCCACCATAAAAGGAATAAACAGATTTGAAAAGTTACAACAAACAGCCTGCATTTCACCAGACCACTGGAACGCATTGATGAAATTAATTCGGAAAAATCAAGTGAATTTTTAGTCTTTTTTGCAATACTTAATGTATCGAATCAAATATTACTTTACTAAGGAGCAATGCTCTGCCACCACCAATCGCTTATTATTCAGTGGTCAGAGGAAAGGATCAAAAATTGAAATACGAAACCCGCTATAACCTGGTAATGATGGCATTATAACAAGGGATTAAACTGTAGGTTTTGAATTTTTCCGAGATCACATCTTTCGAGTAATGATGGCATTACAACAAGGGATTAAACCAACGGCTCGCTTTTTGGTGTAT
>CAYYPG010000098.1:0-6187 GCA_964473505.1 uncultured bacterium | reverse complement strand
GCGAGGACTTGCGAAGGTAAGTTGTGAGTGGACATTTATATGTTTAGCATATAATCTTACAAGATTATTTCAGTTAACAAGAGGGATTACTTGATAACAATGGGATGTGAGCGGTAGAAGTGAAAGTGTATGAAAGATTGGTCAAAATGGATAGATTGATTATTGTAAATATAGAAAGTAAAATTAACAAGCAACGGATAATGGGTTTATCATAAGATTAAAGGCTTTTAAGACAAGAAAAGAGTGTTTTAATTTAATTTATGCACATCCACTACAGTCCCCTCCACAGCCTTCCAGATTACTTGAAAAACGGGTGAAAAAGTTGCTTTGAAAAGTATGGGTAGAGAAAATTTTTGAGTTGGTTTAAGTGGCGGTTTTGGCAGAAATATAGTCGTCAATGTATAAGTAATTGGCAGAATCAACATGAGCGGAGTTGAGAAAATCATTCAGCAAATAATGGTTAGGGTTATGGTGTCCATAATTCAGGAACACATTTACTTCTATTATTAAGAGACAATATTTAGCACTTTTAGAAAAGCAAATAAAAAATAATGGTCAGTGTTGTTGGGTCAGTAATTCAGGAAATCATTTATTTTTATAGAGAGATATTTTTGAAAGGCAATTAGAAAATAGCGGGCAGGATTATTGGGTCTTTAATTCTGAAAATCCTATACTTTTATGTAGCATTTTGGGGATAGTAATTAAAAATGATGGTCAGAATTGTTGAGTCAGCAATTTAGGAAATCAATCGCTTTTATCAAGAGGTAATATTTAGCCCTATGGGGAAAACAATTACAAAATGATAGTCAAAGAGTTATTGGACCAGCAATTGCTAATATTGGATTGCGTTTTCGTTATCTTGGTGGCAGGTCTTACATGCCGAAACAATGGATTCCTGCCACACAGGTGGATTGATAATAACGAGTTATTAAATTCATCACGATATTCGAGTTATCAACGGTTCGATTTTCGCTGGGACCATAAGTTCATCTATAAAAATTGGTGTCTATCCGCGTATTTAGAAATTCAAAATTTACTTAACAGAAAGAATATCTGGTTTTATTCCTATAAGAATAATGAACGAGAAATAAAAACCGTAAAACAATTTGGATTTTGGCCAATAGCCAGAATGGTAATCGAATTCTGAAATTTTTATTGCGGCAAAAGTTCCATAATCATGTTGGCTTGAGCATCGGCATATTTAACCATTCGTTTCGTTAGCGCCTTCTCATACCAGATATCAATATTTCTTCCGACGACGGATAAGTTATATTTATTGCAGTCAAATTCACCGGCTGGTACTTTAATCTTATCTTCGCCGACTAATTTTATTTTTAATGGTACTGTCGTTCCACTTAAACCGATTACAACATTTATCTCTCGCTCGTCATTAGGATTTAATTCAATCGCACGTAATATGGTCGTTACTTGGTCGTTATCGTAGGTATTAATATTTATTGGAATATCGATTGATTTTTCGCCTTGGGGCAAACGGGCTTTAATTGATGCTTTCTTATTATGATATTTGATCTCACTTTTAATTATCGTACCGCTGGTTGATAATGTTTTAGATGATGATATCGGTTTTAAGTTGTTCGGTCTTAATAATAAAACTACAGAATCTTGGGAGATACTCGCGGCTTGTTTTATTTCCGTAACGGCTTGAATTTCAATCACCGGTTCCGAGATAGATTTGTAAATTAACTTATAGGAACCGACAATTGCGTTATTGATCATTAACCGGTATTGATTGATTTCATTCCAATTACAGGCGGATAAATTAATACTCGGCACTTCTTTTTTACCGCAGTTAAGGATAATGATTAATACCGACAATACTATGCAAATAGATTGTTTCATTTAATCCTCCATAATTTTGTATTATCTTTATTTTTATTCATTTTAGGTTTTATATTGTTGTATGTTAGCATCTTTTCTTGACTCATAAACGATTATTGTTATAAAAACCAGAAATAATTTTTTGCTTCATCAGGCAATTTTTTGTATTATTTTGACATTCTTACTTCCTTTATAGGCTATTGATAATAAAAGATAACCGAGAACTAACAGTACAGGTAATGTTATGGTATAAATATGAGTACGAAGAATTTTAATAAGTTCAATTTGCGGATAATACATCATTACTAAAACCAAGCCATCAACTATTTCGTGATATAACATACCGAAGATAAAAAATAATAATAACCACCATCTTTTAGTTAGGCCATATAAATGGTAAAAACCCAGACCGACCAGAGCACCGATAATTGCATGGACTTGAATTGCATAAGCCCGTTCCCAAACTGAATACCAAGTTGTAAAATACATAAACAGATTGATACTGAAAATCCGATTGAGTATTGGGAAATATCCGATGATTGCTAAAGTTAATGCTTCGCCAATGCCATAACAAAGTCCCACCCAATAGCCGAATAGCGTAGCACTACTTTTCTGTTTGAAGACACTTTTACCTTTATCGCGAGTTAAGGCAATAAATATCGTGATTGTCAGAAATTTAGCAAGTGTTTCCCAAAAATTATTATCCATCTGGACAACGCCCAAAACAAACCAGAACTTATTATACGCGAAAACCAGTGCTTTTTCCCAATGTTTGCGAAAGAGGAAGACGGGAAAAAACCAAAAAGCAATAAAACCGGTTATCGACCAAATTCCAGCAGGGATTTTATCAAAAAGGGGGTTCTTGCGGATGATAAAATAATATGCAAGCGGTATGATAATACCAATACCGATAAATAAAGCAAGTGCAGGAAATATTTTCAAGTTTAATTTATAGATAGAATTATTCTCTTTCCGCCCATTCTTTCAGTTTTCGTTTGATTTTTTCTTCAACTTTTTTACTGATTTCTTCCCATTCTTTTTTCTTGGCTTCATCCTCTGATTCTTCAAGCCAGGTTTTTATTCCTTCCCGAATTTTCTCTTCGATTTTATTCCAATCGTGTTTTTTAACTTTCCGTCTCTTAGTGTATGTGTGTCTGAAAACTCCGCCAATAGATATTGATAAGCCTAAAATATATCCCAGATTATAGGGCCAGCCAACATTATTAGCCTCGTAGATTCTGACTGTATTCGTAAATAAACTCACAACAAAAGTTATAACAATAATAATACCATGCCACAATCCTGACCAAAAATTCGCAGGTTTTGAACCTTCAATATTTGGATCCCATCGATAATTTCCCGGTGCGCAGTTCAATGATATGAAGACAATAATTATACCAATCAAAATTAATAAACATTGTTTGTTATTACACATTGTTCCACCAATAATCATTAACGTATTAAACGTATTATAAGATATTATTCGATGAAGTCAATAAATTGTTGCAATATGTCCAACACATACTATACAGTTTATGAAATTTAATTATAAGGGTTATGGAAACAGGTTTTTCGATTAGCAAAATATACTCTTATCAATATAAAAAGTAAAGAAAAATTGGTTCCGAGTTATTATACTGTTAAATTTACTATTATATTAAAGAGTAAAAAACATTTCCCAATTATATAAAATAAAGAGTTAAAAACCAGTTTCGATTATTATAACAATCCACAAAAAGATTCCAAACTTGACTATAAGATACCTCTTAAGCATCTTAAAAAGTAGATGCCCAAGATTTCGTTATATGACCCGATAAATGTTAGAGAAATTAGCCCATAGAATTAGGTCCTGAGAGTGAGTAAAATGTTTTGCCACCGCACATTGTTGTAATATGTTGGATTGACGACGGTCAAAATATTGTATGATGTCACAAGAAAGGTACCTGGTAATTTTAGGAAATAATTAGTTTGATATATATGAAAATAACACTATTTAATGAAGGATGTTTATACTTTTACCTATTAGCGTAAGAATCAATAGAAAGGCAGAGAGATACTGGTTGGGTGGTTAAAGGATACCAATAGCAACGTATTGTCAAAGTTAACTTACCGCCAACATTACGAGAATAATTATAGTGAGAAGATATTAAATTATGGATACTGTTTACCATCATCAGCAAAACATTGTAATTGAGTATTGATTTTCGATAATTTTGGGATATAATATACTTTAAGATAAAGTATTTTCAAAAAGCTTAAGTTTTAATATTCTGAGGTTGGTGCGTTTGCGCCTATACTTTTGTAACCATGTCGGTCCTACCGAACATAATTTAAAACCTAATCTTTTCGGTTATAAAATAAAGAGCGGTCGTAAAGCATCTTCAAAAAGAGCCTAATTTTTTTTCTGAGGTTGGTGCGCCTCGCGCCTACTCTTGGAAGATTGCTGGCCCTAAGGGCACATTACGACCGCCCAAAAGTTTGTTTGTCCAAAATTCTTAATTGTCAAATTTTACCTTTAGAAATCTTGATGGCGAATATTATCTGAGGCCCAATTTTTTAACCGACTATAAATATTTAAATATAAAATTTGAATTTGTCAATGGCAAATTTTAAAAGCATCGAGTTTTATCATTATGAAAATTAATGAGTTATATACAAAATAAAGATTTTTGTAGAAGAAAAAAGAAAAAATGATATAGGGTAGTTAACATTTTGTGTCATAGTTATTTAGAGATAAATGCCGAGGGTTAAAATCTTTAACTATGTACACTCTTTTCTAAATATGACAAATGATTGGTCTGGTAAAAAGTCAAACCGATTAGAAATTATAAAGCCACAACGAATTAAAGTGCCAACAATTTTGGATTCCGGAGTATAATGACGACCACGATGGAAGAGCCGAAATATGAGCGAACGCGGGTTGTTGTATTCGATGATTGCAACACGGCCATGCGGTTTGAGGTATTTCTTTAAGCGTGCGAAGTATTTTATTGGTGTGGGTAAATGATGATAGACATTGCGTAAAAACATTAAATCAATACTATGTTCTGGTAATCCAATGTCGTCATTTTTTATAAGAATCGGTTCAATATTTTTTATGCCTTGGGCTTTAATCTGTTCGGTAATATACTCTATAAAAATTGGGTTCGTGTCTAAAGCATAAACTTTACCGGCATCTGTTGTCTTTTTGGCAAATTCGAAGGCAAAAAAACCACCGCCTGTACCAATATCGGCGATGATATTGCCTGGTTTTATCCCAAGACTTTGGATTATTTCTTGGGGTTTATTTTTGGGTGATGAGGCTTTTTTATTAAGTTGTTCGGGTTTAGATTTTTTCCACATAGATACCTTTCTATTTTTTAAGTCAGAGATTTTTAGTCTCTGGATTTTTTTCTCGGGGTATTAAACTAATAGCATTTTTTGCACAAGCACTGCGACAAACACCACAGCCAAAACATTTAATCAGATTAATATAAACTTTTTTATTTGATGAAGAATAGAAAATCGCACCAAATTGACACTGCAGAATACATTTTTTACAGCCGCCGCATAAATCCCAATTAACTTCACAAATATATTCCGCACGAAAGAAATAGGGCGGCCCATTATTTACAATATAACTACGATAAGCAGTACAATCATAATCACAATTACAAATACCAAGTATAAATGGAGTCACTCCAGTCCAAATTGAATGCATAAGACCTTCTTGGTCAAACTTACGAAAGAGTTTTTTGGCTTCATCTTTAGTAAGCACTTCAAATGATGCGTCTGGTTCAGTTCCTTTTGTGCCCAACGGACTAATCGAAACCCCGAAACAATAACGTTCGTCGGGCTTACCCGTTGTCAGATAACGGCAACCACAAGGTAAGCGAGTTATGTTATTAACCATATCAATTACCTTTTCGACATCTTCGATTGGCAAGACTTGGCCGAAATGTTCGATTTTAGATTCGTAAAGAATTTGGTCTTCGGTCAGCGAAATATCAGATTGTCTAAGCATATAGGGTAAATGTCCACTCTCTTTGTTTTCGTTGGGTAAATGAAAACAAAAGGTTTTCGTAAATTCTTTTAACCATTCCCACCGAGTTCGTTTTTTCACAATGGATTGTTGTTGAGGAGTTAATTCTTCGCGTAGAAGTTCGCGTGAATAGTTCTTCATTTGTAAATACCATTTCTTGCCTTCACCGTGCTTTTCACAAAATTCGCACATTTATTCTCTAATCTAAAAATACTTTTAAAATTTATTTCTCAATATATATTATATTCTTAATTCAACTAACCCGTCAAGCATTTTTGTCGTTCCAACTTAGAAACCGCAACTTTAATTCCAACTTTGAAATCGCAA
>CAYYPG010000097.1:0-6260 GCA_964473505.1 uncultured bacterium | reverse complement strand
TAAGGGATAGACAGGGGGGATATCCTGGGGGTATACCCATAGGTTATCCCCTGGGTCATCTATGGGATAGCCCTTTAGACTATCTTTTGATTTGCCCAGAAGCCCAGACAGCTTGCTTGAAAGAATCAGAAAGAAAAGATGTAATGAAAAAAAGATAAGAATGGATTAATAAGGGCTTGTTCTGCAGTAATCCCCAAGATATACTTAATCATAATGCATTTCCATCAACATTGCCAATAATTCTTCTTGAGAATGTTTCTATGCGATAAAATTACACCGTGCTCAGAAAATACGAAAGCATACGGATAAACTTCGGTTCTACAAGATAATAAGATAAGATTAAAAAATAAGTTGATGAACCAACCAAAACACCAATGTCTATCTGCCTGCACACATAGTTAACATAGATATATATTGTCACTAGGTTAAGGGAGAATTTTACGCCACTTTATTTAGAGCATTAGCCATAGTCGAATAGACTAAAAATCTGAAAAGATTAGAGAACAAGGATGTTCTTTTGCAAAAAGAAGTTGATATACGAATGGAAAATTAAAGCAGACGGCTTAACATCTTATTGTTTAATTAGAAATCCATTTGTATATAATTATAATTAATATAGTGATATGGTAAAATATAGATTAAACATAAAAAGAATCAAATAATTTGAACGGGAAAGATTGAGAAAAACTAGGGGTATTGAGCCTGTTTTACAGATAGGTCTGTAAAGCGGACACGATAGTCTAAATGCAAAACTGGAATAACAAAATCCGAAAACTTTTTGGCTTATCATGGACTAAAGATATAAATAAATACGAACTCAAGCAAACACTGAATCCCTGTTATTTAGCGAGTTCAGCAAAAGTCTTTTTTTGTTGCCCGGAACTTGATTTTTAGTATTAGGACCTTTATACTCAAAACTAATTCACCATAGTATTTATGTAAGTTTAGACTTTCACCGAGTTCATTTTTTCTTATTCTTGACAAGATTGTAATTAGAAAGTATCGTAATATATGCCGAGGTGGCGGAATTGGCAGACGCGCTAGGCTCAGGACTTAGTGGCGAAAGCCGTAGGGGTTCAAATCCCCTCCTCGGCATTTCTCTAAAATTCCTTTCAATCGAAAATCATAATTTACAAAGATAACAAAAACAAATTGATTTCTTTGCACTTTGAAACATCAATGGCGAGTCTTTAATTCAAATTTCAACAAACGAGCCTGACAAGACCCGAATATATAAAATGTTTTTGCTTGATTAGTCTTTTAAGTTTTCAGCCGATAAAAACAATATAGCAAAATTGTAATATTTTTTAATTTTTGTTCTTGATAGTTTACAAAAAGTTTTTAGAAGGTTCTACCGATTTGAAAATGTGGTTCCCATCTTCCTTTACCATCCCGGTCAAACCCATACCCAAAATCAAAGCCAATTAATCCTAACATCGGAATTTCTAAACGGACACCAACTCCTGCACCCCTTTTTAAATTAGAAGTATTAAAATCATTAAAAGAATTCCAGACATTACCCGCATCAAAAAAAGCTAAAAAGGCTAATTGCGGAGAAGGTCGAAACTTATATTCTAAACTATAAATTGCTAACGCTTTACCACCGATATTATATCCACCTTCATAGATACCGATTGAACGGTCGGAATAACCCCGAATACCATCCGCACCAGTACCACCTGCATAAAATCTTTCATAAATCGGTATCGTGTCGGTTTTGGTGAGACCTTCAATTAGTCCGATTCGCGAACGAAACATGAGACTAAATTTCTTAAACAACGGAAAGTAAAGACTAGCATCAAAAATATGTCGATGAAAATAAATATCGATGGTAGATAATTCTAAAGAGTACGCCAGAATTGAACCTGATAAAGGATTATAAATATAATCTCTGGAGTCTCGAATAAACTGGATACTGGGAGTAAAAGTTGTACGATGAACTGTATCTCGATAGATATTATTATAACTTGTTGGCGAATATCCTTGTTGAATTGACCTGGGCGGTACAAAGGCATCATTTAATCCTAAACCCCAGTAAATTCGGGAGTAATCAAGCATCAAAGGTCGGGAAAAATTTAAGCCGATGCGCTTTTCTTGTTTTTCGTAATAGTCATAACTGCGGGTTAAATATGAAACATTGAAGCCCGCAGAAATAGGTTTATCCCAGAGATACGGTTCATTAAAGCTAGTTTCCGCATTCGTCTTCTTGCCACCTTTTTCTAATTTAATGGCTAAGCGTTGTCCTTTACCAAAAAGATTAGGTTGGGTTAACTCCAGATAGCCGGTTACTTTATCAACTGCAGAATAAGAAATACCTGCTCCAATCGTACCGAAAGAACTTTTTTCTTTCACTTGGTAGATTAAATCGATTTCGTTGTTGGTTTCAGTTTTTCGATAATCAAGTTTGACATCTTCAAAGAATCCAAGATTGAAAATATCCCGCTGACTACGGATAACTTCTGACCGTTTAAAGATTGTGCCTGGTAAGGTACTGATTTGCCGACGGATCACTTTATCTTGAGTCCGTTCATTACCTTCAATAATTACTAACCGAATTCGCGCCGGTTCATTTTCGGTAATTAAATACTTGATATTGACTGTATCGTTCTGCACTTGTTCAATCGGTGTAATCTGACAATATATATAACCTTCTTCCGAATAGATACTGTATAGTTCAGCTAAACTCTGGTTTACTTTTTGAGCATTGTAAATTTGACCGGATTTAATTTTTAAACCTGCTTGCAGGTCTTTTTTTTGAATTGCACTATCACCTTCAAAAACGAGCATGCCAATATAATAGCGTTGACCTTCATTAACGGTTATTTTTATATTGAGCCGTTCGGGATTCTCGGCTTCAGGAGTTAATGCATAATCTTCTACCTTAGCATCTAAAAATCCTTTTTCTTTATAAAAGTTAACAATTCGCTCTAAATCGTTTTTAAACTCTTCTTCTTTAAAAATCCCCTTGCGATACCATCGCTTTTCTTTATTGACGAGCTTTCGTTTGATGGCTTGGTCGGACAGAGCTTGATTACCTTCAATCGTGATACTTTTGATTATCATGCGAGTGCCTTCGTCGATTTGAAAATTTATTACTACCCGGTTATTACTATCCGGTAAGGATTTTTCAACATTGACATTAGTTAGAATATATCCTTTTTCTTTATATAAATCTTGAATTTTGATTTGCCACTCAAATAATTTCTGGTTATTGAGAACTTCACCAATTTTTATATTAATTTTCTCTTTTAAGTCTTTAGTTTTAATCTTGTTATTCCCAAAAAACTTGTAATCCTTGACCTGAGGATATTCTTGAACCAGAAATCGAATAATGACACCATCAGCAATATGCGTCGTATCAACTTCAATGGTCTCGTAAAGTTTTAATTGATATATGCGCTGAATTGCGGTTGCCAGTTCCTGTTTATCAAAACGGTCGCCGACCTTTAAACCTGAGGTTTTAACAATTAAGGTTGAGTCGGTAAATTTAGTTTGGGCACTGATGCCAGTGATAATTGGTGCGACTTCCCGTGCATTGACTTCGGAAACACCTATGATAAAACTAAAAAGCATTGCCAGGACAAAAAAATTTAGTACCAGGCTTTTCATTATTCGTATGATTTTATTACCAATCTCAGAAGATTCAAAATTTAACTGCATTTTTCCGTGATCCCCATCAAGATGTTTTGGTTGATACACGACCGAGGTAAAAATTCCCAGGATACAAAATTTAACTGCACTTTTCAACCGCGGTTTCTTCCGCCGTAAAAATCAACCGCTCGCCGTCACGTTCGATTTTTATAATTGAGCCCTCAGGAAACCGATTCTTGAGAATTTCTTCGGCAAGTGGGTCTTCTAACAATCGGCGCATTGTTCGTTTAATTGGCCGAGCACCAAATTCCGGGTCAAAGCCTTGTTCTACTAATAAGTCTTTAGCGTTTTTCTGTAATTGTAAAGTCAATTTCTTCTCTTTAAGCCGTTCGCTAATCTCTCGTATCTGGATCTCAACAATTTTTTCCATTTGATGCCGGTCTAAAGGATTAAAAACAATAATTTCATCAACCCGATTTAAAAATTCTGGGCGAAAAACTCTCTTTACTTCGGTAAGTAATTTTTCTTTTATCCTTTCATAGGATTCGGATCCCGAAGGTGACTGAAAACCGACGGTCATTGATTTCCTAATTTCCGCGGTCGCAATGTTAGAAGTCATAATGATTACGGTATTTTTGAAATTTACTCTTCGGCCTAAGGAGTCAGTTAATTGGCCATCTTCAAGAATTTGCAAAAGAATATTAAAAACATCAGGATGGGCTTTTTCGATTTCATCAAAAAGGACAACCGAGTAAGGTTTGCGTCGGACTTTTTCCGTCAGTTGTCCACCTTCTTCATACCCGACATAACCCGGCGGTGCCCCAACTAAACGAGAAACATTGAATTTTTCCATATACTCACTCATATCAAGTCGAATTAAAGCATCTTCATTACCGAATAAGAATCGGGCTAACACTCGGGCTAATTCTGTCTTTCCGACACCAGTTGGTCCGAGAAAGATAAAAGAACCGATTGGTCGTCGTGGATCTTTAATGCCCGCGCGACTACGGCGGATTGCTTTCGCCACGGCCTGAATCGCCATATCTTGACCAACAATCCGTTGAGAAATTTCTTCTTCCATTTTCAGCAAACGATTCTGCTCATTTTCTTCTAATTTGGTAATGGGAACAGAGGACCAAGAAGCCACAACATAAGCGATATCTTCTTCGGTGACCACAGGAAAATTGCCTTCTTTTTCCCATTCTTTGCGTTTCTTTTTGAGCAGTTCAATTAATTTCTTTTGTTCATCGCGTAGTTCCGCGGCGCGTTCATACTTTTGTTGTTTTATAGCATCTTCTTTACTTTTACGGATTTTTTCAATTTTCTTTTCCAGCTCTTCTAATTCGGGATTTGCTGTTGACCTTAATAATTTAACTCGCGAGCCGGCTTCATCCATCACATCAATGGCTTTATCTGGAAGAAAACGGTCAGTAATATAACGGTCAGCCAAATGAACTGCAGTTTTTATTGCCGCATCGGTATAAATAACTTTATGATGCAATTCGTATTTTTCTTTAAGGCCCATCAGAATTCTTATAGTTTCTTCGACGGACGGCGCTTCAACAACAATCGGTTGAAAACGTCTTTCTAAGGCAGAATGTTTTTCAATATACCGGCGGTACTCCTCATATGTTGTGGCACCAATGCATTGTAACTCGCCACGGGCTAAAGCCGGCTTTAAAATATTCGAAGCATCAATTGAACCTTCAGCCGCACCTGCACCAACAATCGTATGAAGTTCATCAATAAACACGACACAATCACCTTGAGTAATAATTTCATTTACCACTGCTTTTAAGCGTTCTTCAAACTGACCGCGATATTTTGTACCGGCAACAATTGCTACCATATCTAATGCCAAAACTCGTTTATTTTTAAGGACACTGGGAATTTTACCTTCAACGATTCTTTGTGCCAAACCTTCGACAATTGCGGTTTTACCTACGCCGGCTTCGCCAATCAAAACTGGATTATTTTTTTTCCGACGGGCAAGAATTTGGATCACGCGTTCAATCTCTTTTTCTCGACCAATTATCGGGTCAAGTTTATCTTCTCGGGCTAATTGGGTCAAATCCCGAGAAAAGTAATCTAAAACTGAGGTTTTGTTTTTAGTCTTCTTTTGCGGTTCACTGATTTCACCGCCCAAAATCCGAATTGTTTCTTGACGGGCAACATCCAGATCCACACCTAAAGACTGTAAGATTTGGCTGGCAATACTTCTTTCTTCTCGAATTAACCCTAAAAGAATATGCTCCGTGCCAATATAAGAATGATTCATTCGCCGAGCTTCATCTACCGCCCAATTTAGCGCGGAGCGAGCTTCTTGATTTAAGGGAATTTCACCTAAAACAAGAGTTTTGGTACCAAAATTAATTGCATTTTCAACTGCACGTCGTAACTCATCCAGATTAATTCCTAAATTAATCAGTACTGCGGCGGCAACTCCCTCGCCTTCTTTTATGAGACCTAAAAGAATGTGCTCGGTGCCAATATAGTCATTATGCATTCTAATTGCCTCTTGTCTTGCAAAGGCAATGACTCTTCTTACACGTTCCGTAAATCGTTCTTGCATATAATTATTTTATACTTATTTATCCTGAATGTCAACATCGCGTGTGTCGTTCCAACTTAGAAACCGCAACTTTAATTCCAACTTTGAAATCGCAACT
>CAYYPG010000096.1:0-6607 GCA_964473505.1 uncultured bacterium | reverse complement strand
TAATCAAAAATAATCATTAGTCAAGTCTAAAATACACATTTTTGCACAGGCACCATTGCTCCTTAGTAAAGTAATATTTGATTCGATACATTAAGAATAGCAAAAAAGACTAAAAATTCACTTTATTTTTCCGAATTAATTTCATCAATGCGTTCCAGTGGTCTGGTGAAATGCAGGCTGTTTGTTGTAACTTTTCAAATCCGTTTATTCCTTTTAGGGGGCACCATGTACCTGGGCTAGATCATTTTTTTGCTCTTGTAATTTTCTTGACAGGATTAATTTTTATAATAATATATTTCTTTAATATGATTAATTTAAAACAAACCAAACAAGAAATTAAACAAGATATTGAATCATTGTCTGGCCAACGACTCAGTGATTGTTATCAATGTGGCGAATGTACTGCTGGTTGTCCAGTTGCTTTCGCGATGGAGCCAGTTCCTTCGCAAGCAATTCGTTTACTCCAATTGGGTAGGTTTGAAGAAGTCTTAAATTCAAGCGGAATTTGGCTTTGTGCTGCGTGTAATGTTTGTGGTGAGCGCTGTCCACGGGGTGTTGATTATAGTAAAATTGCTGATGTCTTACGAACGATTGTCTTACGCAATAAAATTTTCCATTTGACTTTAGAACAAATAGATAAAAAAGTTATTTTAGATGCACCGCAACAAGCATTTATTGCGGCCTTTCGGAAATTTACCACATGAAACAATTCGCATATTATCCGGGCTGTACCCTTTATACCAAGAGCAGAAATCTTGATTTGTGCGCACGGGAAAGTGCGCTAATTTTAGATATTCAACTCAAAGAATTAGAGAGTTGGAATTGTTGTGGTGCGATTTATTCAACCGTACAAGATGATTTAGCCAATCAAGTTGCTCCGATCCGTAATCTGATTGAAGCCCAAAAAATTTCTAATAATGGCGATGCGGCAAAGTTAGTTACTCTTTGTGCGGCATGTTATAATGTGCTTAAACGAAGTAATCACAATCTGTTTTTACCGGAAAATGCGATTTATCGTAACCGGATGATGAATTATTTAGAAACCGACTACGATGGTAAAACTGAAACCGTCCATTATTTAGAAGTTTTAAAAAATGATGTCGGGTTTGAAAATCTAAAATCAAAAGTTAAAAATAACCTTAATGGACTGAAAGTCGCATCCTATTATGGTTGTCTAATGCTCAGACCGGCCGACGAGTTAAATTTTGATCATCCGGAAAATCCGGTTATGATGGATGAGATGTTTGTAGCACTCGGAGCTGAACCAGTTGATTATGCTTTCAAGGCAGAATGTTGTGGTGGTTATCTCTTAGTTAATATGCCGGAAGTCGCAATAAAATGTGCCCAACAAATTTTAGAAAATATTATTTCCGCCGGCGCAGATTGTGTAGCCACAACTTGTCCGTTATGTCAATATAATTTGGACAAATTTTCCATACCCAATTCTTTACAATCACTACCTATCTTTTATTTTACTCAATTACTTGGATTAGCGCTGGGCGTTGAGGAAAAGATTTTAAATTTAGACAATCATTATGTTGACCCTAAACCTTTATTAAAACAGAAAGGATTGTTGAAATGAACTCCGAGAAAGAATCTCAACAGGAAAAGCGCATTGGAGTTTTTGTTTGTCATTGTGGAATTAATATTGCTGGCACAGTTAATATTTCGGAAGTTGTCAAAAGACTTAAGGAATCGGCAGATGTCCTTGAAGTTATTGACCATCAATATTGTTGTTCTGACCCCGGTCAAGATTTAATAAAAGAGACGATTAAACAAAAGAAACTGGATCGAGTAGTTGTTGCTTGCTGTTCGCCGACCTTACACGAAAATACTTTTCGCAAAGCGGTTGCCAGTGTTGGCGTTAATCCTTATAATTGTGAAATTGCTAATATCCGTGAACAATGTTCATGGGTAACTGAGGATAAAGAAAAAGCCACGGAAAAAGCAATTCGGATTATCAAGACGATTATTAAAAAAGTCGCATACGATGAACCGTTAACCCCAATTAGCATTCCGGTTACGCGTAAAGCAATGGTGATCGGTGCTGGAGTTGCTGGAATCCAAGCGGCGCTGGATATTGCTAATGCGGGTTATCCGGTAATTCTTTTAGATAAGAAACCATCCATCGGTGGTCGTATGTCTCAATTGTCCGAAACGTTTCCCACGCTTGATTGTAGTCAATGTATTTTGACGCCGAAAATGGTCGAAGTCAAGCAGCATCCGAATATTACACTTTTAACTTATGCTGAAGTTGAAGGCATATCTGGTTATATTGGTAATTTCAAAGTCAAAGTTCGACAAAAGGCAAAATATGTTGACTGGGATAAATGCACGGGTTGTGATGTTTGTGTTGGAAAATGTCCGAAGAAAGCCAAGGATGAGTTTAATCAGGGTTTATCCGAACGTAAAGCCATTTATAAAATGTTTCCCCAAGCGGTTCCGAATCGAGTCGTGATTGATAGAGAAAATTGTCTGTATTTTCAAAAAGGTGCTTGTCGTCTATGTGAAAAGAATTGTCCGTTCGGTGCGGTGAAATTTGACGATCAAGACCAAATTACTGAATTTGATGTTGGTGCAATTGTCGTGGCCACGGGTTATGATTTAATTGATAAGAAAATTCTTGGTTCTTATGGTTTCGGTAAATTAAAAAATGTTGTAGATGGTTTGCAATTTGAACGTATCTTGTCCGCATCTGGTCCGTTTATGGGAGAAGTGAGACGACCTGTGGATGGTAAAGTGCCCGAAAGAGTTGTTTTTGTTCAATGTGCAGGTTCTCGCGACCCAGAAAATGCTATGGCGTATTGTTCAAAAATCTGCTGTATGTATACGGCTAAACAAGCAATATTATATAAACATCGGGTGCATAATGGTGAAGCAATCGTATTCTATATTGATGTTAGAACCGGCGGTAAAGGTTTTGAAGAATTTTATAAACGAGCCACGGATGAAGGAGTCCTATACATTCGAGGTAAAGTCTCAAAAATATTTGAAAAGAGTGATAAAGTTATTGTCTGGGGAGCAGATACTTTGACCGGTAAGAAAGTTGAAGTTGAAGCTGATCTGGTAGTCTTGGCAACCGCGATGATACCATCAACAACAAAAGAATTTGCCCAAAGGTTGAAGATTACTCAAGATGAATATGGTTGGTTTACTGAGGCTCATCCTAAATTAAGACCAGTGGAAACATTAGCCGGCGGTTTCTTTTTAGCCGGTGCCTGCCAAGGGCCCAAAGATATTCCTGAAGCAGTTGCCCAATCTTCTGGAGCCGCAAGTAAAGTCATAACACTTTTTGCTTCCGAGATGTTAGAACATCTACCGGTTATTGCTGGAGTCAACGAAGACATCTGTTCAGGATGTGCGATCTGTATTGATGTCTGTCCATATCAAGCAAGAGAACTGATGGCGACTGAGGATGGTAAAAAACGAAAGGTTAAAGTGATTGAAGTTTTATGCGAAGGCTGTGGTGCGTGCTCCGCAGCTTGTCCGGTAGGTGCTGCCCAACAAAAGAATTTTAAAGATGAACAAATTCAAGAAATGGTCAAAGCCGGTTTGGAGTAATCTATGATTGATACTAATTTTGAACCGAAAATAATTGGATTTATCTGTAAATGGTGTACTTCAGCCGCTGCAGATTTAGCCGGAACTTCTCGAATGACTTATCCACCTAATATGATTCCGATTACCGTCTTTTGTTCCAGTCGAATTGATCCCCAATATATACTTTGGGCGTTTAAAAACGGTGCGGATGGTGTTTTTGTCGGCGGATGTCATCCTAATGACTGTCATTATCAAGATGGTAATTATAAAACTATGAAACGAATTCCAATACTACGGAACTTGCTCAAAGATTTAGGAGTTGAACCGGAAAGACTGAGATTAGAATGGATTTCTGCATCTGAAGCCGTTAAATTTAAAAAGACCATAACTGAATTTACCGAAACGATAAGAAAACTCGGAGCCCTTAAGACCTATACCAAATGACTATAAATGACTGATGACCAATTTATTAATATTACAGTAAAGAATGATTTATCGGATTTAGATAAAAGAACTGCAAATTGGAGAAAAATATTATTAGATGCGCAAAGAAAATCCCAAGTACGGCAATAACCAGAGCAATAATCAATCAAATACTAATAGCCACATCATCCTCGGATGTTAAAAGAGTACCCCAAATAATAAGCAAATTATTGCAAAGCAGAATGACTACATATTTTCTAAAAAAGTCTTTAACATAAATCGTAATGACTAAGAAATGAACATCTTCAAAGCAGATACGGAATGAAAGTGATTGTTATAATATTCCTGAAAGGAGCGTCAAGATTTGCAGGAAATTGGCTTTTTTCCATAGGGATGTTTTCCTTTTTAAATATTAAACAAGGCCGAAGTTACATTTTTTCTCTAACATGTCAATACTGAATTTACCCCAAATATTACCTTCTGGATTTAAGAGATGATGCCAAGATTTACTGATAAGAAAAAGGAACTAAATTTGATGTTTGAGAAAATTATCCCTAGAAGATATTTTGACTTGAAAGTTAGGTATTTGTTATTTAGAATTAAATATCGGATGTTTGATAAAATTGGATATTTAATATTAGCTTAGTATGTTGCCTAAGATCTTACTCACTAATGATGATGGAATTGATGCACCGGGATTGAAAGTCCTGGAATCAGCGGTAATGGGTTTAGGTGAGATTTATGTTGTCGCGCCCAAAGATAATCGATCAGCCGCAAGTCATTCTTTTACTTTGCGCCAACCGATTAAAATTTATCAGATAAAAGAAAACAGGTATGCGGTTGATGGCACACCAACAGACTGCGTATTAATCGCCCATCATGGACTGTTCAAAAAAACCATTTCGTTGGTAATTTCGGGAATCAATAACGGACCAAATATGGGAGACGATGTTTTGTATTCCGGCACTGTTGCTGCAGCCATTGAAGGCACAATTTTAGGTATTCCATCAATTGCGGTCTCATATCGTCAAGATGGCGTTAATTGTGATATTGCCGAAAAATTAGTTAATCGATTGGCAAAGTATTTATTAAAACACGGACTGCCCAAAAAGACCTTGCTGAATATTAATATACCAGCAGGAAAGGTTAAAGGAGTTAAAATAACCCGAATGGGTAAGAGAACTTATAAAGATATGGCAATAAAAACTGACCATCCATCAGGTGAAGTGTCGTATATGATTGATGGTGAATTGAGTTGGGAAATCGAATCTGGTACTGATTTTGAAGCAGTAGAGAATAATTACATTTCAATTACTCCCTTGCATCTTGATATGACTAATTATCGAGAATTAGCCACTTTTCGCAGAAAATTCTCCAAACTCATTAAGTTTTAATAAACCGACTTATTAGTATTGTTTAAGTAAACAGTAAAATTAGCCCTATTTTCCTTTCAATTAAATCTCGGAAAATGTCTTAGAGACACCAAGATACAAAAGAAAACCAAGAAATTCGCTTGTGCACTTTTTGCCGCTTGAAATAATATTAACTTTGTCAGGATTTTCTGTTAGATACGAAACCAGTTAACTTTGCTTCACATCAACATAATTTTTGTTTCATTGTAGACTTTTTGCCAAACTCGCTATAAACACGGTAGATAAAATAGAATTTTGCGAGGAAAAAGCCAAATTCCACAAAAATCTTAACGGCCTCAACTTTAATTTTTATTATCACACTTTCTCCTTTTTGCAATAGACTACACAGCTCACTAATATTTCCAAAACTTTCTACTATCTCTTGAATAAACATAAAAAACATTAGTTATAACTAATGTTTTAGGCAAAGTGAATTTTTAGATAAGTTGTTGTTTTTTAGAGAGATATTGCATTTTACCTTGAATAGAGGGTACAGTTCCCTCCCCAGCCCTTTGGGTTGCTTAAAAAATAGGTAAGAAAGTCGTTTTGGAAAGCAAGGTCAAAGAAAATTTTAGAGTTGGTTTGAGGAATAATTTTGGCAGTGATGTAATTATCACTTTAAGGGCAATTGACAGAATTAATCTAAGTGGTATTGAGAAAATCATTCAGAAAATAGTGGTCAGGTTTATAGTATCAGTAATTTAGGAATACATTTACTTCTACTAAGAGACAATATTTAGTAATTTTTTAGTAATTTTCGGGAAAGTAATTGGAAAATGGCAGTTAAAATTATTGTGGCCGTATTTCAAAAAATCATTTATTTTTATTTAGCACTTTAGGAGAATGATTGAAAATAATGGTTATAGTTATTGGTTCGCAATTAGGGTATATTTTGCATATTGTCCCATATTCTTAAAATTAACCTTTACTAATTGAAATAACCTGTCTCATACAACCAGTTATAATAAACTATATAGTATGTGTTGGTCATATTGCAATAATGATACGAGGACCTTGTCTGGTAGTGTAATATTGGAGGCAGAAAAAGATAAAAAGATTATACTCCCGACTGTAAAGAAAACAAAGATAAAGAGGGTAAACTTTGAGGATATAAGATAACATAGCTTGATACTGCTTTTGAAGCACTCTGACTTTTTCAGAACGCTCGCATGGCAACATGTCGCTCCAACACCAAATCGCAACTGAATCGACAACTATAAAACCGCAACTTT
>CAYYPG010000095.1:0-6746 GCA_964473505.1 uncultured bacterium | reverse complement strand
GGAAGTTAATCATAAATAGGTATTTCTTTTCTCTTTCTGCAAGCACCCATCAATTTGTTTCGGTTCATACATAAAGTCATAGTATTACTTGACCTACGAGGTTGCTTTTTAAGTAATCGGATTGACTATCACCCAATTAACCCCCAGGACTACCCAGGGAATACGTGCCTGTGCAAAAATGTGTATTTTAGACTTGACTAATGATTATTTTTGATTATATATAAATTATGATTTTAATCTTTAGGAGGCAAAATGTCCCATTTTATTAAACCCAATCGAGAGCAAATAAGATTTCAGTCAATAGATATTGAAGAATAAGTTCCAGAAGACCACCCGGTTAGATTCTTTTGGAAGGTTTGTGAGGAATTAGATTTACAAGCATTATATGATGATTATAAGATTACCGAAGATAGTGAAGGTCGACCAGCTAATGACCCGAGAGTACTCTTATGTCTGTGGATTTATGCTTATCGTGAAGGTATTCACAGTTGTCGAGAATTGGCAAAAGTCTGTCAGAGTCGAGCCGATTTTATCTGGTTGTGTGGCGATATTACGCCGCAGTATCGTAGCTTAGCTTATTTTCGGACACACCACACTTCAGTATTAGAGGATGCTTTTTGCAAAATGATAATAGCGTTAAAGCAATTAGGGTTAATATGAGAAAAGGTCTTTTTTCAAGATGGAACGAAGATTATTGCCAATGTCTCACCCCAATCTTTTATCCCAAAAGATAAATTAGAAGCGAAGTTAGTGAAAGCACGACTTGCTTATCAACACTTTATAAATTATGTTGAGAACAGGGAGAGTGCCGGGTTAGAGAAGGTTGTGCGATCTAATCAAAGTAAGAAATTACAGCATCGAATAAAGATGATTGAAAAAGCGGGTAAGCAAGTTGACCGGGTTTATGACAAAAGAAAGCGTTTAACTAAAAACCGAGATCGAGCAGCGTATCGACCAGAAGATGTCAAGGCATTTTTGACTGATCCGGATAGTCAATTTATGTTGATTGAGTCCCAAAGCATCAAGCCGGCCTATAATGCGCAGATCTGCGTTGATGAGAATGAGTTTATTATTGGAAAGGGAGTAAGTAATGAGCCGACCGATGTGAATTAACTAATACTAATGATGAAAGAAGTAAAAGAGAAATTGCGAGAACTAATAAAGTTAGTTGCGAGTGGATCTTTGTCTGTTTAGCCTATAATATGACGAGGTATCTGCAGCTAGTAATTGGAAATGGATGAAGGTGATAAGACAAAGGAAGTAAGGTCAACGACGAATGGAAAAGTTGGAGATAACCGACATGTTGATATTGGATAAGTTAAGGTATAACAATCAAAGGGAAACGGGATTGGAGATTTTTTCATAAGCGTATAAGACTATTAGAGAATAAAGTCCGCTTTTCAGTTGATTTATGCACTGCCTCATGGTGCCATCCTCCTATTACGGTTCATCAGACAAAGACGAAAAGGGCTATTAAAAAGTCACGACAGAAGTTTTTTAGTCAGTTTTAGATTAAATCATCTATTTTCATCTCTTGCAACAAGGCAAAATGTCAAGATTATAAGAAGAGAGTTCTGCGAAAGTCTATAATTACACAAAATGTCATGCTGAACTTGTTTCAGCATCCAATAAAATCAATGGGTGTGAGACCCTGAATCAAGTTCAGGGTGACAAAAGGGGACTTTTGCAGAGCTCTCAAGAAAGTTATCAAGCAATATCTCAGAGAATATATCAGGGCATATTTCAGGCTGATTCGAGCAAAGATGAAGCTCAATCTGAACAGGTCATTGAACAGATTATCAGAGTGGTTATTCCATACTCCACTCGGAAAAAATCGTAAAATATTCGTCGTTATTCAGAAATGTAGGGCAAACTTTTCGATTTGCATCGAATTTGCCGTTTACTTCACAATCACAAGTCTTTCCGTCAGTTGTTCTTTTCCTTGTTTTAATCTAATAAAATAAACGCCGGCCGGTAAATCAGAAACTTCTAAATTCATCCGATAATATCTTTTATAAATGTTTTCTAATTTAATACTCTTCTTTATTCTTCCTGCGGTATCAAATATATCTAATAAAGCATCTGCTTTAGGAAAAATATTAAGAACGAGAACACATCGATTTTTGCACGGATTGGAAAGAACCTTTACCTTTATGCCTAATCTTCTTTGTGATTGATGAATTACTGATTCTTCAATACCGGTCGTGCCACAATATTTTATGGTCAAGACACCATAATTAGAACCATTAGAGGAAGAACCAGTAATAATCGGATTGTTTTGGTTATCAACCACAACACTTCCACTTATGTCATCATATCCTGAGTTATAGAATCTTGTCCACAACGTTTCGCCCGATGGAGAAAGTTTGACCAATAAATAATCAAGACTGTCCCAAATTCCTGAACTGCCTGAAGCAAAAATATTATTATAATCATCAACACCGATGTCCAATAAATAGTCCATTAGTTGATAATTCAAAATCCTATACCATACCATATTTCCTGTTTGTGAATATTTGATAATCAACGCATCATAATTACTCCAGTCAGTAGCATAACCTGCGATAACAATGTTTCCTTGATTATCTAAAGTCATTCTCATGCCACCAGTGCAATGATAACCTCCCGGCGCGCTAAAATATCGTGTCCAAACTGAATCTCCATTATTATTAAATTTTGCACATAATAAGAACGGATCAGTATCGCCACTAATAAATATTTCTCCATTAACATTAACTTTAAGGTCATAAAAGAGAGGGCGTCGAACCGAAGTATAAAATCTTTGCCATAACAAATTGCCACCGGCATCGCATTTAATAATTACTGCAATCGGATTAAAACGATGCCCACCACACCCATAAATGTTATTTTGAGTATCTAGAGCAATCCCAATAATATAAAAATTGGCAAGTTGCGGATAGATTCTTGTCCATATAGTTTCTCCCGTCGGAGAAAATTTAGTGATGCCAGGGATCTCTATTGTATAATCATCGTAATGATTGCCGCCGACAATGATATTACCTGTCCGGTCAGTGGTAACACATAACCCAATTTCATTTCTCCCGTTATCAAATAAACGATACCAAAGTAAATCACCATTATGGTTATATTTTAGAAGTAGAATATCATCAGTGGCGGTTGTATCCATTAATGAACCAACGATTATAATGTCGCCATAAATATCTTTTATTATATCGTTTGCATATGCATCTCTTCCTAAGTCGAAATGTCTTGTCCATAGCGTATCTTGTGCTATTCCAAAAGTTATAATAAAAAGAAAAATAACATTCAATTTTATAAAATTTTTTCGATTTAGCTTTAGTCTGTCCTTTACATGTCTATTCATAAGACAATGAATCCTCTGTCATATTATATATATATATGAGAGTTCTGCGAAAGTCTATAATTACACAAAATGTCATGCTGAACTTGTTTCAGCATCCAATAAAATCAATGGGTGTGAGACCCTGAATCAAGTTCAGGGTGACAAAAGGGGACTTTCGCAGAGCTCTCTATATATTGGGATGCGATACACACATCCCTATCTTTTATAATTTATGGTATATGTAGTCCTGCTCGACTCCGTCGTCTGTCGTTCGGATTTCCCCAGTGATGGTAGCCTATTTGTTCCCAAAGTGATGGGCAAATTGGGTTGGTCCGTCGAAAGGTATGAGAAGTGTAATAGCCCCAAGTCAGATAAGGACCGAATGTTCCAGAAATTGTAGGTGGTCCCAGTGGGTTTAATCTCACAAACTTAAGGGTACAACACAGCCATAGTGGACCAGGTGCATAAAAAAGACGCGATGTTTTTGAACCTGCTTCAATTTGTCCAGAAACCAATCTAATCCAAGAAGAATATCCATAGGCTTTATCATCACCTTTATCAATTACACCTGATTGCTCGGCTTCAACTTCTGATTCACTTGGTGTCAGATAACCTTGGTTGTGAATATCCTCTTTAGTAGTTTTTTGATAGCCTTCGCGTTCTAATTTTTCAATATCAGGCTTTCCCCAGATTTCGAATATCGCTAATCCTTCTTCATTAGTTTTAACAAAGTAGTGTATATGAGGTTTTTCTTCAATAGCCTCACTCAGAGCGTCTTTATCGCCTTCAACAACTTCAACAATTACTGCCTGAGTGCCTTGGATAATCTTGATTGTATCACCTTGAAGAATCTCAACCTCAGTATCAGTAGCATTATAGATAATTTCCAATGTAGTTTCGGCATTGCCTTGAATTATATCAAGCACTGCTTCAATATTACCGACTTCAACCATCACCTCATCAGCAACTAAAAAAGCCGGCAATAAGAAACATAATGCAAATACAAAATATTTAGCCATTTTACTCACCTCCTTTCATTATAGATTTTTCCATGACAATGTCAAGGAAATTTTTCTTGTCAAGAAGATACCAACTAAATTTGTTAAAATGGAATAAAAATTGTTGAAATCGGACGGATTTATCCGAGAGAGAGAGAGTGTGTGTGTGTTATTATTTGCACAAACATATAACTCATACATTTTATATGAAAAATAAATCTTTGTCAAGAATAATTTGCAAAAATCAATAATTTGCATGACATTGAATATTAAAGGATTATATTTCAGATTATGATTTTTGTCATAAAATGACTTAAAAATTGATAGGAGGTGTTTCAATTTGGTTTTTAACTGTCGAGGCTACCGTGAACGAATAAATATTAGAATACGAATTACAGAAATTTACTAATACTAAATAGCACGAATAAAAAATATAAATATTAGTATTATTCGTTTTATTCGTGCTATTCGTAGTTTAAGTTTTATATTGATTATTTATTCTCATAAACCACCGGTAGACCCATTCTTGCGCAATCTTACGATTATCACAGAAAACAAACTGAACTTCCGGAAAATTGACAAACAGGTCAGAGATAATTTCAGCAAAATAAGTTGCTCGATAGGGTTTGGTCGTTAACGGATTTATAAAATCAGCATACGGTGATTCTAATACAACTGCCTTTATAAGGATAAGTTGTGAGTTCTTGTAAAGTTGCTTTTAATACATCATAAGTGCTAATTTCATGTTTAATGTTATCTAATGTTTTTCTTTCTGCGACGGCAATAATTTTTCCTTGTTTCATTAGGGCATAGTCACCGAGTGGCAGGTTTTCCCGTCTTATCGGCGCATAACCAAATTTATACGGATAACGTTCTCGTTTATCAATAATGATTTCATAACCAATGCCGTCGCGTACTCTTGGGAATAGGCACCTGGTCGTTTGATTTTTGCCGAAGATTGAGTTATCCAGAAGATTTGATTATAAAATTCACTGGGTTTTTTCTTATAGGCTTTTTTAAGAAAGATAAACCAACATCGTTTCTTAATTTTTCGGGAAAGAATGACACTTAATTTTTTCTCGTAGCGCTCGATTTTAATGATTTCAACATCTTCGATGGGCTCTTCGGACGGTAAATTTTCTTTAGCACATCTGCCCGGCAATTGACAATAAATTTTTTTATTAGGACCAGGCCAACGGTCCTGGACATCTAATATTAAAAAGTCATTTGGTTTTTCCTCAATATATAGTCGATAGGGAAATCGGGGATTGTCGGGTTGCGTATACAAAAACCACCGAAGTGCAAAATTATCGTTCATTCCCTCATTTTATTCAAACTGCTCAAAAAATCAAGCACAAAGAGTTCCAATTTTAGGAAGCTTATCGCATCGGGCAATTTTATGTTGTGGTGCGACCATTCTAAATGATTGCCTAACTCAATTTCTGATGCATAATTATTATGGAGAGATTGACCTTTTAAGTTTAGCCAAGCGGCTAAAAAATTATTGGGACCGCTGGAAATTTTACGGATGAATGGTTATCGGGTAATTTTAACGCTTTTTGACGGCGCTTACCATTTTCATAAACACGCTGGCGACGAGATGTTCTATGTTATCAAAGGGGCAATTACTAGAGAATGCTTGTATATTGTATTAATATAGTGTTATGCTAAAATATGGATTAGATAGAACAAGAGTTTTAGAAAAGAATGCTAAAGAATCTGAGCGGGAAAGATCGATGAGAGCGCACGGCTTTAAGCCTGTTTTTCAGATAGATCCTCGCTCCTCAACTTATAAGTTGGATGGAATCTTAGGTATGAAACCTGCATTGACAAGAAAAACATTAGTTAAGATAAAGCGGAATCCGCTCATCTGGAATAGGAGGTAACTTATTATGAGTACCAAAACTTTATATGTCGGAATTGATGTATCGAAGTTAACTTTAGATATTGCACTTACGCTCGATGGAAATACAATTATTACCAGCACTAAAGTAAGCAATAATAAAAATGGTTTCAAATTAACCGAGCGCTTAATTATGAAATATCGTCAAATGTATCAGTGTGAAAAGATACATTGCGGTGTTGAGTCGACCGGTATTTATAGCGATTCCATAATTGATTATTTGCAAGAGAATACTACATTTATGGTAAGTGTCGTAAATCCTGCCCAAGCCAAAGCTTATGGTAGAACGATATTGTTAAGAACCAAAACCGACAAGGTTGATGCTGGATTATTAGCACGGTATGTTGCTGCAGTAAAACCTGACATCACGCCACCGATACCCAAAGAAATCAAATCGCTGAGGGTTTTAATTCAGCATCTTGATTATTTGATTGCTCGTCGAGCTCAAGAAAAGACTCATTTAGAATGAAAATTCTGAAAAAGTCTTATTGTTTTTTAATGATTTACACAAAACAAATTT
>CAYYPG010000094.1:0-6789 GCA_964473505.1 uncultured bacterium | reverse complement strand
TCTTAATATATTTATAATATTTTCGGAACCTTTTAAGTATCAGGCATAAGTCTTCTGGGTAAACTCGTCTGAGATATTAGCAATGTTTGTGAAAATTTATTATAGTGAAGCATGGCTTGGTGTAAGGTTCCATCAAGCGGTTTTTGTTGATCCACGATTGATGTAACCGATTCCAGATAACTTAACCGCAACCATCCGTTCTCTAATCTCAACATTATCTATAATTTATAAAATATATCCACCCCCTCAAAATTTTTCTTCTTTGTTTGGCGCTAACTCCCAACTATACTGGATAATCTACTTAACCAAGCCTCTTGTCTGATTGTAAAAATGTATGACTTTTCCTGTTGAATTTCTATTTGCTACTAATAAGTTTCTATTGGTTTCTAATAAATTTTCTTGCTGAAACTTATCAGAACGTAAGTTTGATCTTATCTGTTTCTATCTAAATTTCTGCTTTTTAATAAGTTTTTATTAGTTTCACTAAGTTTCTAATAAATTTTCTTGCTGAAACTTATCAGAGCACAAGTTTGATCTTATCTGTTTTTAGTAGAATCTTATTTTCAAAGAAAAATTTTCCGCGATCAACCTTATATCATAACTCATAGGCTGACCATCATTATTGTTAAATATAAATTTCTGTCTTCTAGTATATAGCACCAACCAAGGTCACGGAATTCATTATCTTCAATTCAATAACAAGAAAGATTTATATCTTTTGTCAAAACTTTTAGATTAATTTTGTCTAACTCTTTGAAAAACAATATAATATACAAGGGTATTTTTATATTGGTGAAATACTAAATTGCAAATACTACATGTTAGGTTTTGGTGCGGGATTATCTTTTTATTTAACTCGGATTAACCTTAAAACATCATTAGTTAAAGCAAAGATCAGGATAATGCCAATTAGGCTGTATCCAATCCAAAGGGCAATTTCCCATTCTTTTTTCTTTAGTTTTTTTCGTCTTACCCTTTCAATAATATATAGTAAAACTCTGCCACCGTCTAAAATTGGTATTGGGATGATATTTATTACTGCTAAGTTAATAGATAATAGTGCCCAAAGTCCAATAAAATATTCTGGTCCCCATTGAGCACCTTCATAAGTATATTTGGCGACCATTACTGGACCGCCGATTGCCGATTTGGGAAGTTTGCCCGCGATAATTTTATAAATTATTACAAAGGTCTGACCAAAAACATAGACGCTCCTTATTCCTGCGGTACTTATTGCTACGGGCAAGGAGAGATTTTTGGTTGGCAGTTTTACCCAAACACCAATCATCCCGATACGTTTTTGGCTGATTTCTTCTGATGTAATTTGGGGTTGAATGCTATCTTCTAATATCTGATTACCTCTTCGCCAGCGTAATAATAACTTTTTATCTTCCGACTGCTGAACAATTGCGACAAAACTATTCCATTCTTTTATGGGTATACCAGAAATTTCAATAATTTCATCACCTTTTTTAAGCCCGATTTTTGCTGCCGGACTATTTGCTTTTACGCGCTCAATGATTGGTGCAATAAACGGAAGAAATTGAAATGAATCCTTCGGTACTTTATATTGAATTACTTTTATCTCATCATTGCGTTTAATTGTCATCATTGCTTCGGTTAAATGAGACATTTTGGTCTGAAAATCTTCCCAATTTTTAATGGTATCTTGGTTGATTTTTAATATATAGTCGCCACTTTCAAAACCAGCATAAGCGGTGGTGGTATTCGGTTCGGGGATAATTCTCGGCTCAAGGGTTTTAATGCCAAATACCGCATAAAGGATTGTCGTTAAAATAAAACCCAGAATGAAATTGAATAGCGGTCCGGCAATAATGACTGCTGATTTTTTACTCAATGGTGCGGCATTAAATCCGGTATCTGAAGTTATCTCATCGCCTTCTAGTTTAATAAAACCACCTAAAGGAATTAGCGAGATTTGATACAAAGTTGAACCAATTTTTTTAAAAAAAAGCGTTGGACCAAAACCAATAGAAAAAATTTCTACTGGTAGTTTATTGATTTTGGCAAAGATTAAATGGCCAAACTCATGAACGGTAATTAATGAACCAATGACAATCGCAACTAATAAGAACGATGAAATCATAAAATATTTATAACTTGTTGAATATTGATTGTGAGGAAAACAATTATAGGTGGGATGTCCGAAGTCTCTTTTTCGTGAAATAATACCACCAAGTAATTTTTAGCTGTTGGTGAATAAGGATCTTTTGTTTGGTTAACACTTTCTTTTATGCGCAATGTTCTCATATACTTGTTGTGCGTTTTTAGTTATAGGGTTTCGTTACAAACGAATAAGGATCTTTTGTTTGGTTAACACTTTCTTTTATGCGCAATGTTCTCATATACTTGTTGTGCGTTTTTAGTTATAGGGTTTCGTTACAACTGATCAAATGCCAAAGATTATTGACTAATTTTTTCGGCATATTCTTTTGCCAGTTGCTCACATTTTAAGAGTGTTTTCAAGTTCGGGTTTTTCACATAAGGTATAGTTTCCATAACTTTTTTTATGATTTTCGGAATTGTCTTAAACTCAATTTTGCCTTGTAAAAATTTTTTCACGGCAATTTCGTTTGCTGAATTATATACACAGGACTGATTTCCGTCAAGAGATAAAGCATCGTAGGCTAATTGTAAGGCGGGAAATTTTTTAACATCCGGAGCATAGAACTCTAATTTTTTGATTTGAGTTAAGTCTAAACTTTTTACTAAAGAGATTTTGCGTTCAGGAAAGGTTAAGGCATATTGGATACACAGCCGCATATCAGGTAGAGAAAGTTGCGCTAATACCGAATGGTCAATAAATTCAACCATGGAATGGATAATACATTGGGGATGGATTAAAACTTGAATCTTTTCCACCGGCAAGGAAAAAAGCCGGCAGACTTCAATGACTTCTAATCCTTTATTAGCCAATGTAGCAGAATCGATGGTATTTTTCTTGCCCATTTTCCAGATAGGATGGCAAAGGGCTTGCTTGAGACTTATTCGAGATAAATCTTTTCGCAGAAAGAATGGTCCGCCTGAAGCGGTTATAATTACTCTTTTAACTTCAGGCGGCGCCTGACCGTAAAGACACTGATGTAATCCGACTAACTCAGAATCGATTGGTAGGAGCGCAGTATTATATTCTTTCTGTTTCTGCATAATAATCTTACCAAAACTCACTAACAGTTCTTTGGTGGCTAAGGCAATGTGCTTACGGTTTTCAATGGCTTTTAGTAGGGGGAGTATTCCCTCGGTACCGGTCATTGCTAATATTAGGATATCTGTATTTTTGTCTTGACAAATTTCAATTAACCCAGAAATGCCAACAAGAATTGTAGTTTTTCGGGCTAAGGTCTTATTTTTTGATGCCAGAAGCTTAAATAATTCTTCTTTGTTCTTTTCGTCACGAATCACAACCACTTGGGGCCGGGTTCGGATGATTTGCTCGACTAACAATCGATAATTAACGCCAGCGGCTAAAGCATAAACCTTGAAATCTGATTTTAGATGCTCTATAACTTCTAAACTTGCTTTGCCAATTGAACCGGTTGAACCGAAAATTGCAATATTTCTCATTTTCTCATATTTGAATTCTCTCTGAAGGTAAACATTTACAGATTTAAGACCTCGGATTAATAATTTTTAGTTCGGTTATAGTGAAATCTCTGAAAAATGCTCACAAGACACCAAACCCCTCAAGAAAAAATCAACAATTATACTTCTGCATTTCTTACCTTTTGAACCAGGCTTGACTTTGTCAGAGCTCTTATAGTAATTATCAAACATGTAAGAATGAAAGATTTAACGAAGGTATCTGGTAAAGACACCGTTCAACCATTTTCTTAAATGATTTACGAAAATCATTAACTGTTTTGTATCATACATTACCATAGATCTTAGGCGTATGGATGATAGTGCTTTTGTGGCCGATTAAAATTAACTTTTGCTAATTGAAAAACCTGTTTTCGGTAACCATTATAATTAAATTTCATAAACTGTATAGTATGGGTTGGACATATTGCATTATATCTCGTATAAACTTTGACTTTTATCATCGCCTAACAATTGGGCAGTGTTCTCAATATAATAATCGTGTTGTGATAGTTCAGGATGTGATTTTTTAGCATCATATCAAGCATTTTAACACTTTCAGGTCAAGGGGGTCAGTAATTTTTAAGTTTAATTTTGAACCTGGAATTGTATATACTTTAACATTTATTCTTTCTAATAATTGAGCATCATCAGTAGCATAATATTGTTCATTATATGCTTTTATGTATGCGCTTTTTAATAATTTTATTTCAAAAAATTGGGGTGTTTGGGCATAAAATAATTGAGTCCGATCAAGTGTCTTATGGACAAAATTTTGTTTGACAATTTTAACCGTATCTTGAATCGGGATAATCGGAATACAGGCCTTATATTGCCGACAATACTTAAAACCTTGTGTAATCAATTCTGGAAAAAAGCCAATTCGGACCGCATCATGAACTGCAACATATCCCTTGTCAGGCATAATTTTTAACGCATTATAGACCGAATCCTGTCTTTCTTTACCACCAATAATGATATTGCTGACTTTATGAAAATTATATCTCTTAACCAATGCTTTTACAGAGTTAAGGTGTTTGTTGGACACAACGACAATAATCTTATCAATCTCGAGTGATTGATGAAAAATTTTAATTGAATAATAAAGAATAGGTTTATGTCGAATCGTAATAAACTGTTTCTCTTTACCAAATCTTTTACCTTTACCAGCAGCAAGTATAATTGCAAAATTCATTGTTAGACTATAGTAGCTAAATGTAAATACATAAAATATAAGAATGGGCTTGCGTATAATCATTATATTGTATCTCTTTACTGATTCTTTGATATTTACCTGTTGCGAGAATACTTTCAAAGTTCTTCATTAGATTATAAGGCTAAAATTGATAAATATTAAATAGAATACAAAACATGGGCTTCGATCTAATCATGAAAAATTGCTTCTTTTCATCGAAAATATTTGATTTTGCTCACAGCACGAATATTACAAAAATTCATTGTTAGCTTTTAATGATAAAAACTCAGAAAAAGATTCAAAAAACCACCAATGCCCATAAAAAAATCAACAATCATACTTCTGCATTTCATGTTGTCTAAACCAATATTGACTTTGTCAGAGTTCATTTGATAAAAACTCAGAAAAAGAGTCAAAAAACCACCAATGCCCATAGAAAAATCAACAATCATACTTCTGCATTTCATGTTGTCTAAACCGATACTGACTTTGTCAGAACTCTCTTGGTTAAATGTTAAATATTAATCATAGATTACATATCAAATGAAAAAATATAAAGAGACCATATCTGAAGATGTCACTTTGATTTAATAATCTGAATTTTAACATTGGCTATAGGAAATTGGGCTATTCATCATATGAGATAATCGATTTTCATAGCGGAGCGGACTAATTCCATAGTTTTTTCACCTTCTTGTTGACAGCGTTTGATTCCGGTCTGAAGGATATCATTTAAACTATCAAGGTCTTTTTGATATTCTGAGCGGCGTTGTCTTATAGGTTCCAGTAAGGCATTGATTACCGAAATTAATATTTTCTTGCAAGCCACACAGCCAATTTTCCCCTTTTTACAATTCTCTTCTAATTCGGGAACAAAATTAGGATTAAAGGCTTTTTGATAAGAAAAAACATTACAAATATCAGGATGACCAGGGTCAGTTGCACGAATACGAGCTGGATCGGTTATTGCCTGATTGATTCGTTCAGCAACAACATCAGGCGGGTCAGAAAGGTAGATACAGTTGCCCAAACTTTTACTCATCTTAGCTTGACCGTCTAATCCTATTAAACGCGGAACATTGGAGATTAGGGCTTCGGGTTCAATTAATACCGGAGCATACAATTCATTAAACCGTCGGACAATCTTGCGGGTCAACTCAATATGGGGAAGCTGATCCGCTCCTACAGGCACTAAGTGCGCTCGACAAAATGTAATATCAGCAGCTTGACTAATCGGATAACCAAGAAAACCATAAGGCTTACGTAGTTCAAATCCATACTGTTTGGCTTCTGTCTTGATGGTTGGATTGTGAGTTAGCACATTGATTGAAACTAACATCGAATAAATAATTGTCAGTTCGGCAATTTGTGGAACTCGGGATTGAATAAAAATTGTACTGACATTGGGGTCAACACCACAAGCCAAATTATCCAATAGAACATTATAAACATCTTGCTTTAATCGCTCAGGATGCTCAAAATTTGTCGTTAAGGCCTGAATATCAGCAATAATAATAAAAGTCTCATAATCATATTGTAGTTTCACTCGATTCATTACTGACCCGACATAATGTCCTAAATGTAAAGGACCAGTCGGACGGTCACCAGTTAAAATGCGCTTCTTTTGTTGCATACTAATAAATAATCTTTAATACTCATTAAATAAACACTAATAAAATCCAAGCTATTGAATTAATCTGCTGGTTCCATAGCAAATGTATAGAGACAGACAATAAACGAGCTGATTTACAAATAGCAATAAGAATATTGCATAAAATGGACACTTATCCCAAGAAGCATCTAACTTTCGCACCTTATTTAATTTAATATTCATAAAACACAAAAAAGACATGACTTTTACATTAAATCAAAACAAAAATACACATATATAATACACAAAACATAGCATTATATTTAATAACCAATAAAAAGTCAACCCTTTTGTCGTTCCAACTTAGAAACCGCAACTTTAATTCCAACTTTGAAATCGCAAC
>CAYYPG010000093.1:0-7061 GCA_964473505.1 uncultured bacterium | reverse complement strand
AATCAAAAATAATCATTAGTCAAGTCTAAAATACACATTTTTGCACAGGCACATACAATGTCTTGGCACAGCACCGAATAAGAAAAGCCCGATTCTGGCGTTCCGCTTCCGGAACAAAGACAAAAAATTAAATTTCCGCCTTAAAATCGGCTGGCGAGCCCTCGCAGTGGGCGAGCCAGCAACAACATTTACCAACTGGCGGAGAGGGTGGGATTCGAACCCACGGCACGGTTTTACCCGTGCGACCGCTTAGCAAGCGGGCGCCTTAGACCTATCTCGGCCACCTCTCCGATAATTAAACGGAGGGCGAGGGATTCGAACCCACATTCCCATTACTGGGAGCCGGATTTCAAGTCCGGTGCCTTACCAATTAGGACTAGCCCTCCGTTAATTCGACAAATTGTAAAAGAGCATATAATTTTTCGTCATTTTGAACTATTATAATAATTTACTAAAATCCTTTTAAAAGTCAATCTCTAATATTTGTAATAGATATAAATCAAAAATATGCTGTGGGCAAAATTTTATTATACAATTATTAAGTGCGTGTTACATTGGGGAAATATAATATTATGATATTTAATTCATTTGAACTAATAACGAAAAAAATGAATTTATTAAATTAAACTTAAAATATGAAGGGGATTTGAGGTTGTGCAATAATTTATATCTCGGATTGTAAAGGATTAGTTTGTGATTCTAAAATTAGGTCGGCTTCACCTTCAAGAAAAATTTCCTTAAATATTCTTTGAAAACTTACCCGCACCGCATTATAGGTTTCTAAAAACATCTGCTGGGCACGTTGGGTTAAGGATTGTAATGCTTGGGCGAGATTCTCTTGAGATGCTATAACATCTGTCCATTGGCTAATTGATTTGTCAAGTTCAGCTTTTTCATATTCTTCGCGGGCTAAAGGATTTAACCCTACCAATCAACTCAATTTTTTTCTGTATTGTCCGGAAGCGATTTTGCATACCTTCAATTTGTCTGGTCTTATCAGCAATTAAAACAAATCCTACATGAAATTCCGAAAGGTATATATAGATCTAGCCCCAGGTACATGGTGCCACCATAAAAGGAATAAACGGATTTGAAAAGTTACAACAAACAGCCTGCATTTCACCAGACCACTGGAACGCATTGATGAAATTAATTCGGAAAAATAAAGTGAATTTTTAGTCTTTTTTGCAATTCTTAATGTATCGAATCAAATATTACTTTACTAAGGAGCAATGCTATGCCACCACCAATCGCTTATTATTCAGTGGTCAGAGGAAAGGGTCAAAAATTGAATACGAAACCCGCTATAACCTAGTAATGATGGCATTACAACAAGGGATTAAACTGTAAGTTTTGAATTTTTCTGAGATCACATCATTTTCTGATTGATTCCCGCGACCCCGCTCATATTAATTCTGTGAATTGTCCATAAATTGATAATTACATCTCCGCCAAAATTATTCTTCAAACCAACCCCAAAATTTTCTCTGACCTTGCTTTCCCAACCTACCTTCCTGCCTATTTTTCAAGCAACCCAGAGGGCTAGAGAGGGAACTGTACCCTCTTTTTAGAGTAAAACGCAATATCTCTATAAAAAACAATAACTTATCTAAAAATCTGTACTATTTAAAACATTAGTTATAACTAATGTTTTTTTGTGTTTGTTTTTATTCAAGAAATAGTAGAAAGTTTTGGAAATATTAGTAAGTTGTGCGGTCTATTGCAAAAAGAAGAAAGTGTAATAATGAAAATTAAAGTTGAGGACTTCAAGATTTTCGTGGAATTTGGCTTTTTCCTCCATAAATGTGCTTTTTAACGAGAATGTGGTTACTTCTGTTTCTTAAACATATGAATACTAATTTTACACAAAATATCAGACACCGCTTTACTAATGTTTTTATGTTTTTCTTTAACTCAAGAAATGGCAAAAATCTGAAACCAATTATAATTATTATAAAATTATGTACGTAGTAGATACGTTATAAAAAGAACTCTGATAAAGTTATTTATATCACGAAGACACAAAAATTCAGAAAACACGAAACTTCAAGGCATTACAAATCATTATCTTTAATTTTCTTCTTTCCTGCCTTCGATTTTTCGGGCTTTCGTGGTTAGTTTTTCAGCGTCCTCATAAAAATGTGCTGACGAATTTAATTAGTGAAAAGAATATTAAGCAATAAATTTCTTTTAACTCGTTTTGAAACTATATTATTAAAGGGCTTTAAACTATAAAAGACTTTAAATTAATATTGTGTTGAAGGATAATTAAATGCGTAAGCGTTCTGCGGTCTGTTTGTAAATACGAAAGTCTTCTTCTTTTAACAATACGATGCGGACTAAATTAATACCTTGGTTTTTTCTTAAAAAATCTTTGATTGCAGTTAATGCAATTTCTGCGGCTTCACGAATCGGGTAGCCAAAAACACCAGTGCTGATTGAAGGAAAAGCAATGCTCGTAATACCGTTTTCCAAGGCTAATTTTAGACAATTGAGATAGGTATTGCGTAAATCAATTGCATCTTTTTCCCGATAACGATAGACCGGACCAACTGTATGAATTACATATTGTGCTTTTAGATTATAACCTTTAGTTAATTTGGCTTCGGTTACATTACAACCACCTAATTTACGACATTCTTCGGCTAAATCTGGACCAGCAGCACGATGAATCGCGCCAGAAACTCCACCCCCAGGTTCTAAATCCCGATTTGCTGAATTGACAATTGCTTCAGTTGTTTGTTGCGTAATATCGCCAAGCACAATTTCTAAGACTGATTTATTTATCCACGAACGTAAAGGCGACATATTTTACATTTTACTAAATCTACTGAAAAAGTCAATAAGAATAAATTCGTGTAAAGAGTTATATATGAAGAACTCTGACAAAGTCAATATTAGTTTAAAAGACATGAAATGCAGAAGCATAATTGTTGATTTTTTCTTGTAAGGCGAGGTTTCTTTTGAACATTTTTCAGAGTTTTCTATATGAGAGCTCTGACAAAGTCGATAGCGGTTTAGAAGACATGAAATGCAGAAGCATAATTGTTGATTTTCCTTATGGTCCTAGGATTCTTTTGAGTATTTTTCAAAGTTTTCTATATATAAAAGACACATAGTAACCAGCAATAATTGCTTTAAAATAGAAGAAAAATAACACTAATTAATGAAGGGCGTATATGCTTCTAATTTTAAGTGTAAGAATCGGTCATAGATGTAAAAAACTGTTAAAGAAAACCATATAATCAAAGATTTTTAATCTTCCATCAATATTACGAGCATATTTGTATTGACGAAATTCTGGATAATATAGCCGGCCATCAGCCAAAAGAAAATATAAGGTATCTGGTACGGTACTAAGACAATTTATCTCTTCTAAAGAAACTAATTCTACTGCCTCTTTATCTAACATTCATTTTTATCTAATATTATCGAAACAACATATCGGATTTTATCATCAATATCCGTCATCTGCTTTTTAAGATACTCAAAAGGCGTCTGATAGTCAGCCCCGGAATGGTCGCGTGGATTATTATAATAATCAGAACCAATTTTTCTTTACTTTTGATAAGGAATATATTTTGCCCAATGCTCCATATTCTTAAAATTAACTTTTGCTAATTGAAAAACCTGTTTCACGTAACCATTATAATTAAATTTCATAAACTGGATAGTATGTGTTGGACCGATTGCAATTCTTGACTTTTCAAAAAAACGCTATAAAATATATAATGATGAGTTGGACACATTCCAATCTTGACTTTTTGAAAAAAAATGCTATAATTATATGATGAGCAGTAATACATTTCAACCGAGAATTCTAGTTTCATTTTTATTTAGGTTGTACAACATCCGTATCAATCCGGTTATGCATTACCCAGATACCTGCATCGTGCACACTGTGCTCAGTTTATACAAAAATCCGTTTATCTGCAACGGGTTTAACCGTATTCAGTTTCAGAACTTATCTATTTCAGGTATCGGGTAACCGATGTTGATTAAATCTGCGTGCAAGGTCGGATTTAAGCACATCAGCACAACCGGTTTATAAGATTCATAACCTTGCGAAAATAAATTAAAATGATTACTGCGATATATAAAATAATATCTCAAGCATCACAATATATCGCTGTAATCACTCTGCTGTGATGCGGAAATAGGAGGCAAAAATGCGTAAACTAACATTGATTCTGTTAATCGGAATCATTGTAGTAGCATATGCTAATATCGCTGATAATCTCGGCGATGTAAAACTAAGAACAAAACCACACATGTTTTCCTCAGGTGGTGTGTGGCTTCATCCTCATAAATCAACCGTTCCTGCGCTTAAAACCTCTTCTCAATCTCAGATTGAAGCAATGCCTGTAACCTCAACTTCACCATCAATCAATAATGCCAATACTGATTTTTGTGAAAACCAAAAAAATATAAAAGTCTCAAGTAAATTACCAACAATACCATATTCGGTTGAATGGACAATCACCCTTGACCATGTGGCGTGTCTGGGTGTTACTCCAGTTTGTATTGGCACTTATCCAGAAGGTGAAACTTTGCTGTGGGTGTCTTCTGCTGGAAGAACCGGTTCAGGTGACCCGAACTGGATATTGATTTATAATCTTAATACCCTACAACTGGTTGACTCTTTCCAGCAAGCCACTACCACAACCTGGGGTTATCGTGATATGTGCTTTTATAATGGTTATGTCTATGCGGGAACCGAAGCAACTCTCCATAAAATAAGTCCAGTACCCCCTTATGATGTTGTTGGCACTTATTCGGTAACTGGTATTTCAGGAGGTGTAATTCGCGCTTTAGCTGATAACGATATTATCGCACAAGATTCACTTTATACAACAAACTGGGCAGTACCAATTTATAAGTTTCCGGCTACTGGTGGTCCGGTTCGTACTGTTGCGAGTAATACCTATTCTATTTATGGTTTGGCTTATGACCGAAATGGATTTGTCTGGGGTTCATCGCAGACAGCGGATGCTGACTTAGTTAAATATAGCTATCCATATTTTACGGTACTAGGCTATGGTTCGGTGCCTGAATTAGAAGGTGGTTTAGCCGGTGGTTGTGAAATGTGGCGCGATACTTTCCTGCTATATCTCGGTCAAACTAACCCGTATGACCAAGTGTTTTGTTTACGACTATATGGATTAGGCGCTGATGATATGAAAACTGTTTCCGTTATTGCTCCATCCTCAAGTGTGCCTTTTCAAAAATATTCTATTAGAGCTGTCGTGCAAAACATCGGAAGCAACACACAACCTGCTGGCGTGCCTGTAAAAATGCGTATTACTGGTCCTGGCGGATATTTATACGAAGATTTAGACCAGACAACAACCAAACAACTTGTTCAGGGTGATACCAATCTAATTACTTTTTCACCACAATGGCAAGCACCTAATGTTTTAGGAATTTATACGGTTAAAGTCTGGTGTGCACTACCAGGCGATGAAAATCCCGCTAATGATACTGCAGTTACAACTATTGAAGTTAGCAACTGGATTAGTTATGCGAACTTCGAAGGTCCTTTCTATTATTATCCAACGCTTGGATATGAAAAGGCGATGCGGTTTAGACCGATGGAATTGGGAGTCCTGCATCCTATAACAATTGATTCAGTAAAAGCACTATTCTATTTAGGACCTACTGCAAATCCGTGTCGCGATTCTATTTTCAAAATTAAAATTTATGCCAACGATGGATCAACTTTACTTTACGAATCAGATACGATACGGGCACCACAGCTTGAGATTGTAAAACATTATGTAAACCCGCCAGTTACTATTACCAGTGGTGATTTCTATGTTGCCGTCGTTCCAAGAGGCGATAGTCAACCATATATATTGTCAGACCAAGACCCCGTGGGTAGAAGTTTTTACGGAACAGCCGGTAACTGGACTGTTAACACTTCTGGCGAATGGTGCATTGCTTCTTTTGTCTCCTGGGAACCCAGAAACAATGATGTTGGACCGATTGCATTACCTTTCCCAACAACAATGGTTGACCCTGGTGAAGCAATTACACCCAGGGTAACAGTTAAAAACTGGGGATTCAATAACCAACCTTCAATTCCTGTGGTTGTGGAAATTTCTACTGAAACTAAAGATATTGTTTATACTGGCACCGGCTACATTGGATTAAATTCTGGAGATACGGGCACGGTTGCGATGGATGAAGAATGGATACCCGGTCCACATGGCACTGTTTACGAAATCACAGTTTATACCGCACTTCCAACTGATGAAAATCCGGCTAATGATACCGGTTATGCTTTTACTTCGTCATTCACAATCACACGAAATATTGTTTCTTATATCACTACGCAACCACCAGACATTAATGGTAATATTGAAACTGCGGAATGGTCTGATGCCACCCGATATGATGTATCGGATGTGTTAGGTCAAAGTGGTTATCCTTACCGAGCTGGAAGTGCTTATCTTTGGGTAAAACACGATGAAGACTATTTGTATTTTGCCGGTGCGATGCCATATGCCACAGCCGCTCATAGTACTGACCAAATCGCATTTTATCTTGATGAAAATAATGATGGTGTCTGGGCAACTGATTCATCCGAAGGAAATTTCTGGTGTGTAAATTACGAGGCACCCGATATTGATTCCATTCGATATCGAGCGATTATTAGTCATACCCCATTTGTCAGCATCATTTATGGTAATGTGCCCGGCTCAATGATTTCTGCGGAACTAACTGATGGCTATATGCAGTTTGAAGGTGCGATTCCATTCGGCACTGAAAAATATCAGATTACCGCTTCTCCGTCTGGCGATACGATGAAACTATGGATGTTTGAACTTGACCGCGACCCGCCTTATACGGATTTTTATGGATGGTGGCCTCAAGATTTAACCGACGACCAATGGTCTAATCCTGCCTTTTATGGCAATTTAATCCTTAATCCTTATCCATATGATGTTGGCGCGACCGCAATTCTTGCACCGACTGGTACTGTTTATCTAGGTAGCTCAGTTCGACCAAAAGTCATTGTCCAAAACTACGGCGTAGCAACCGATAATTTCCCAGTTGTA
>CAYYPG010000092.1:0-7105 GCA_964473505.1 uncultured bacterium | reverse complement strand
AAGTTGCGATTTCAAAGTTGGAATTAAAGTTGCGGTTTCTAAGTTGGAACGACATGGAGGTTGACAAATTAAAGATAAATCGCATAATAAAGTGTGAAACAGGTTTTAATTATTGCTTATTATACCCCGCCTTTAGGTATGAGCGGAGTTATGCGTATAACTAAATTCGCCAAATATCTCAAACTGTTGGACTGGAAAGTTCGAATTCTATCGGTAAAACCGATTGCTTATTACCATTACGATTATGATTTACTTGAGGACTTAAAAGAGATTTTTGTTTTTCGCAGTGAAAGTTTAGACCCGGCAAGAGTTCTTTATCTGCTTCAATCCAAATTGAAAACAATCAACATTGAGCCGAATAAAACCAGTCAGGTGCTTAATTTTCTATTCTTTCCCGATTCCAAAGCACTATGGATACCTTTTGCATATCACTTAGGATGTAAGATAATTGAAGTATCAAAACCAGATATTCTCTTTGCTTCCGCACCACCATTTAGTGCGCTTTTGGTCGGCTTAAAATTAAAGCAACGGTATCATATTCCATTAATTACAGATTTCCGCGATCCCTGGCCTACGGGATTTGTTTTACCACCTCGGTTTGTCCGAAACAAGATAAGAAGACTAAGAGCCAATATCATAAAAAACTCAGATTTGATAACTTGTGTTAATTATCAGATCCGAGAACAGATTGAATGTCAGTCAGCAGAAGTTATTGAAAACGGGTATGACCCGGATGATTTCAAAATAACCACATTACCTTTAGAAGGATTTAACATAGTGTATACCGGAAATATCTGGGAAAATTTTGATTTATTAAAATCTGTAATTGAGGCGGTTGAGGATTTGCCTGATGTTAAAATCCGTTTGGTCGGAAGTTGTGATGCGGATACTTTGCAAGAACTAAAGAAATATAAAAATGTGGATTATATGGGAATTCGTTCCCATGCTGAAACGATAGCGATTATGAAATCGGCATCTTTATTATTATATCTTACCAAACCGAATCAGGCAGTAGGGATAAAACTTTACGAGTATTTTGGCGCTAACAAACCGATACTGGGTATTGCGGAAAGATGTAATGAAGGTATGCGCTTGATTGAAAATCACTCAGTAGGTCTGGCAATACCTTGTGATTCTAAAGAAATTCGTCAGGCGGTTCTTTGGGCGAAAGATAATAAATTGCCTTTTCAACCTAAAGGAGTTGAACATTATAATCGCCTAAACCAGACAAAGAAATTAAGCGCAATAATGGAAAGCATAATCAGCCAAAAATCTAATTGTTAAACTGAATTTGACTAATGACTACACTTGTTATCAAACTTTGTCCAATATAGCGTAAAGGTTTATAGAAGATATCACAAAAAATTGTGCGGGTAAAAACTGTTAGACTAAAAACCAAACAGATGCAATATTCTTTTAGCCGTATACAGTACTATTATTTATTAAAAATATTTTCTAATATCCAAATTTCACCTTCAATAAGCCTTAAATGGGCTCTCCTACCTTCGCGAGCTGTAAATACAAGTCTATTTCCACCTGGCGACCAATAAGGCCATCATATCAAAGAAAATTTATACGGATTAGCCTTAAGATAAGTTGTGTCCGTAGTTTGCATATTAACTAGAACAATATCGTCCGTAGTTGCGTAAGCTCCTGCAACATCTTCTGGCTTAATTTTTGCAATATAGGGGGTGAAGAATGAACTTTAAGATTACTTCCAATAATAATAGAATCTGATGTAGTAAGATCAAAGCACCCAATTATTGAAGTAATAAGTTCTTCACTACTTCTGTCAATATTTATTGTGTATTTTATAAATACCATGTGACTTAGAACAATAGAAAATCTTTTGGGGTTCTCTGTGACCAAACCCAACATCAATTATATCTGTATGAGAAGTTGGAATTGTATCTACAGTTAATCCGAATATGTCATATAGGACTACTCTGCCATCAGACATACTATTTGCTGTTGCTAAAGCCAGTTTTTGACCATTAGAAGAAATTGCTAATGCGCAAAATGTATCACGTAAAACTTCAGTCGCATATGTTCCTTTATATCTCATTTTCCATAGAGTTCCTCCAAACCAATCGGACTCGACAGATTCCGTTCTAAGATAATAAATCTGTGTTCCATCAGGAGTAAACACAGGAAAGAATAAAGTATATCCCGGGAGAATTTGTTAACTCTTAATCAATTTCAAATTCAGATTGCTTCTAACTTTCGCCAAGGCTATTCACAACTCAAATTCATCATAGCAAATACGAAAATCAATATACATATTAATAAAAATGTTTTAATGTTTTATTTTTGTTCATAACATTTCCAACCAAATCTTATTTTTATATTTACTTCCAAATTATTAGTCTGCTGCAAAAAGATTAGAGATCCATATAAAGAAAATGCCACCAAGACCCATGTGCCACAAATTCGTGTAATATGTTTTATGACACACTAAATCCCTTGTTTCTGGACAAAAAGGTGCTTAATCTATAGTAGACTTTTTCATAGTTTGTCAATCGCTAATTTAGGTGTCTACTTTAATGCTTTTTGGGAAGTCTGATAGTTAATTGGTTGATGCACTTGTTCATTCTCATACCAAGTTTTACATAATTTCCCATTCTTCTTTGTTTCGGTAATTGCTTGGCATCACTTTGAATTAAAATCTTGTCATATTCTCTTTTGGTTTTGATTTATAGTAATAACTGCTATAAGCTCGTCAAGTAGTCTGTAATGGTTGTTTATTAGTTAAATCGGTTTAGCAATTATCTATTCTACTAACATACGCTTTTTCTTGGTCTTTAGTGTTCATAAACTTTTTTAAAGCGTCAATAATCAAAGATAGACTACCAGCCAATTCTTTTAGCTGTTGGTTTTCCTCAACTAAATGATTATGGTTGTTTTTATGTTGCCGGTCAATAAAAACTTTTTTTGCATTTTTTCAAACTATATCTCAACAATGATAAGCATGCGAGGCGGCGTCTTGATGCCTGCAGGCAAATTTCAGTAACTTACTTTTTGCTTTTCAGCATTTCTAAAACTACTAAAAGTTTTTTCTCAGATGACTAGACTTTACGGTTCATTTTGCTTTTTTCTAAATGTAAAATACAACCAGTGCCCGTGTCCAGTTCCAGAACGGTGCGATTCGATTTCCTAAATGCTTTACGCAAAAAGTCTTTATTACATCCACAAAAACCATTCCCTTTCGGCAATAATTTTATCACAGTGCCTGCAATGATTTCCAAAGAAGATTTTTTTCTTATCACATTATAAACAGGTAACCTGCAATTGCAACCTTAGGTGATTACATTCATTATAATCTTTTTGAATAGGATTTCTATGCTTAGGACATTCTAATGGTCTTAATAAATTTACTTTACCACATAATGACAAATATTAGAATCGAGGGGAACTAATTTACCACAATAATGACAACCTCTTAATAGGCAGATCTTGACAACACCTTCCTAATTATCCAATTGGACTACCACATTCTGGACAGAATTTAGCACCTTTTGGGAGCATTGCACCGCAGTTCTTACACTTTGGTTCTTCTATCTTAGCCCCACATTCAGGACAAAATTTTGCATTACCTACCGAAGCGCCACAAGATGGACATAATCTTGCTGATGATGTTGGCTGAGCAACTTGTGGAGTTAAACCTAAACTCATTCCAGTAATCTTTTGAGAAATCGCCATTGCTTTTACTTGTAACTCTCATTGCCGTTTTTGATATTCTTCTTCACTTATCTTCTTTTCAGCATACAATTTTTCTAACTCATCCATCGCTTCCTGCAAGGCTTCTGCTTCTTTGACAAATGGTGAATAAGCGGTTTCTATAACCGAGGTAAGAGCATCGGTTGGGCTTTCTCTTTTGCGTGTCTCTTCAGGGAATTTTAATTCGGCACTAAAATTCAATCGCGCAATTATTTCATCTGCCAATTTTATGTTTAACACATCACTATTACCTTTTAATTCAACAAGGAATCTGTCCTTTGGAAACAGTATCCGCACTTTTCTTTTTTGGGATGTTATTGCGGGAGCATCTGCTTCAGATATGAGAAAATATTGCTTTTCACCTTCTTTAATCACCTTTCTTTCTTTTTTCAAAAAAGGCATCTGGGCATACATTTGCGCTTCATAGGGATTTTCCTGCATCTCTTCGTCTATATAGTCCAACACTTGCCTAACAGATTCTCTGTCTTCAATAATCAACTCAATAAGTGGCTTTACCCGACCGCTGGGCAGTAAATCGTTTTCTTTTCCCAGTTCAACTCTTACTTCGTCTTCTATTTCTTCATCAATTATACCAACCCAGCCTTCCATCCAATTAGACGGAAGGATTTTAATTAATTCGTTCTTAGGATATCTTTCAGACATTTTTAATCCCTCCTATTGAAAAAATTTTACTCCCACCATTTCAAAATCTGCTCAGGATTGATATTTACTGGTTCAGAAGGTAATTTGCCGGGTTTAACAATTGACTTCTGATTTTTTTTGACAATTACAGTTTTCTTATTTTCCAAGTCAGAAATCTCTACTTCACCGTCAAGAACAATTAAAGTAGTTGTGCCATCGTCTGCTACATCAAGCAAGTATTCAGTGCCTCTACCCGAAGTGACACACGTCGGCGTATGAATCTCAAACTTTGTTTTTGGTTTAAGTTTTTTTATAAGTGAGTGTATTTTTCCTTTTGCTATTTCTAATAGATTTTCTGACTTAAACACTGCAGTAGTATTCTCGGCAATATTCACTTTGCCAACATTTGGTAAGTTTACTTCCATCCGCGTGCGCTTATCGGTCTTGATGGGTTCGTTGGGTTTGATGTCTTTGGGGAAAGATAATTTTTGAGTCCTAACTTTATAGATGATTCCTTTAACAGAGCAACCATCGCCAAGTTCTGCCCACATATTATTGACTTCAACAGAGTTTTCGACAAGATTTACCTTGTCATCAAAAAATGGTCTCTGCGCAATTAAAGCTACAGTTCCAAGTATTTCAGGAGAAGGATTCTCGCCGACATCAAACAAAAAGTGGAGCATTGTGCCATCAAAATATTGTTTGTTCTCAATAGTAGAATAAACGCCCATCCCATAGTGTGGGGCATTTTTGCTCCTCCCAACAAGACCCATTACACCCTTCAATCCAAAAGGATGTAAAATACAATCCACCCCAGAAATTTCAATAGTAAAATTTACCCGATCATCACCGCTCCATGCGCTGCCACTTAAAGTTCCGCTCCAGAAGGGACTAGAAAAAAATTCAACAGGAATTTTTTTGTTTCTCCTGCGGGAAGGCGCTTCCTACAAGCATGAGCAGAAAAAACATTGTTATAAATATTTTCATCTTAATTAAACTCCTTATGGAGCTGTCCCGCAAAAATCGGAACAGTCCCACAGTTTTTTATTACTTTCCCGCTTTAAGTTCGGCTACTCGTTTTTCGTATCTTTTCATTAGCGCTTCCCATTCTTTACCGATTTTTTCGGGATTGGTTGCTGATTTTTGTTGCCAGTTTGTCAACCATTCCGTATATTTTTCGCCAAACTTTTCGCTTTCTTTTTCCGTTATTCCAAGTTTCTCATACATCTTATTAAGTTCCTGCCCAAGTCGTATCGGGTCTTTTGCAAATTTTTCTGTAAGATATGCGGTCTGCGCCCAGTACTCAATAAAATCGTCGTCAGTAAATGTTTTGGCCGTTTTTGTCTCAGTAGGCGATTCAACTTTCTGTGTTTCTTTTGGCGCTTCTACCTTCTTTTCTTCCTTTTTCCCGCAACCTAAACCAAAAATAAGCAACAAACTAATTACAAAAAGTAAATTTTTCATAGTGCTCCTCCTTTTTTAGTTTGAAACATCTCTTTTCTCTCTGAATTGAGAGATTAATTTTGGGAAGTCTGCTGCAAAGCAGGACATAGCTAAATCCCGACTTTGCAGCAGTTTCTTCCTTGCCTATCTTCATGAGACAGAAGTATGTTCCTGTAATTGATGCCCGCCGGTTTTGCCAGGATTTCTTCCGGAGTCAAGTACCACGGCCAGAGGCGCCCTTTGGAGTAATAATGCGGTGCTTGTCAATAAGTACTCATCATTAATTCTTTTTTCACCCCATCTGCTTCAATTATTATTTTAGTGGTAAAGATTGCTCTTTTAGCGATACTTTTAACTGTTACCGTAGCACCTTGTGAAGGTGTTATTTGAAAAACTTCCGGGTCTGCTGTCCAAACAGGTGATATTTTCACCCGTTTACCATTTAAGTCTATACCTTGAGCAGTCAAAATTATACTTCCACCTAAACCTACATGCTCGCCAAAGGTTTCATTATAGCGAGATTCACTAAGAGGAACATCTGGTCCTTTAAATACGATAATCTCAGCTAATGGTAATGGTGCCGTCGCTTCTATTCCTGGAGTAATAACTTTTACTACTTGTTTTTTCGGGCAGCCAATTACAAATATGGTAATTAAAGCTACTGCAATTAGCCCTGTTACTTTGCTTTTCATAGTTTTTCTCCTTTCATAGTTTTATTTTTCTTTTCACTTCTTTTACATCCTGGAAAAGATTAAGGATGAGCAACTAAATAAATTTTTCGCTCCATTCCGTAGTTGCTGCCCGAAATGATTTGAGTTTTTTAATTTATCTCCACATCACCTCCTTTCTTCCACTTTAAATTGTCATCCTTTATACTCCCATTAAACTTCAACAAATCCATCACATCCTGCTTCCACTGCTCAGACGATGAGAGTTAATTTTCAGTTTCCTTGTTTGATGAGAAAAGTGAATTAAATAATAGATAAAGATAACTAGAATAGAGATAAGATATATTATGATTTATTTTCATAATTTATCGATAACATTTTAACATATTCTTTCCAATTTGTTAAGGAAAATTTTGGGGGCGTTCGGAATAATTCAAAGTGCCACGGAGCCTTATAAAATCTATCTTCTCTCACATACCCCACAAATTAACTATCATTAACATGACTTTTTGTCAGGTTAGGGTATAGACTTTTTTATCCTCCAGTATTATAACACCTGACAAGGTCTCTGTATTCATTGTTTTCAATTCAACAACAGGAAAGTCAAAAACCAAATAAACCAATTTGGAGTTATA
>CAYYPG010000091.1:0-7118 GCA_964473505.1 uncultured bacterium | reverse complement strand
TTTATCAAACAATAGGTTAGACTATCTAAGGGATAGACAGGGGGGATATCCTGGGAGTATACCCATAGGTTATCCCCTGGGCCATCTATGGGATAGCCCTTTAGACTATCTTTTGATTTGCCCAGAAGACCAAGCAGGTTGCTTGAAAGAATCAGAGAGACAAGTTGTATAATGAAAAAGATTAAGAATGTGTCAATAATAACTTGTTTTGAGGAAAGAAAACAAATATGCCTAAATATAATAAATGTTCATCAACATTGCCAATAATTCTTCTTGAGAATGTTTCTATGCGATAAAATTACACCGTGCTCAGAAAATACGAAAGCATACGGATAAACTTCGGTTCTACAAGATAATAAGATAAGATTAAAAAATAAGTTGATGAACCAACCAAAACACCAATGTCTATCTGCCTGCACACATAGTTAACATAGATATATATTGTCAGTAGGTTAAGGGAGAATTTTACGCCACTTTATTTAGAGCATTAGCCATAGTCGAAGAGACTAAAAATCTCTAAATCTTTTCATAATTTTCTGAGTTTCGAAAAATATATTGACAAGTTGGTTATACTGATTAATCTTAAAGTGTGCCTTTAGTCATCATTGTAATTGGAGCTTCGGGCATTATTGCCCAAATCGTTTTGATCCGGGAACTATTAGTTAGTTTTCAAGGAAATGAATTATCCATCGGTTTTATTCTGGGAAATTGGCTTCTGGCAGAAGCCTTAGGAAGCTACTTAGCAGGAAAAATAAAAAGTTCTCTGAAAGCTTACCAGATAACAATAATTGGTTTTGCTCTTTTATTGCCGATACTAATTATTGGTGCGATGATGTTAAAAATATTCATCGGAATCGTTCCTGGTGAAATTGTAACTCTCTTTGTAATGTTTATTGCCTCATTTATTATTTTATTTCCTATAAGTTTTATTCACGGTGCGCTTTTCACATCAAGCGTCTCGGTCTTGACAGCAATTTCTCAAGTAAAATTTAAAGTTCCGGGTAAAGTTTATATCTTTGAAAATCTGGGCACAATTATCGGCGGAATACTTATTGCTTTTATTTTAATGCCTAATTTTAGTTCCTTACAAATCGCTTTTATTGTAGCAATTGTAAATATCATTGCAGTAATAGTCTTAATAAAAGATAAACTCTATTGGCTAAGGATTGTTAATTATGTCTTACTCTTTATTTTTATCTTCGTTTTATTTTTCACTGCTTCAGTGGAACATTGGATAAACCAACAAATTTATCGCGACTATGAAGTTTTACTCTCAACCAATACAATCTACAGTAATATCAAGGTGATTAAGCGCGAAGAGCAATACACTTTCTTAATCGACGGTGTTCCAACAGTAATAACACCTTATCCAGATATAAATTTTGTTGAAGATTATGTCCATTTTCCATTATTGTTTCATTCCGCACCGAAAAAAGTGTTACTTATCAGCGGTGGTGTCGGTGGTATTTTGAATGAGATTTTGAAACATCCGGTGGAGAGAATAGACTATTTAGAATTAGACCCTAATTTAATTGGAATTGTTAAAAATTTTCCCACATCGTTAACCGACCAAGAATTATCTGATCCGAGAGTTAAAACGATAAACCTTGATGCCCGTGCATTTTTGAATGATTGCCAAGAAAAATACGATTTAATATTTATCAATTTTCTCTTGCCTCTTAGCCTCCAAATTAACCGTTTATTTACAAAAGAATTTTTAATAATTTGTAGGGACAGATTAAATCCCGAGGGAATATTGACAACAATATCTGTTGGCTCTTTAAGTTATATTAGTCCCCATTTGCGTAATGTCGTAAATTCGCATATTGCTACTTGCAAAAGTGTTTTTCCACAAATCTTGGTTATTCCGGGAGATTTTAACCTTTATCTAAGTTTTAATACCGTTGATCTGAAACCCCAAAACGATACAATAAATTCACTGCCGGCAGCGATATCTGAAACATTATTTCAAAGATTACAAAACAGAAAGATTAAAACTAATCTAGTTAGTTTGAATTATATTAAATATCGGACGAACAATTATTGGCAAGACTGGTTAAAAAAACGTCTTCAATCTAAACCCCAAAATCAAACTCCCATAAATCAAGATGGTCATCCTATTGGGTTGTTTTACAGTCTTGTTTACTGGAATACCATTGTCGCGCCATCATTACAACCGATTTTATCAACCATAACAAAAATTAATTTGAAAACAATTTTCCTCGTGTTACTACTTGTATTTATTTTGTTGCTGTTTTTTCTAAAACCTAACCCAACGATCTTTTTGCCTTTCACGATTTTTACTACTGGTGTCGGCGCAATGATTTTTACTTTAATCCTATCATTGGGATTTCAAATTCGTTATGGCTATCTCTATTATCAGATTAGTATTCTTTTAACCCTCTTCATTTTGGGTAATGTTTTGGGTGGATATGTTGGTTCACAAATCCGTAACCCAAAAGTAAATCATCTACTTTATGTAGAATTTATGCTGGTTGGTCTTATAATACTGATTTTATTACGATTGCATAATCGCGCTTATCCCCTATTCTTTAATTCGCTTTTAGATTTCTATCTGTCGCTTTTTATTGCTGGTTTACTTACTGGACTAGAATACCCAATAGCCACACGGATTTACGCTGAACAAAAATCAGACAATAGTCTATTTCCCGAAGCTATACAACGAACCCTACCCAAAACTGCAGGTCATTTATATGCTGCTGATTTATTAGGTGGTTTTATTAGCGCAATAATCTTGTCAGCAATTTTCATACCGATTATCGGTATGTTTCAAACTTTTATTGTTGGATTAGGATTAAAAATAATTAGTCTGTTGTTAGTATTGACAGTTAAATGTTTTTTTATAAAATAATATAATCAAGTTCAAATATGGTAATTCCATCGATAAGATATGAGTTTTAATTATGTTTAACCTATTACTAATATTTTTTTATATTGGACAAATTGTTGAAACACCAGCTTCTGTGAGCACTGCTTCAGAAGTAATCGGTTTAGAATCGCCCATTATCTCTGAAGAATATAAACTTTTTCCCGGTGATGGTCTATTAGTAACTATTACGGGTAAAAGCAATTATTCGTATCATACCATCGTAACCTATGAAGGCAAAATCACGATTAATCTTCCCGTGGGCTCAACAATTAGTGAACAAGGATTAGTGATTCCTCGCTATGATGTAGTTAACACCGTTAAAGTTTCCGACTTAACCATAAAATCAGCTCAAGAGACATTGTCTAATATTTTTAACAATTATCTAAAATCGGTTTCCGTAAAACTAACGTTGCTCTCAATGCGACAAGGAGCCGTGTTTGTCAGCGGTGAAGTTCAAAATCCAGGTGTTTATTATGTATCGCCGATAGAAAGAGTATCACAAGTAATCAATAAAGCCGGTGGTTTAACCACAATCGGTTCGAAAGCAAACATTACACTCATCCGAAAAGGAACAGAAACCAAGACTATCGATTTGGAAAAATTTGAGCGTACCGGCGATTTAACCAACAATCCATTTATCGAAACCGGTGATATAATAATCGTTCCTAAAGTTCAAGGAATTGTTACCGTTAAAGGCGCGGTATTCGGTCGAGGTGAAACTAAACTTAGACATTCCGTTCTAACGACGGAGAAAGAACGAATTTCTGAGGGTGTTTATGAGCTAAAACCAAATGATAGAATATCGGATATGATAAATAAAGCTGGTGGCGTTACGCCTTGGGCAGATTTAACGGCCGGTTACATTGAAAGATTAGATACCAACGGCAAACATGGAATAAAAATTCCTGTGGATTTATATAATATATTATTTGAAAATGACTCCACAAAAAATTTACTTATGCGCAATGGCGATATTTTAGTCATCCCACCTCAAAATACATTAGTTTATGTTCAAGGCGAAGTCATTAAACCCGGTGCTTTTTCATTTTTACCTAATCTCAAAAGTAGCGATTATATTGGCCAAGCAGCGGGTCCAACCAATTATGCTAATATGCGAAAAGCCCATATCCGGCGAGGCACGAAGAAAATTTCATTAAAAAAAGACCCGATAGTTGAGCCCGGCGATATTATATATGTTCCAAGAATCACTTTTAAATGGTGGCAAGATTATGCTACGATTATCAGCGCTATTGCAATACCAATTGCCACGGCACTGGTTTATTTAAGAACTTCCCAATAAACATTTTCTTTTAGTTGCCCATCAGACATACATTCTATCAACCAAAAAATATCGGGATATTAGCAAAAAGCGACTTCCCTTGATCTTAATTGGTTTTATAAAGTTCTTTTCTTCTGGCTTCTAACAATTCAATGGGCCGGGTCAAAAATTCCGCTGCAGTGATTAATCTTATTCCACGATTAATATTGTTTAGTTCCATTAACTCGTAGATTTCATTATAATAATTTTGATAGTTCAAATCACGGGTTAAATGGTGATCAATAATAAAAACCTTAACATCGGTCTCTTTTATAATCTGCACAACATGTGCTACCGATTTTACCCAAGCACTATCCGAATACCGATACCCCTTAAGGTATAAAGAAGGACCATCACAAATAATTATATCAGGATTATTTTGGATAATAAAAGGCAGATGGCTTTCATCCGGAATTCCACAAACATCTGAAGTAAAGAGGAGTTTTTCCTTTGTATCATCAATCAAGACTTCAAACACATAACCCAAATAGCGTGATGTGCCGTGATATATTGGTGGCGAGCATTTAATTTGCGTATTCTTAAAATCAAAGGTTTTACTCTCGGCAATCTCATATTTTTTTACTGCAGTACTAATTCGTTCAAGAAAGACCTTTGCCCGCTCTTTTTGACTCTGATTAATATTTTCCGTCGGATGTTTCATAATAAGAATTTTGTCTTTAAACAGTTCCGGCATTTCCGGGTTATGATGGTCATAATGGTAATGAGTAACAATAATAACGTCGCAAGTTTGAGCTAAATTAACAATTTGTTGCCAGTGTTCATCTTTCCTTTTTAATTCAAGCGGATGTGGTGGTAAGTTAAAACGAAGTGGAGCTAATCGAACAGAAGGGTCGATGAATATCTTGACATCATCAGTTTCAACATAAGTTGCCATGGCTCTTGTACCTAAACTGTCAAATGCAACCGGTACAATTTTCATGCAAAGCTTATTTAAAGCAGCTAACAATTTGTATTCATGTTCAAGAGATTAAATCTTTTGGCAAATCTTTTATCTCCGCTTACATCGGAAAGCGCAGAACTTAATATTTAAACATTTCAAAATTAATATAAAACTTTTCAATAAAATAAACGAACCCTTGACTATCTCTTTAAATAAAGTTACGATTTCTTGATTTTTTTCTTTACAGTTCTATCGATTTATCTCTTCGGTAATTTAATTTGACCTTATGATTTTTCTGTTATTTTTGTTGTTCTGTTGCACATTTCTGTCTGTTCGTAATTGGCAATCTGCTCGATTCTAATTTTATGGCGTTCACCAAGAAATCGTTCGGTCAAAAAGACTTTGGCTATTTTTCTGGCTTCAGTACTCTTGGTAAAATCAGCGGCCAAGACTAACACATTTGCATTATTATGTTGGCGTGCCCTTTGCGCAAAATCCGGATTCAGACACAGCGCAGCCCGAATTCCTTTAACCTTATTCGCCGCAATTGACATCCCCAAACCTGAGCCACAGATTAAAATTCCGAAATCGAGTTTCGGCGTCTTAGCCTTAGAGACTTCCTTAATATGTTTAGTTAAAGCAAAAGCGACTAACGGATAATCTGCTCGGTTTTCAGAAAACACTCCAAAATCAATTGTTTTATATCCTTGATTGGAAAGATAATCTTTTAATTTTTCTTTTAGTTTAAATCCTCGGTGGTCAGCACCAATACCAATTGTCTCGCCTTTTGCCATTGTAATATTATTTCACATAAGTAAGCCAACCGTACTTATCTTCCTTTTCGCCGTTAATAATTGCAAAGAATTCTTTCTGTAATTTCTTAGTTACTTCACCAACACGACCTTCACCAATTGTAATCTTGTCAATGCTTCCGATAGGTGTTATTTCTGCTGCACTGCCTGTGAAAAAAACTTCATCCGCAATGTACAAAAATTCTCGCAAAAAGGTTGTCTCAAGAACTTCATAGCCTAAGTCTTTTGCAATTCTGATTACCGAATCCCGAGTGATACCGGGTAAAATTGATGCATGTAAGGGAGGTGTATAAACCTTTCCGTTTTTAACCACAAAAATATTTTCGCCCGAACCTTCACTTACAAAACCAAAAATATCCAGCGCAATACCTTCCACATATCCATATTTGATTGCTTCCATTTTGATTAGTTGAGAATTCATATAATTGGCGCAAGTCTTAGACATTGCGGGAAAAGTATTAGGAGCCATTCGATTCCAAGACGAAACCATTACATCCACACCTTTTTCAGTTGAGCCACTGCCTAAATATGCGCCCCAGTAGAAAGTCGAAATCGCCACACAAACTGGACAATTAAAGGGGTTAACGCCTAACTCATTATAGCCCCGATAAACCAATGGACGAATATAACATTCTTGTTGTTCGTTGGCTTTAATCGTTTCAATTATCGCCTGGTTTATTTCATCTTTAGAGAAAGGGATATCCATGCGGTAAATTTTTGCTGAATTGAAAAGTCGGTCAGTATGTTCTTTTAATCGGAAAATTGCTGAACCTTTGGGAGTATTATAACAACGCAATCCTTCGAAAACACCAGTGCCGTAATGAACCACATGTGAGTTGATATGAATTTTGGCTTCGTCCCAAGGCACCAATTTTCCATCCATCCAAATATATTTAGCCTTTTGTAAGGGCATTTATCCTCCTGAAAAAGTTAAAAATTAAATTTGCAAACCTTACCAATAACAACACCAATTACCAAAAATATAGAAAACACTAAGATATAACTTTTAAATTTTGGGGGTTGTGATATATTGACCATATTTGACTTAAAATTTTTCGTCTGATTGTGATTTTACAGATTGGCGGCGAAGGGATTTGAACCCCTGACCAAGAGATTATGATTCTCCTGCTCTTCCAAACTGAGCTACACCGCCATCAAATTTTATTCTACTCAATTTACTTTATCTGTCAAGAGAAA
>CAYYPG010000090.1:0-7288 GCA_964473505.1 uncultured bacterium | reverse complement strand
CATTTAATTATATCACTTTTCTGATAATTTACCAACGACGGCTTGGTCTTCTGGGTAAGTCCAAAGACAGTCTAAATGGTTATCCCATAGATGGCCCAGGGGATAACCTATGGGTATACCCCCAGGATATCCCCCCTGTCTATCCCTTAGATAGTCTAACCTATTGTTTGATAAACAATTAACTAAATTCCTGACTCTACTTATAAGTAGAGTATCAACTCAATTATATAATGAATAACCTACTTAACCAAGCCTTCTGTCTGATTGTAAAAATGTATGACTTTTCTTGTTGAATTTCTGTTTTTTATTAATATGTTTTTATTAGTTTCTATAGGGTTCTTACGATTTTTATTACTGAAACTTATCAGAACACAAGTTTAGTATTAGTTGATTCTATCTAAATTTCTGCTTTTTACCAATAAGTTTCTATTTGTTTCTATGAGTTTTCCCCAATTTTTATTGCTGAAACTTACCAGAGCACAAGTTTGGTATTATCTGTTTCTATCTAAATTTCTGTTTTCTACTTAGAAGTTTTTATTAGTTTCAATAAGTTTCTAATAAATTTTATTGCTGAAACTTATTAGAACGTAAGTTTTGTGTAATCTATTTGTATTAGAATCTTATTTTAAGAAAATTTTGGATAAGTCAAAACGCTTCAACATCTTATTCTGTTTTATCTTTTAGCTTATAAATCAACCATCTTAACCTTTCCTTCTAGTCAGAAGAAGTATAACTTTTTATCTTTTTTGTTCTTCAGTATTATGAAGAACTTAGACAAAGTCATTCTCGGTTCAAAGAGCAGGAAATGCAGAAGCATAATTGGTGGTTTTTCCTTATGGGGCTCGGCGTCTCTTGAGCATTTTTCAGAGATTTCTTACAATACCGAACATTGTCTCTGTATTTATTGTCTTCAAATTCATTGCAAGGAAAAGTTATATCTTTTATCAAAACTTTGTCTAATTCATTTTAAAACTCTAAAACTTTTTTAGTTTTCATATCAGGAACTTTCAAAAAGTCCAAATACCTCCAAAGCTTATAAAATCCTATGTTAATGTAGTAATTCCTTTGAGTGTCATATGGGTTAAAGATCTGGGTTGGATCAAAATGACTTCCTTAAAACTTTGTTTTATTTTAACTGGTTTAAAAACCACAGTTTTTCAGATACTTTATTTTTAAATATCACTAAAAATAGAAATTAAATGGTAGCGTTTGGAATTATTAAAAGAATTACTCTAAGGCTGACAGAAAATTTTAAGTGGCCATGTTAACTTTTTAATATGCCATTTTATGTGAATGGGAATCTTTTAATGGACTATTCCTTAAATAACTTTTAGACTCGATAAATTTATGGGTATTCAACTTCAATAATACTTTTCATTCCACCACGAACATTAAATTCACCTCGCACCTTAACCCACTTAGGTTTTACATTGACCACAAAATCTTTTAATATTCGATTAACCGCATTTTCATAAAAGATGCCTAAATTCCGATAACCTAAAATATAATATTTAAGTGATTTAAGTTCACAGCAAAGTTTATCCGGCTGGTAAATGATAGTAATCTTTCCAAAATCAGGCAAATGGGTTTTCGGACAAACTGAAGTGAACTCCGGAATTTCAATAGTAATCGTATAATTCTTCTTAAATTGATTAGGCCAAGTTTCAATTGCCGGCAGAGGTGTTTTTATCCCAGAAAAAGCATGACTCTCGGTATACCCTAATGAAGATTTAGCCTTAGCTTGTGACTGTCGCCGTCTATTATTCACTGATACCTCCGATTTTTTGGGCTTTTTAGATTTATTCATATATATTTATAAATAGACTATCTGAAAAATAAGCAATAGTCAATAAGCAGATGTTTCGCTTGTCATTTAAATAATCTTTTCAAAGATTGTTATATTCTTTCGTACCTTATTTATTCAATGTTTGTCAATGAATGCTATTTAGGAGAGGCTTTATGCATTAGAAAAAATATGCTTCTGTCTTAATTATATTAATGCTTCCCTTACCGAAAATATTATTTACTATCTTTGTTTAAGTAGTTTTCTATAACTATAACAGAATAACCCATTATATAAAGAAATAAACTTTATGGATATAACTTCGGTCAAGGAACGCAGTGTTTTTTACTTGACTAATCCCATTTTTTAAATAGACTTTTAGCAAGGTAGAAAAAAGATAAAAATGTATAATTGGAATAATCCTTTATTTTCTTTGAGGACTGTTAAAATATATTTCCTTATGAAATTGTTTGAAATCAAGGGATTGGTTATATCATAGACTATTAACTTTGCTTTTTGGCAAAATGTAATCATTAATTTTAATTATTATGAAACCCGATAATAGTTTCTGGCGGATTGGTGCTGAATTGCTCTTATTATTATGCGCAATTATAATCGTTTCTAAGATCTTTCCTTGGAATAATTATTTTTTTCCGATACCTGTTCTTTGGTTGCTAATTGCGATTTCAGGTTATTTGTTTGGCGAATTTGACCCAATTATTTGTAGTAATTTCGGATTTAATTTACGCACCCAAGGCATAATTTTGAGTTCGATATTGGGATTCTCAATTACTTCTTTTTTAATTTATCACCAAGTTCCACAGTTTAATTTAATGTTTTGGGCCGGATTGTGGGTCTATTTGAATCTGATCGCTCCCATTTTGGGATTTATCATCCGACGGCTCTTTCCAATTCCTGTTGTTTTAGTAACCGACAAAAACAGTAACGAACGGATTATAAAGTGGTGGGGCTATAACGCACAAGAACAAGTTATCCAAAACGATTTTAATAACTGGTTGAAAACCCACAGTGATAATTGTGGTCGTATTTTCAGTAGTAGTGTTTTTCTCATTGACGCTACTAATAAAATTCATAATGTACCGGCAATGCGATGGGCGGACAAATATTTCGCATACTTTATCTTAATTAAATCCTATCATCTCAAGAACTATCTTGCCGGGACTCATATTAAAATATTGAGTCGTTATCCGGGTTACGGCATCAATTACCGGGTTAAACGATTCGTTGATGTTTTATTTTCTTTATTGTTCTTATTTTTATCTTTTCCCCTATTCATATTACTTATTATTTGTATAAAAGTTGACAGCCCTGGTCCTATTTTTTATCGACATCGCCGATTGGGTAAACATATGAAACCATTCTATTTGCTTAAATTTCGCACGATGTTTCAAGATGCGGACCAACGTTTACAATCAATTTTAGCCTCGGACGAGAAACTACGCGAGGAATTTGCCAAGACGTTCAAACTAAAGAATGATCCCAGAATAACCCGAATTGGTAAATATATTCGGCAATTTAGTATTGATGAACTTCCTCAATTTATTAATGTTCTCAAAGGTGATATGAGTTTAGTCGGTCCTCGGCCCATTGTCGAAGCGGAAATTCCTTATTACCAACAATATTCTCTGGAATTATTTCGAGTATTACCTGGAGTAACGGGTCTTTGGCAAATTTCCGGCCGCACCGATACCGGGTATGAAAGTCGAGTTAAATTGGATACCGAATATGTCCGCACCTGGTCTTATTGTCGAGACTTAATGATTTTATTAAAAACCATACCGGCGGTTATTTCCCAAAAAGGTGCTTATTAAATATGTTCATCGATAGAATTGATTTAACAATCTTAAGACATTTAGAACGCGCCGGGCCTTGGTTATCGCCGTTGCCGCAACAATTACAAATTGATATCAAAGAAATTAAAAATCGAATTACCCGAATGGAAACCGAAGGTGTAATTGCTGGTTATAAAGCTACAATTTTCGTACCACCGTTTTTAGGTGGTGAATGGGTATGGGGATGTGTCTTAGCACTCACTAATGATTATAACCAAGCAATTACTAAGATTACAAACAAAATTCCTTTTATCAGCGAAATTTGGCTTAACGCCAACATTCCCACCAAAATTGGCCACAATTTAGCCATTGTCTTTTATTCAAAAGATTTTATCACCGAAACTAAATTTCTTAAGGACCTACCCGAGTTTTCCTATCTGGAAACTTATCGTATTTCGGATTACAACTACCCCTTACCAAAAATATTTTCTACCGAAGAAAAACAACTATTGAAAGCCATAATTAATCATCCGACAGCGGATGCTGAAAAGTTATCTGAGCTTTGTAAAAAAAACAAGAACTGGATAGAAACAAAATTAGAAAAATTAATTTGGCATCCACAGCATCCTGAAGGCATTATTATGGTTTTACCAGAGATTTATTATCATAAGATTGAAAATTTCTGTCATTGCCATTTTGTTGTACAAATCAGCGGTAAAGTTGAAGCGGTTATAGCCGAATTGAAAAATTATGACTTCGAAGTGGTTTTAGAAAACAAATCTTTCCAGAATAATTTCTACCAATTGGAAACAGATCTATGGGGATTTGATGACTTGTTAAGAAAAAAACATCTCCTTGAAAGTTATCCGGAAATTAGGATTCAAGGTATCATTATTGCTGAAGAGATGCGAGTTATTGCTGACTGGGCAAATAAACTCCTTCAATAAATTTGGTAGCTCACATATTTGCCATTTCTCAGAGCACAACTCATAATTAGTTAAACAAGTTTATGACCCATGGGTTGTGATAAGTTTAATCCGATAAAATTTTTACAAAGACTTTTCGGCGTCTTGGTCCATCAAATTCACAAAAGAAGATGCCTTGCCAAGTGCCAAACAGAATCTCACCATTTTCAAAAAACACTGTGCGTGTTGAGCCCATAATGGCTGATTTTATATGGGCATCCGCATTTCCTTCTGTATGGGCATAAGGGAAATTATGGGGTATTAATTTATTAAGCAGATTATTTAAATCCGCAGTAACGTTGGGGTCATAATTCTCATTAATCGTAATTGCGGCAGTGGTGTGCGGCACATAGATAATTGCAATTCCTGATTTTACCTGACTCTTTTTTATTACAGACAGAACCTTATCGGTGATATCAACGAATTCACAGCGGCTATGGGTTGACAGTTCAATTGTATAATACATTCCAAGCCTCCATTGTATGAATTTTTTACATTTATTATGTGTCCATAATCTTTTCAGGTTCGAAAAATTGTTTTGCGCATTGACCCTAACCCCTGCTCTTTATTTCCGTAGTTAATTAAATTGATTACTATGAGTTGGGGAGTTATTTACCCACATACATTTATATCACCATCTTATATTAAACCGTTTTCCTTAAAACTATAAAATCTACTTTTGGCAACAATGATGTGGTCGATGATTTCAATACCTAAAATCTTACCGGCTTCAACTAATCTTTTGGTAATTACCAGGTCATCATCTGAAGGTTCGGGATTATCTGAAGGATGGTTGTGGGCAATGATAATTTGCGCCGCAGAATTTCTGATTGCGGGGTCAAAGACCTCTCGGGGATGCACCAAGCTTGCGTTCAAAGAACCGATTGAAATAATTTCCCGCTTAATCTCCTGATTGCGAACATCGAGATAGAAAACAATAAAATGCTCTTTTTTAAGATTGCGGATATCTTTCAATTCTTCCCAGACATCTTCGGGTTTCATATAAAGACAAACCTTCTTGCTTTTTAGAAGTCTTTTGCCCAGTTCAAAACAAGCAATAATTTCGCAGGCTTTGGCTGGTCCGATACCTGAAATCTCTTTAATTTCGTTATAACTTAAATGGGGTAAGTTCTGGGCACCAAAATGTTTCAAGATTCTATTGGCTAAATCAATTACATTCTCACCTTTTCTGCCGGAGCGTAAAAGAATTGCTAAAAGTTCGGTATTAGAAAGAGTTTCAACACCATACTTAATTAATTTTTCTCTGGGCCGTTCAACTTTGGGTAAGTCTTTTACTGTTTTTGGATAATTAGTTTTCATAAATCAAAATTTTCTCAATGGATACTTATAAAAATTGATTTCCATTGACTTTCACGAGGATGAGAATTATTTTGCATAATAAACTCTTACTCTATATAAAAATTTTCTCAAGTCAAGTCTTTATCATATTTAATTTCTAAAAAGGCAATTAGCTAACAAGCAATATAAAACTATATTATCAGATTCTAAAAAATACCTAAGAGACATCAACACTTGTAGGGAAAAACAGCGGATTTGCTTGTGCATTTCGTACCGTTTGAAACAATATTACTTTTATGAGAATTCTCATCATATCAGTTCATACAAAAAAAACTATCTTCGGGCTACAACCATTATCCGTAAAGTAGTTTCGGTTGGAGGTAAAAAAGTTAAATGTTCATAAAATGTAATATCGCGGAAACCCGCGGACTTAAGATTCTGCTCAATTTCGGATGTTGTGTATCCTCTTTCCTGATGAATTTCTTCAAAAGATATCTTTTTATCGATAGCCACTTTTAAGTGCAATGTAGAAATCTTTTGAATTGGGTCAAAAGAACTTTGCCAGACCGAATGAATATTATTTACCTGACGAATTGTTTCGGTATTATCCCAAAAATCTCTTAGGCAAAATATGGTATTTACATCGAAAACAAAAAGTCCATCGGGTTTTAGCGCAGTCGCAACGCAACGAAAACAAGATTGTAAATCTGATTCCGTTAACAAATAATTAATACTATCATACAAACTTATTGCCGCATCCGCTTCTTGTGGCACAACGAAATTTCTCATATCCGCATTAATGATTTTTATATCGTAGCCTTTTTCTCGCACTTTATTTTCCAATATTGCTAACATTGGTAGTGAATTATCAACTGCAATAATCCGATAGCCTTTTTGAGCTAAGAGCATTGCTGGAATGCCTGTACCACAAGCCAAATCCAATATTGTCTTTGGCTGAATTTGGAAGTGTTTAAAAATTTTTATAATGTAGTCAACCCAGGCTCGATAATTAACATATCGGAGCATAAATTGGTCATAATATGGGGCAAATTTCGAAAAAGCGGGTACGACCTTCGGTTTTTCGAAATTTTGTGCCATTTAAACTCCTTTACTATATCTATCACTTCAACTTATGTCAAGATGGTTCGCTCAAAAGAATAGAAAAAATTGCCTTTTGTTCTAATGAGAAAAACCCAGAGATTCAACCACACTCTGGACAATATATTGTCATTCGAAACGGTTAATTTCCGGAAAATTTTCTGCGAATTCTTCCACAGAACACGCTGAAAAATGCTCAAGAGACACCAAGACCCATAAGAAAAAACCAATAATTATGCTTCTGCATTTCATGCCTTTTGAACCAATATCGACTTTGTCAGAGTTCCCCTACAAGAAACTGTCGCTCCAACACCAAATCGCAACTGAATCGACAACTATAAAACCGCAAC
>CAYYPG010000089.1:0-7476 GCA_964473505.1 uncultured bacterium | reverse complement strand
TTTACCCGATAATTAATACAAAACTTTTAACCGAGGCTGGGCAAAAACCCAGCCTCTTTTTTATCCACTTACTAGTTAATTGCATCTAGATTAGAAAGAAATAAGAACGACTTCAGAAATTCAGCAAATGGTTATCTGCTTAAGTTGTTATTAAACAGTTATCATAATCTACAGAAAATTCAGAAGAATATCTCGCCTGCTTAAGTTATTATTAGACCAAATCTCTGAGGAAAAGGATTATTAGATTTTAAGATAATCAGAAAAGTTATTGGGTTAATATGGATAACCCCAGATTAACACTGATGTTATTTTTATCTTTGCGGTTTCTATTCGGCTACATTCGGAGCTAAAAATGAAATTTAATTAATGTTTTTTTGTGTAAATTCCTTTTATTGGATACGGTACCAAGACATTACATTGTATCTCTTTCCAAGAAGATATAATCAAAATTTGAAGAAAATTGTATGTATCAATAAAAACATCTTGATTGGATCTTGTAGAAAGAAGAAGATATACCTAAACTATAATAAATTTCCATAAATATTAACAATATCTCTTTGCCAAAACCTAATTCTACGGCTACTTTATCTAACATTATCGGACCAACATATCGATTTTCTCATTAATTTCTGACATCTGCTTTTTAAGATATTTAAGAAGTGTCTCGTAGCCCTGCCCGGAATGTTTTTGTGTAGATTGTTCTAATAATTGTAACGGGCTCTTTTAACTCTTTAATATAGTAGATTGTCATAATAATAGGAATTGATTTTTTAGCTCTTTAATACAATAGTAAATATAAGAATAATTGGAATTGTTTTTTACTCTTTAATATAAATTAAAGGATAGATTTTGCACAATGCTTTATATTCTTTAAATTAACCTTTGCTCATTGAAAAACCTGTTTTCGATAACCATTATAATTCAATTTCATAAACTGGACGGTATGTGTTGGATAGATTACAATTGTGTGTTGACTTAAAATTAAGTTTGTTTATTATCTTTTATGCCAATTCTGACATTAGGTCTATGCAACGAGCAGATTAATGACTTTATTAAATATTTAATTCAAGAGAAGAATTTTTCTCCATATACTGCCAGGGCATATCAGGTGGATTTAAGCCAGTTTCTGGAATTTCTTTATGACCGGAAGTCAGGTAAAGATATAATCAAAGTCAATCGGGAAGATATTAGAGATTTTATTGGTTATCTCTTAAAATACGGTTATGAGCGTAGTTCGGTTGCCAGAAAACTTTCCTCGCTAAAGTCTTTATATCGCTATCTAATGCGAAAAAAACTTATGTCTAATAATCCAGCACGGGTTGTTAAGACTCCTAAAATCACGAAAAAACTTCCTGGATTTTTAACCCAATTTCAAACGCAGAAATTACTTGATATTCAAGGCAATGATGAAAAATCTTTTAGAAATCGAGCAATTATGGAGGTGCTTTATGGTTCTGGGCTTCGAGCTCAAGAATTAGTGAATCTAAATATTAGTGATATTGATTTTTATAATGAGGTCATTTTAGTTCGCGGCAAAGGGAGTAAAGAAAGAATTATTCCTTTAGGTTCTTATGCCCAAAAAGCATTAAAAGAATATCTGTCAATCCGAAAAGATAAGAATAATCCCGCGGTCTTTTTGAATTTACGCGGTAAGCGTTTAACTACTCGTTCAGTGCAACAGATTGTAAACTCTCAGATTGTCCGAGTTGCCGATGGCGTTCGTGTGAGTCCGCATACTTTACGCCATTCTTTTGCAACGCATCTTTTAGAACGCGGCGCGGATTTGAAAGCGATACAAGAACTTTTAGGTCATAGTTCTTTAGCTACAACGCAAATATATACCCATCTTTCAGTTGAACGCCTAAAAAAAATTTATGATAAAGCCCATCCCCGTTCGGGCAAAGAAGAGTGAATACCGATGTCTTCTAAGTACCACGATAATTAGATGTTAGTGCTATTCTATCTGTTAACAATTTTTGAATATCAAGAAATCGGTGGTCAGAGTTCTGCTTTACAGATATCTTCAACTATTCAATCGACATATAATGCCACCGCGCTAAACCCGTCTTTATTGTCTTATCTCAATAAAAACGGGTTGGGGATTGTTTATTGTCGGCCTTATGAAATTAGTGAGTTGCAATATTCTCGGTTAAGTCTCAATTATAAAAATTTTGGTTTGGGATTTTCCCGATTAGGATTTGTCGGTTATCAGGAATATACTTGGTCTTTAGCCGCAGGATTTAATTTACCGCCCAATCTCGCTTATGGTTTGATGGTGAAAGGATTATATCTTGACCTCGATACTTATGGTCAGAGTCTAATCCCCGCATTGAATTTTAGTGTTTCCTATTTAATGGACAAAATAACTTTTTCGGCGGTTTTAGATAATTTTAATATGCCCCAAAACACAAAGACCGAACAGATTCCTTGGCAACTGGTCGTGGGATTTTTATTTCAACCCGTATCCGATTTTTTCCTTGGCGGTGATTGGAATAAATCCAAAGAAAACCAACATCTCAAATTGGGAACTGAATTTAAAGTATTACCGGAACTGGCATTTCGGATCGGAATGAAGACCAATCCTTTAATTATCAGTGCTGGGTTTGGTATTATTTTTAAAAATATTTATTTTGACTATTCACTCCAATTTCATATGAGGCTTAAACAGACTTCAATTTTTAGTCTTGGTTATTTTTGGTGATGTTAATAAAATTGGTTAACTCTGAACCCTGAAAACACGAAATAAATAAGGTACAGAATTGTTTGTAATAGTGTTGTTCTAAAAACTGGACTTGATAGAACAAGAATACTTGTATGTTGAATAGTGTTATGCTAAAATATGGATTAAATAGAACAGGAGTTTTCGAAAAGAATGACGGAAAGGATTGATGAGCGTTCGCGGCTGTAAGTGTTTGCTCAGAGTGTTTTTCCGTTTTCCAACATATGGTTGGATGGAATCTTGTGATTTAGAACTTGGGATTCAAGACATTGTCGTATCTATTTTGAGGTCTTTGCACGCCGAGATATGTTTGAAGAATACTTTGATTTATTTTGTGAAATCACCGTGGATGTTTTGAGTGTTGGGATATCTTTAAGTTGGACTATATTTTAGATTAGAAGGGCAATTGATTTACCACTTAGTGTTTATGCAGGACTTGCTTGATGGCGACATTGAATGATCTCCAAGCTAAGAAACCACCGCGCGGATTTTTAGGGTTTACTACTTAGATTAAAATGGCAATTATTTTAGTGCTCTTAATTTTTTCGCAAGATTTGCTTGAAAGTGACATTGAATTATCCAAAGAAACTATAGTACAAGAAGTCCTTGAAGAGTTAAGTAGTAATCCGCTTGATATAAATACTGCCGGTTATGATGAACTAATCAAAATTCCTTACCTGACTCCAATTAATGTCTATCAAATTTTACAAATTAGGGAAATAAAAGGTAGTTTTCGATCTGTATCCGAGTTATTAGAAATTGCTGGATTTGACCGAGATCTCTTGGATAATATTGAGCCATTTATAAAAATTGAAAAGCCGAAAATAGCAAGACCTTTACCGGCTAAAATTCAGGGTCAAATTCAGACGAAAATAAATTTAGACAGTCTAAAAAATATTTCTCAGACTGATGAGTGGGAAATTACTACGCGCTTAAAGTTTCTAATGAAACATTTACCAACCGAGATCGAAGTTATTTGTCTTACGGCCAAAGATGCCCAAGAAAAGAGTCTGGTCGATTATTCGTCGAGTTCAATTTCGATTACCACAAAGAATAATCGTGTCTTATTGGGAAATTATACGATGAATTTTGGCGCTCAACAGATTTTTGCTGGACCATATTCCTATCTAAATCCGAGTAAAGATTTCACCTTAGAACCATATCGTGCCTTAAATGCAGTAAAAAGTGTTTACAATTATCCGACTTTCTTCGGTTTGGGATATTTCCAACGCATGAATAATTTGGGTATTTATGCTTTTTTATCTTCAACTTATCTCTCAGCGGCGATTAAAGATGGTTATGTGCAAAGAGTCTATTATTATACTAAATTTATTGATTCGACCACAATTGCCCGGCGAAATCAGTTGCGGGCAGATTTAATAGGATTAAGACTAAATTATCACCAACCATCTTTATCCTTGGGCTTAACTGCTTATCATCATCGCTATGACAAACCGTTTGCGCCTCGAGACTCGACCAATTCCTTTTATGGGTCAAAACTTAATCTTCTTGGCGGTGATTTTCAAAGTCATTTGGGCAATTATTTTTTACGAAGCGAACTCGGATATTCATTAAATGGAGGTTTGGGAGCGAGCGGACAAATTATCGGCAACTGGCGATACTTAAAAGTAAAATTTGAGGTCTATGCCCAACAAAAGAATTTCTTTTCACCCTATAGCCGATGGAAATCTCTTACAAATCGTAAAGACCAGATTTATGCTAAATTTAACATCTATTATAATCTTTTAGGATTTAAGATGTATTTATCCACAAACACAAAACAAGACTGGGATTTTGATTCTTTACCAAGTCGATTACAATTTCGCATTAACCGCGCACAAGATGCTTTCCAAATCAACTTGGTGTTGAAAAGGAATTATAAAGAAACCAATTTAACCACTTACGGTACCCAATTGGATTTTAGTTATCAAGGATTAAAAAATCTCCAGCTATTAATGCGCATTGAGGACCGCTATGTTAAAAATTTACCTCGAAGCGGTAGATTGTTCTCTTGGGGAGCAAAATTTTCTAAACGGTATTTCCAAATTGAATCCCGAGTGTCTCACTTTAATATTAATTCTTCGGATTGTAAAATTTATGTTTATGAATCTGGACCTCAAGGTATAGGACGAAACTATGCTTTTAATAAAAAAGGAATACGAATTTTTAGTTCGTTTGAAAGTAATCTTTTTAGATATCTCAAAATTGCCGGACGGGTAGGGTTTACTAAAATTCCTGCTGAATCTCCAATATCACCTGACACTCATCGCCAGAACTTTGATTCGGCAATACAGTTGACAATTAAATTATAAACCTTTTTATCCTTTGCTTTATGTTCACAAAGGTTGAAGTAAGGGTATCTCCAATTATCTGCTTTTTTCCAACGATTGTTTACGGTTAAAAAGGTTTTGCCGTTAAATTGCTTAAATAATACTTTTGTTCTCTTTACTTTAATGGTCAGTGCACCTTCTTTTCGGATGTTAAACGCTTTTATTTGGTATTGTTCAAGCAGCTCCATCACTTCGTGGTTTACCTTTTTTCTGCCTGTAATGATGAGATATTTTGGATTGACCGCTTCAAAAAGTATTGGACTATTTGCTTTTTTGCTTGCATGATGGGGTGATTTTAAGATGTTTGATTGAACTGGTAAGCCGGCAATGAGTGTCGCATCATCTAAATCACCAGGAAAGAGCAAGGACGTGTTACTATATTCCAGTTTCAACACCACCGAGATATCATTAATATTTAGAGCATCCAGATTATAAATTCGTTTAATTTCTGCATTGGGTGAGAAGATTTCGGCTTTGAGGCCTAATCCTTTTATAAACTGTCCGCGGTCCGCAAAGTAAATATTTATTCCTCGGCGTCTAATGTTATCAATAAGATTAGTATATAAAGTGTCTTTAGATTTATCAGTTGGAATTATTACATTTAAGACCTTAAAACTATTAAGCAGATTTCTGAATCCGCCATAATGGTCAAGATGAGGATGAGAGATTATTGCTAAATCAATACTTATTACTCCTTTACTTTTTAGAAACTGACTAACAACTTCGTTATCTTCTCCCGCGTCAATTAGCATCTTTCTTTTATTGGGTAATTCCAAGAATATCGCATCACCTTTTCTTAAGTCGAGAAAGGTAGCAGTAAGATTCGGAGACGAGAAGAGATTTTTACCAATATAGAAATTAAGCCCGATTAATAATATCGCGAGAGAAATTTTTCTGCACCACAGGTTCTGCCAGAAAATGAGCAATGATGTTCCAAGATAAAATAAGATAATTAATAACATCGAAGGACGACCCAATGCTATTATCTGCCAAGAGATATTAGCAAACTTTTCGCTTGTTAAGAGGATAAGTTTTAGTATTAACCAGAGGGTATGGGCATAAATTCCGGCAAGGGCTGGAAAGAAAAGATTCAAAAAAACAACTAAAAATCCTAAGGGTATTGCCAGGCTGACTAAAGGTATGATTAATAAGTTGGCAAAGACCACTAATGCTGGGTATTGAAAGAAATAATATAGAATAATTGGCGCAGTTCCCAGAGAAGCACTGAACGAAACGGTTGCGGGTAAGAGAATATAGTTTTTAATGAAGCGATTAATCTTTTTTTCTTGGAACCGGTTATAGATTTTCTCCGTAATCAGAATTATTCCCAGTACGGCGGAGAACGAGAGTTGAAAACTGATATCAGTCAAGGCCTGAGGACTAATGAGCAAAATAACGATGCCGGCGATCAAAACACCATTTAAGGGGAAATATCTCCGTTCAATAAACCAACCTAAACTTGCCAATATTGCCATTAGCCCAGCACGAAATGCCGAGGTTTTAAAGCCGACGATACTTAAATATAAAATTGTGACAAAAATGATTATGATAAGTTGCCAAGGCTTGCGGATTCTGAGCACCGGTAATAATAAAAGTAAGCAACCGAGAAGAAGGGCAATATGTAATCCGGATACCGCTAAAAGATGAGCGACCCCGGCATCGGCAAAAGTGGCTCGGATACTTTTGGACATTCCGCGTTTTTCACCGAGGATTAATCCTAACAATAATTCTTTCTCATCACCATCAAAAAAGGTATTGATTGTCTTTAAAAAATACTGACGCATGGGAACGATTAAATTTAACATAAACCAGTTGCCTAATTTACGATTGAGAATTTTCCAATCGGTAACAAAAATACTGCCCCAATAACCTTGTTTGTGATAAAACTGATTATAATCAAAGAGGTTGGGATTTCGAGGAAAGTCAAAAGGAACAATTTCCGCGGTACACTCAATAATATCGCCATAAGATAACTCTTTTTGGTTAGCGGAACGAAGATAGAGAAAGATTTTTCCTGAGAATGGTGAGTTGTTAATAGTTAAAATCCTGGCCGGGTATCTAATATTGGTTTCAGGCCAGAGTAGACTGCTCGGTTCATCCAGAATTTGCAGTTTAATTTTAAGAGGTTTCTCGAATAAGGGAAAATTGTTGATTGCGGATTGATGCATCTTCTGTTGATTAAAATGTAAGGCTGAAGTTAAAAGCAAGGCAAGAAATAACGAGTAACCTTTGGTAAAAACTCCTAAAGCCAAGGTAATAATAATTAATCCCAGTAAGTAGAAATTAGAAATTTTTGTGTATTGAGCAAAAAGTATTCCTAAAACAATAGCGCTAAAAGCTTTGAGTGCCAAATAACGCATTGTAAAGATATTAGGCTCTTAACCATTTAGTGTGGAAGAAAGACAGAGCCTCAGATCCGCTACTTCC
>CAYYPG010000088.1:0-7986 GCA_964473505.1 uncultured bacterium | reverse complement strand
TCTACTTCTATACCTTAGAAACTCCGAATCAGAAATTCACTAAGAAAATGATATTTATACGTTAACCCTACTATACGCTATCAACTAAATACGCCGGCGTGGCTCAGGGGTAGAGCAGCGGTTTCGTAAACCGCAGGTCGGCGGTTCGAATCCGCCCGCCGGCTTTATCTATCCTTCAAAAAACAGTTTAAGATTTTTTTAGCTCTGTAAAAAATCCATTTTTTTGATATTCGCTTTAACCAAAAGTTTCTTGTGGATACAAACTATCTCGGACTATAAAAATTATACAATTCGTCAGCATAGGAGATTCTTTATCGCTTTGCTTTTCACAATGACAAAATGTTTTCTTGAAGTTGGTTGCGTTTATGACTTATTGTGTGTTTGGGTATAAAAAATTTAAAATGATTCTTTTAGCCAATGTATTGATAACTAATCTAATCAGTTACCATACATACAATAGTTAAATTTGTTTAATTCCTTTTCTTATAGACTTGGTAAAATTTTTGACTATCAACTAAACATAAACTTTTCATTTATACTGATAAGAGATTTCCTGTGCCACTTATGGCGTAATCGTAATAAGGGACTGCTCCGGGGCTAGCTCTGGGCAGGTGGGCAGAGTCTAACCTTAGAACTACTTGATGTAAAAAAATAGGGTTCCAAAGTGATTGTACTTCCAAAATCAAGAACGGCTATATTACAATAACGAAGTTTATAAAGTCTTTTATGTATCGCACTTAAAGTCAAATTGATCGGAAGCCACTTTAAATACGAACAAACGAAACAAAAAGTTTATGAAATATCAGTTTTTTTCAATTTAGCGTGTAAGCAAAAGTTGTCGGTATTCAAAATACTCTGGATGAGCGCTCTTTTGTATTTAATCAGAAATTTTTTGTCTATTTGTGTCAATTTTGGAGCGCGGTGATTCCATCTATTTTCTAAAAACACTCACCGTTTTGGAAGACTATCCAATATTTTCAGTCTAATGAAGAAATTGAGATTGAAAATTAGCGATTTGTATTTTCCTTACAGGAAACATTAAAGGTATGGAGGATGGCATTGAGTTGATTAAGATTATCTAATTTTTTCTTTCCGGGATGAAAGACCATTCCGTCAATAAAATAGAATCGGTTATTATAATTAAAGCCATAAGAAATAAATGGACCACCTGCAGTCAGTTTATTATTTTGCCAAACACCGATTAATTTTATTGCCCAAATATTATTAAAGAGAGTTGTTTCAGCCCGAGTATATGGTTTATAGACAAAATCACCTTCATAATATTTAGCAGTCAAACTATCTCGAAGACTAATTAATATTTCCGGTGTCAAATTTAGAATTTCAGTTGAAGTATAAATAAAAATACTTCGGTCAGGATTATGGGAAACAAGATACAGGAAATTTTCATTCTCGTATTTTGTAATAATTCGAAAGCGTTTGGGCACTTTGAGATTAAACTGATATTTATTTGAGAGCAGTTGAGTCAGTTTTTTATCATAGCCTTGCTCATAGGTGATTTTGCTCATATGGTTTAATAGATATTCCTGAAACGTCTTACGAATCCTTGGCCCATAGCGTCTTAACCCGGAATGTAGAAATTCTTTGGACTTAACAGCAAAGACTAATACTTTTTGATTTTCAACCCATAAGTCAGCAAAGGCATAAAGTCCCATTGTATCCATTTCAATCTTTTTTGTATGAACATCTAATATTGTCTGTATTGGTTCTTCATCAATAGTTCCAACGATAAATAAGAAACGAAACTTAATAAAATCAGGCAGTCGCGACAAAGGTCGGTAACGAACAATAAATTCTTCTTCTGGTTGAACTGTATAGATATATCTTTGGAGAATTTCTTTGACAATGGTTTCGATTTCTTCTTTATGGTCAGTTAATAGAATAATATCGCGAAGTCCGCCAATCGTCGATGGTAGAGGCAGGGAACAACTTATAACTAAAAAACAAAAACAAAAAACTAAACATTTAAATATTTTATTTCGATTTAACAGATATTTGATTTTTTGACATTTCATATTTTTGCTTTTTTATTGGGCTTACTTGTATAGGCGGAGATGAAGACTTGTATGATTTAAATTGTTATTAGTAATCTTTTTCATCTAAGGTGGTTTATTAAGTTGATCGCTATATAATTTCTTTTTAGCCTACTCTTAGTAATTCAACTCGTCCCTGGTATTTTTTATTTAGTGTCATCTTAATAATCTGGTTTTCTGGCATGGCAAAAGTGTTATCTTCTTTGATTAAGGCAAAGGCATCGTCGCGTGCTTTAAATAGTAAATGTCGGTCTCTTTGTAAATCAGCGATTTTTAAATCAGGTAATCCATGTTGTCTTGTGCCTAAAATTTCTCCAGGTCCGCGGAGTTCTAAATCTTTTTCAGCCAAAAGAAAACCATCATCGTTGGTTTGGAAAAATCTTAGCCGTTCAAAAGCCGGCGAGTATTTTGAACCCGAAGTAATCAAAATACAATAGGAAGTTTCACTACCGCGACCAATCCGTCCCCGTAATTGATGAAGTTGAGCCAAACCAAAACGTTCCGGATGTTCGATTACCATCACGGTCGCATTAGGAATATCAACTCCAACTTCAATGACTGTGGTCGTTACTAAAATATCAAGTTCATGTCTACGAAATTGCTCCATAAGTTTTATCCGCTCAGAACTTTTTAATCTTCCGTGCACTAATCCAATCCGATGAGAAGGAAAAGCTTTTTGAATTTCCTCGTAGGTCTTAATTGCCGCTTTAAGGTCAAGTTTCTCGGATTCTTCAATTAACGGGCAAACAATATAAACTTGTCTGCCTTCATCGAGTTTGGTTTGAATAAAATTATATATTGAAGGTCGTTCTTTTTCCGTCACGAGCCGCGTAATAGTTTTTTTTCTGCCTGGCGGTTTTTCGGATAAAATTGAGATATCTAAATCACCATAAAGAGTCATTTGTAGCGTTCGGGGAATTGGGGTAGCAGTCATTACCAAGAAATCAGGATTAACTCCCTTGTTGATTAAAGCCGCTCTTTGCATCACGCCAAAACGATGCTGCTCATCGATTACCGCTAAACCTAATCGTTTGAATTTAATATTTTGTTCAATCAAAGCGTGGGTACCAAAAACTAAATCAATCATCCCTTGTTCAATCGCTTGGGCTAATCGTCTTTTTTCTTTTGGTTTAGTGCTTCCGGTCAAAAGGCAAGTTTTGACGCCAATCTTGGTTAAGCGTTCGTACCAAACCAAATAATGCTGTTCCGCTAAAATTTCCGTTGGAGCCATCATTGCTGATTGAAACCCATTTTCAATTGCAATTAACATTGCGTAGATAGCAATCACCGTCTTGCCAGAACCGACATCACCTTGAAGCAATCGGTTCATGGGCGTTGGTTTCGCCATATCATTTTTTATTTCGGATAGAACTTTCTTTTGGCTGTCAGTAAGTTCAAACGGTAAGAGATTTAATAATCTTTTTGTGTAAGTTGCTTGTTCAATTAAAGTATATCCTTTTTTTTGTTGAATTGTGTTTAACTTGCGTAAGCCTAAAAGTAATTCCAGATAAAAGAATTCTTCATAGATTAATCGTTCCTTGGCTTTTTCCGCTTGGGCAATGGTATTAGGAAAATGAATATTCTTTATTGCCTGTTTGATGTCGGGAAAAGAATATTTTTTAAGGATTTTAGCTGGTAGCGTTTCATCTATATATTTTAAATAGTTGTCAATGGCATATTTCATCGGTCGGCGGATTTCCCAGATGGAAAGACCTTCAGTCAGGGGGTATACCGGAATTATACCTACCGCATATAATGAAATTGAATCAGAAGAGATATTATTTAGGTCACAATAATCAGAAGAAGTTTTGTCTTTCTTAACAAATTCTTCGGATAATATCTGATAATGGGGATTTACCATCTGTTTGCGAGTATAATAATTTACTGTGCCTGAGACAATGATTTTTTGATTCACCTTGAAGTTATTTTTTAAATCAGGTCGATTGAACCATATACATTCTATCATCCCTGTATTATCGTTTACCATGATTCTCACAACTTCGCCTTTATTTCTAGTCTTTTTGGTTCCGCAAGCAATGATTTTCCCCATAATTACCGAATCAACTTTATATTTTAAATCCTTGATTTTTTGGATTTGCGAACGGTCAATATATCTTCTCGGTACTAAGAAGAGAAAGTCTTCAATTGTTTCGACACCAATTCTTTTGAGATATTGGGCTCTTTTAGGACCAATTCCTTTAAGATATTGAACTTCAGCCTGAATGTTGGATTTAAACATCAAGAGTAAGTTGCGTCGGTTTCACTATATATTGACACAAATTAATAATGGTTGACTTAAGGCAAAATATAAAATTAAAATGATTATCTAAAATGTAAAATTCTAAACTGATGTATTGTCCAGACAAGATTAGTTGGGAAAATCATTTTGATTGTTCAATCTTACCTTTCATCGGCACAAATCGCACAGGTTCATATTCGGTTTTAATCAATTCGCCATTCTTTTTTAGAAAAACAGTTAGAATTTGAGTTTCATATTCTTTGCCCATAGGAACAACAATTCGACCACCCACTTTTAATTGTCTTATCAACGAATCAGGTAAATAAGGCGGAGCACAAGTTATTAGAATGACATCAAATGGTGCGACTTCAGTCCAACCTAAATAACCATCGCCGTGGCGAACAAAGACATTTTTATAATTTAGTTCTTTCAATCGTTTTTCCGCCGATTTAGCTAAAGATTCAATGATTTCTATGGAATAGACCTCTTTACATAATAAAGAAAGTATTGCAGCCTGATAACCTGAACCTGTGCCAATTTCTAAAACTTTTTCGTCACCTTTTAATTCTGCCAGTTCGGTCATTCGGGCAACGATATAGGGTTGAGAAATTGTTTGGCCTTCACCAATCGGTAAGGGATAATCATTATATGCTTCAGATTGTAAATCATCAGGGACAAAAAGGTGTCGAGGAACTTTTTCTAAAACTTTTAATACTCTTTTGTCAGTAACTCCACGCGCTTTAATTTGGGAGTTAACCATTGACTTTCTTAAAATTGCGTAATAATCTTTTTTTCCGCCATTACACATAATAACATTAAAGCATAATAGAAATATCAACAAATTGCAATGTTTCATTATTTCGTTCTTATCATTCTCATAAATTCATCTTCGGAGATTATTCTAATTCCCAGAGCCTTTGCCTTATCATATTTTGAACCGGGTTTATCACCAACTAAAACATAATCGGTTTTTTTCGAGACCGAGGGTGAAACATTGCCGCCGAGGCTAATAATAATTTCACTGGCTTGTTCTCGAGTATAATTTTTCAGCGTGCCGGTCAAGACAAATGTTTTTCCGAATAATGGTTTTATATCTTTAACCACGGGTTCTTCAGAAAATTTTAAGCCAATTTTTTTTAACCGTTCAATCAAACGAATATTTTCTTTATCGCGAAAGAAATTGACAATACTTTCGGCGACAACTGGCCCAATTCCCATGACCTGAGCAATTTTTTCTTTCGATGCATTTCTTAATTTATCAATCGAAGAAAATGCGGAGACTAATACTCGGGCGGTATGGATTCCGACATGTCTTATTCCTAAAGCATAAAGTACCCGGAAATAAGGTCGGTTTTTACTATTTTCAATCGCCGTAAGGAGATTTTGAGTTGATTTTTCACCCATCCGTTCTAATTTAATGATGTCATCAAACTTGAGAGCATACAAGTCAGCGAAATCTTTTACCAGATTTTGGTCAACTAACATCTCGACCATTGCCGTACCTAAACCTTCAATATCCATTGCCGACCGAGAAGCAAAGTGGAGTAGTCTGCCTTTAATCTGTGCAGGACATGATGCATTGACACAGCGTAAAGCAACTTCATCGGCTTCGCGAACTAAGTGGCTCTGACAAATTGGGCATTTTGTCGGAGGAATTACTGGTTTTTCTTTACCGGTTCGCTTGTCAGCAATGACTTTGACGACCTGGGGAATAACTTCACCGGCTTTTTCAATAATTACAGTATCGCCAACACGAATATCTTTTCTTTTAATCTCATCGAAATTATGTAGCGTTGACCGGGAAATAGTCGAACCTGAAAGAAAAACCGGTTCCATTTCAGCAACCGGAGTGACAACCCCAGTTCGACCAACGCTGAACATAATATTAAGAATTTTAGTTGTTGCTTGTTTGGGGGGATATTTATAAGCAACTGCCCAACGGGGACTTTTAATGGTCTCACCTAATTTCTCTCGAACTGCGTATTCATCAATTTTAACTACCATACCATCAACTTCATAAGGTAATTCGTGTCGTTTTTCTTGCCAGGCTTCACAATAGTCAATTACTTCATCGATTGAACTCAATAAGTCCGAATGGGGGATTACCTTAAAACCGACTTTTTTTAAGACCTCGAGGGTCTTAAAATCCGAAGTAAATTCTTTGGCTGGTGGTTTAGGTATAGTGTGAACAAAGATATCGAGTTTTCTTTCAGCCACTAATTTCGGGTCTAATAATTTGAGACTTCCAGCAGCCGCATTTCGTGGATTGGCAAATAAAGGCTCACCATTTTCTTCTCGTTCTCGATTAAGCATTTCAAACTGTTTTTTAGTTAAATAAACTTCACCACGCACTTCAAGATTTAATAATGATTTTGGAGGGTTAATTAATTGTAAGGGAATTGATTTAATTGTCCTTAAATTCTGAGTAATATCATCTCCAGTCGTGCCATCTCCCCGAGTGGCACCTTGAACGAACTTTCCATCAAGATATTTTAATGATACCGCAACGCCATCGACTTTCTGTTCAACAATATAATTAAACTCAACAACTGATTTGCGAATGCGTTTATCAAAATCCTTTAATTCTTCATACGAATAGGTATTATCAAGACTAAGCATTAAAATAGAATGGGTGACCGGCTTAAATTCTTTAATAGGCTCGCCACCAATTCTTTGGGTCGGTGAATCCAAGGTGATTAAATCCGGATATTGTTTTTCCAATTTGATTAGTCTCTTTAAGAGCATATCGTATTCATAATCAGAAATCACCGGGTCGTTTAGGACATAATACCGATAATTGTGGTAGTTTATTTCTTGTCGCAAACGCTCGATCTCCTTTTGAACTTCTGCCTTGGTCATAAAATATTTTTACTAATTGTAAGTTAAATGTCAAGAAAAATTTTATTTTTAAGATGACGATTTGCGCCGTATTTATTATTATTTGATTTAACATTTTAATTCATTTACTCTTGGTTTCTTTTATATACCCCAAAACAAGTATCACCTAATTTCTCATGGTACCCTTGTGGTAAAAAACTAATTTTGATATGGTGTTTGGAAAGTACTTTTCATAACTTAAACAAACGTTTCGAACAATCAACCAAACAGAAAGTATTCAAACTCCTTGAGCGTAAACAAATCGCGATGAGAGAAGCAGAGAAGGTAATAAAGAGATTAATCAGGAAAATAGACCATCAAGTTAATGAAACGATCCAAAAGATTATTAAGATTATTAATAAGATTATTAATCGGATACAAGTGGTAATCAAAGAAGGGAAAAAACTGGGCAGTTTAGTTGATACTGCTGCGCGGTGGAGATATAAGAAGAATAAAGACAACTTTCCTACTCACGGCGCAAGAAAAGGTCTTACGAATATCGATATAATAAGAATAAAGACAACCCGTTTTTGGTTATAAAGAAAACTCTGAAAAATGCTCAAGAGAAACCAGGTTCCATAATAAAAAACCAACAGTTATGCTGCTGCATTTCATGCCTTCTGGACCAATATTGACTTTGTCAGAGTTCTAATAAAGTGCATTTAGCCAGTGTTGAGATAAGTTTTGTAGCCAATCTGGAAGTATTAAGTGGGATGGTCGAATAAAAGAGTTAATTGATACTGAGCCTCCAAAAGAAAAAGGCGAAAAGGCAAAGAGTATCGAAGGTGTATGTGGGGATGCATTATATGATTCAGCGAG
>CAYYPG010000087.1:0-8203 GCA_964473505.1 uncultured bacterium | reverse complement strand
TTGCGATTTCAAAGTTGGAATTAAAGTTGCGGTTTCTAAGTTGGAACGACATTTTGGCTTGACGAAGTTTATTCTTCCCGATATAATTATAGTAATAATAAACGTGAATATTAATTTATAATTTCAAAGGCTAAAAAATTACAGATATTATCATTTGCTAATCGTTTCAATCAATTTTAATAACACTAACTATGGAAAATAATGTAATTCTTAAAGCCGAAAATATCAGTAAAGCATTTATTTCCGGCAACGAACGTTTAGAAGTATTGAAATGTATTGATTTAGAAATCAATGCGGGTGAATGGCTTTGTATACTTGGCCCTTCGGGTTCAGGTAAAAGTACTCTTTTACATATCTTAGGTGGATTGGATACTTCGGATACGGGTTATGTGAAATTAAACAACATTAATTTTATGGAGATTGATCAGGATAAAGTATCAGAATTACGCAATCATTCTATCGGATTTATTTTTCAATTTCATCATCTTCTACCCGAATTTAATGTCTTAGAAAATGTCGCCCTGCCTTTACTAATTGGGGGCCTTGATAAAGATACTGCTTTTCGTCGTGCACAACAGATTCTTGCGGAAATAAATTTCTTAGACCGAATCAGAGCTCGTGCCACAGAACTCTCCGGCGGCGAAAAACAGAAAGTTGCCTTGGCTCGGGCATTAGTAACCAATCCTTTAATTATCTTGGCCGATGAACCGACAGGTAATTTAGATACTACCGGTACTCAGATGCTTTTAGAACTATTTCAAAAAATAAACCAAGAAAAGAAAGCAACTATTCTCATCGTGACTCATAATCCCAAAGTTGCCGAATATGCTAATCGTCGCTTGTGGTTAAAAAATGGTAAACTTTGGCCGGTCAACTAATTATGCAAAATAATGAAATAAAACATTGTAGCCTTTGTCATAAACCAGAAGTGACAATTGTTATCAGCACGATTGACAAAGATGGTAAGATGTTAGATTTAGCTTTGTGCAAAGAATGTGCAGAAAAAAAAGGTGTTTCTGAGATTAAAAAGATGAAATTAACCGTTCAGGAAATACTATCGGAATTACAAGAAAAAATATCCGAAGAAGATCACAATCTAATCTGTAAGGGTTGCGGTTTAACTTATGCACAGTTTCGAAAACAGGCGCGTTTAGGTTGTGAACATTGTTATGAATCTTTTGCGCCCAAATTAGAACAATTGATTAAACGGATTCACGGTGCAACGCGTCATACCGGCAAAGTTATAACTAATAATCGTAAGCGGATTGCCGATTACTTCGAACTCAAAAGACTCCGTAACGATCTCAAAACTGCGATTCAAAAAGAAGATTATGAAACCGCAGCGCGAATTCGCGATGCCATTAAAAAAATACGCAACGCTCAATAATGCTATGGAAAAATCTAGCCGTGAATTAGTGATCTTCTCAATGAAACTTAAGAAAACAAAGACGATAACTGAGAAGCATTCATCTTTTTTACACTCAGCAATTATCAATAATGGAAAATATTTTTACAGGACCTTAGCATTGAGTGCACACATTGAAGGAGCGAGCCTCAACATTCGCGATGATAAACGAGATTTTTACTGCGTTTGACCGAGCCATACCATCTTGGCTTGACGACCGAGATGCCCGCTCGGCGATTGTTCTATCCAGTCGTGTCCGTTTTGCTCGAAATCTGGCAGGTCATCCATTTGTTAGCCGTTTGACTCCCAAAGAATCGGTAAAAATTTTAGATATGGTTACGATGGCAGTTAGTAAAGAACCTTTTTTACAAGAAATCTTTCCCAAAACTAATTTTATCACGCTCAATAAAATTACACCGCTTAAAGCCGAATTTCTTATGGAAAGACATTTAATCTCACCGGATTTTATTCAACAGATAACCAAATTGGAATCCAGTAAAACCGCTAATGGTACAGGTCGTGGTGTCTTTATTAATCCTGACGAATCCATCACCTTAATGGTCAATGAAGAAGACCATCTGAGATTCCAAGTCTTGGTTTCCGGATTTGACTTTAAGACCGGATTTGCGAAATTGAACGAAATCGATGACCATTTGGAATCGGTTTTACATTATGCTTATTCTCCACAATACGGTTTTCTAACTGCCTGTCCCAGTAATGTGGGCACGGGTTTACGTGCTTCAGTCTTAATTCATTTACCGGGCTTGGTTTTAACTAAAGAGATTGAAAAAACCTTGCGAAGTATCTGGCAAATAAATTATGCGGTGCGGGGGTTATTTGGTGAAGGCACTGCAACCCGCGGGTATTTCTTTCAAATTTCGAATACGATTACTTTAGGACAATCCGAACAAGAAATCATTGAGGGAATTGAAAAAGTTACCGAACAACTCCTTGCATATGAACAAAAAGCCCGAGAGTATCTTTTAAAACATACCAAAATTGAACTTGAGGACAAAATCTTTCGTGCATATGCGATTTTAAAATCAGCACGGATAATAAACAGTGATGAAACATTGAACTTATTAGCGACAGTAAGATTAGGTGTTGCTTTGAGTTTAATTAAAGATGTCTCATTTGGTACGCTTAATAAAATAATGCTCTTGTTGCGACCCGCAAACTTGCAGATATTTTATAACCAAGAGATGTCGCCTGCAGAACGAGACGAAAAAAGAGCAGTCTTAATTCAACAACTATTAAATCCAGCCCAAAAGCAATCAGAATAAAATTATAAGATTAGAAGTGTCCGCATTAGATGTTTTCTCATCATAATACGAGGGCTCAAAAGCACAATCAGGCTACAACAATCCATGGTATGTTTAGCAAGTGTTAAGTAATAATGTAATAATGACGTATTTGCTATTTTAAATCACTGATTCTAAATTAAATCAACTAAAAAAAATAATATTTGATTTTGTATCCTGTTATCTTTTCACTTTGGTACGTTGCTAAAAGATTGTATCTCCTCTAAAGACTTAATTCTACGGCTACTTTATCTAAAATTATCAGAACCGCATATCGTATTTTATCAATTAATCCCTATCATATGCTTTTCAAAATCCTCAAGGAATGTCTCGTGTCATACCCAGAATGTTCTCGAGGATTATTTAAATAATTGGAACTAATTTTTAATTCTTTAATATAATATATTGTTTATAATAATTAGAATTGTTTTATGGCTCTTGGGTATAATTAGGAATATGTTTTGCGCATTGCACCATATTCTTAAAATTAACTTTGCTAATTAACATACCTGTTTTACATAATCATTATAATTTAGTTTCATTGCATAAACTGTATAGTATGTGTTGGACATATTGCACAATGGACTTGACATTTTCTCTTTAGATGTTAAAATAATTATAATAAACTGTATTATTTGTGGCATAATTATAGTAAACCAAAACATAATAAAAATAATTTTAATAAATACATACCAAAATAATAATATGCTAGATTGGGAGGCGCAATGCGTAAAACAATCGCAGTAATATTAGCCGTATCTTTATTCTTGGTAATAAGCGCTAATGCTCAGCTCTTATTTCAAGAAAACTTCAGTTATACTGCTGGTACGAACTTAACCGCTAATGGTTGGACCGCACACAGTGCGAGTGGTACCAATCCGATTAAAGTGCATACGGTCGGTTTAACATTTCCGTCTTATGCATCATCCGGCATCGGGCTTTCCGCAAGAGTTGATTCCTCGGGTGAAGATGTTCATCGAACTTTTACCGCGCAAACCGAGGGTACGATTTATACTGCATTTATGCTCAGAGTAGAAAAAGCAAAACAGCCTGGAGATTACTTTTTCCATTTATCAACTTCGCCATTAAGTTCTGCTGAATATTTTGCTCGCATTCATATTAAAAGCGATGCTTCGAATAATTTAGCGTTCGGCATAGGTAAAAGACATACCGACACGGCCTTTACTGGTTTTAATTACGCACTCAACACTACTTATTTATTAGTCATAAAATACGCAATTATTTCTGGTGATAATAATGACCAACTCAGTATGTTTGTCTTTAACGCCTCAACTCCGGCAACTGAACCATCAACCCCGACCGTCGGACCAATTTCACCAGCTGGCAGTGCTGACCCCGCCAATATTGGTTCGGTAGCTCTTCGCCAAGGTCAGGCGGCAAATGCACCAACCGTGATTATCGATGGAATCCGAGTTGGCACCAATTGGTCAGTTACAATACCGACGAGCTTAGAAGAAGACTTTCATACCTTAACTACTAATACCGCTCTTAAGATTAGCCCGAATCCATTTACTGATTATCTTCATATTAGTTACAATGGTAACTTACAAAATTTTAAGAATATTAAAATCTATGATGCGACGGGTAATCTTGTAAAAACTATTACTGAAGCCAATGCTACCTGGAACGGACGAGATAACGCGAATAATCTGCTCTCTCCGGGAGTCTATTTTGTCCAATTAGAAACACACTCGGAAAAGAAACTTAGCAAAGTTACCCTGTTACGCTAATTACGAAATTAAACATAACAAAATCCTAATCTTCTAATAAAATGTAAGATTTAATACCCAAATAGGCAAAAAAGGAAGAACCCCGAAATCCGGCGCGAAAACAATTAGTTTTCTCAGAAGAGCGACGACAAAATTATATAACAATTCCGATAATTACTCATTTAGTAACCTTTGTCATTTCTGCTGGGATGTATTAGCGACCAACGGAACGTGTCAAAACCAAAAAGATTTCAAATATTAAATTAAAAGACTTAGAGAGAAAAAATCTGAAGAAGCAGAATACCGGTTCAGCATAAAGGTTAAAACAGTTTGGCAACTTAGGGATGAAGTATGAAAGTTAAATATTATTTAAATGATATATAAAACTTCGCTGAAATTAGGATTAAGAAATTGTTGGCTAAATATATAAACTTAACGAAATTTTAACAATTTCTTTATAAAAAATTAACATCGGGTGGATAAAATTAATCCGATGTTTCATAATTACGATTTTAGTTTAAGTAATCTTATCAACCTGCGTTTTCGGTTATGGATGGTAGCCGACCCGAAAACGGGTGCTTATCAGCAAAACATTAAAAATGCTGATAGGCAAAACTTAAAAAACAGTTTATACCATCCCATTAATTGCATTTCGCCCAAAGCGAAAAGCAGATATCTGGAGGTATAAAATGAAAAATAAAATAAAAACACTCTCAATTGTAGGGCTTTTAACCTTAAGCTCAATCGCCTTCGGACAATCGCTACTTGAAGAGAACTTCAATTATGAGGCTGGAACTGCATTAACTGCAACTGGAAACTGGACTGCTCATACTCCTGGTGGAACAAATCCGATTTTGGTTACAGCACCGGGCTTAACTTATACGGGATATATATGTTCTGGAATTGGAAATGCAGCGAAAATTGATACTGCAGGAGAAGATGTCAACCGAACATTTACATCCCAGACCAGTGGAACTGTGTATACGGCATTTATGGTCAATGTTACCAAAGCGAATTTAACCAATGATTACTTTTTTCATTTAAGTACAAATCCATTATCAACCACATATTTTATGGGCAGAATTCATGTCAAACGAGATGCCTCCAATAATTTAGCATTTGGCTTAGGTAAAAGTTCTTCTGACACCACTTACACCGGATACGATTATTCGCTAAATACCACTTATTTAATGGTGTTAAAATACGAAATTGTAACCGGTACAGCGAATGATAGAGTAAGTCTATTTATCTTTAGTAGCGGTGTTCCTACTGTAGAACCCACAACACCAACAATTGGTCCTTTATCGCCCGCAAGCACTGATCCCACCAATATAGGTTCAGTCGCATTACGTCAAGGCACAGCTGCAAATGCACCGCGCGTTATCATTGATGGTATTCGTGTTGCTACAAGTTGGAATGATGTTTTTGGTATAATTCCTGGTATTGCAACAAAACTTGCGATAACTTCAGTTAATGGTGGCATTCCGGCCTCGGTGAACACTCCGTTTAATGTTGTGGTTCAAGCCCAAGATCCATATAATGTTCCGACAAATGTTACTCAAAATACTGATGTTCAACTTTCATTGGAAACTGGAACTGGTACTCTTGCCGGTAATTTAACAGGGACAATTCTGGCTGGAACCAATACCATTACAATTTCTGGAGTTACTTATAACACAATTGAAAATGGAGTTCAAATTAGAGTCACAAGAACTTCAGGAGATATTTTAGACCCAGGGATAAGTGCACCGTTTGATGTACTGGCACAAGCATCGCATCTTGTCTTTGTTAATGTCTCGGCTCGCAGCCAGTTAAATATTAAAATGGCACCATTTACTGTAGAGGCGCGGCGACCTGATAATACAATTGACCCTAATTATCCAGACAGTGTTACCATATCTAAAGCAAGCGGTCCGGGCAATGTCCTGGGAATATTAAAGAAAGCCTGTGTCGACGGAATTGCTACTTTTGATAATATCTACTTTGATGCAACGGGTGATTATACCCTATCTGCAACTGCTCCTGGTTTAACAAGTGCAACAAGTTCAACAATAACTGTGCTACCAACAGTTATCCCTCTTGTTGAAGATTTTGACTATCCTGCTTCCACCACATTGACTTATCATGGTTGGTCGCCACATAGTGCTGCTGGTTCCAACCCTGTTTCGGTTACATCTCCTGGGTTAACTTATTCGGGTTATATCTCTTCTGGAATCGGAAACGCAACCACGCTAATTGGCGGGTCAGGTGCAAGAGAAGATGTCAATAGAACATTTACTCCGCAAACAATAGGAAGTGTCTATGCGGCTTTTATGGTCAATGTTGCTTCCGCATCGACATCAGAAGATTATTTCTTACATTTTGGTCCTTTTTCAATCGGAACCACATTTCGTGGTAGAGTTTTTGTGAAAAGTGATGGGACATATTTGGAATTTGGCTTAAGCAAAGGAAGCAGCAATGCATCAGTTATTACGGACAACAATTATTCGTTTAATACGACCTATCTCCTTGTCTTAAAGTATACTTTTAACCCTGGAACCAGTGATGACACAGTAAAACTTTGGATTAACCCTCCATTAACTGCAACAGAACCTCCGGCAGATTTAACTGCTACTGATGCAGCATCTGATTTAGTTAACTGTGGGTCAATTGCTTTGCGTCAAGGCAGCAATTCCTATAGTATCCAAGTTGATGGCATTAGAGTTGGAACTTCCTGGGCTATTTTAACCGGATTAGAACCGCCGATAATTACAAATATTACCAGAAATCCACGCATACCTTTGAGCGGTGAAAATGTTACAGTCTCCGCAAAGATTTATGACGAATTAACTCCGCTTGCTGATATTGCCGATACTTTATTCTATGCGGTCAATACTCAAAATACCTGGTATTATGTCCTAAAAACTAGTTATAACCCTAATGACTCAGTCTTTTACTATACAATTCCGGCATTCAAGTCCCAAGGTGATACCATTTTTTATAAAATCCATGCTACTGATGGCGATGGTCTTACAACGGTCTCAGGCATTTCTCGCTATACGATTCCATTTGAGTTAACTATTGACCAGATTCAAGGTATGGGTCCGGCATCTCCAGAAACCCTAAAATATGTTCATACCAAAGGAATTGTGACGGGAACTTTTGGTTCCAGATTCTTCTTTGCCCAAAGACCTGGTGGTGCTTGGAATGAACTTTATGTTTACCGCAGATATCAAGATTCCTTACCGAAACTAAATATTGGTGATAGCGTTTCAGTAATTGGTATTGTTAAAGAGTATTATACTCTTACTGAAATTGATGCTGGTTATAATCTCAATGGCGATGTCCGAGTTTATGCAACTAATCAACCATTACCCTGCACAACCCTAAGAACAATTCCTGGTATAACTGAAGACTACGAAGGATGCTTAATCCGAATTGATAATTTACATTTCAAAGCAACTGGCACCTTTACTGGCGGCACTAATTATTGGGCATATAATGATGCGGAAAATGATTCGATTCGGATTAGAATTGATGCAGGTTCAATTGGCATTATTGGTGAACCAATACCAACTGATACTATCTCAATAATTGGTAATCTCTCAGCATACAAAGATACTTTTCAACTACTGCCAAGAGTTTGGAGTGATTTTTATAAACCAATTTATGATGTTGGCGCAACCGCAATTCTTGCACCCACTGGTACTATTTATCAGGGTAGTTCAGTTCAACCAAAAGTCATTGTCCAAAACTACGGCGTAGCAACCGATAATTTCCCAGTTGTA
>CAYYPG010000086.1:0-8221 GCA_964473505.1 uncultured bacterium | reverse complement strand
GCGATTTCAAAGTTGGAATTAAAGTTGCGGTTTCTAAGTTGGAACGACATTTTTTCTTGACAATTCCGCGATTTTTTCTAATATTAACTATAATATATAAAATTATAATAATAAACCATTTAGTTGTTGAACTAGTAAAGGAGACGATATGAAAGTTAGTATTGACAAAGAACTCTGCACCGGTTGTGAACTTTGCGTGACATCCTGTCCAGATATTTTTGAAATGGACGGCGATATCGCAAAGGCAAAACAGGAAATTGTTGCACCGGGTGCTGAAGAATGTGCTCGGCAAGCAGCCGAAGACTGTCCAACTTCAGCAATTAAGATTGAAGAATAAGTCTGACGAATCACTCAATTCAAAGATATCTAATCAATATCCTCGTTTCGCAATTGTGAGAGATATTATTTATTGGTTTATGGTGTCGTTAATAATGTTAGGCTGCAAAAGTTCGCAAAATCTTGAGCCTGCTCAACGTAAATTATGGAAAAAGGGCGGTTATTTTATCCAAACTAATGTCGACCTAAAAAACTATCACCAAGGTATCATCCGTGCTCGAGTAGAAAATCGTTGGCGGAATTTTAAAATTCAACCCCTTCCGGAAAAGTTCTTGGATTGGAGTCTGCAACATCGATTAAAGACCATCGAAAACATTCGAAAAAATGAGATGCCTTCTTTAGCTGGTCCACATAATGGAATGGTTGCTTCTCATGGCTTAAGAAGAAAGGATGCCCAGTTTTCGATAAATTGTGCGGTTAAAGGAATGGGCTTTTTGCCAAAACCAGAAAAGATTAAAGAGATGCTTAATCTGTTAAAAACAACCTTTGACGCTGACCTTGAAAAGAAGCTTTCAGTTCTGGAAAGTTTATATAAAAATGGCAAAGATATTTTTGACCCAACAAAACAAGTCTCTTTAGAACTTTATGCCTCGCCAGAATTTGAAACTCACACATTTTTAAATCAGATGGCTGATCCCGGAGTTGCAATTGTTTTCTTAGATTTTCCTTCTTTTGAATTAAGAGCCATTGTTCAAATGCTACATCCATTAAATCCCAAACTTACATCTTATGAAAAAGATATTGTTGAATATATTAATACAATTCATGACTATTTCCATAGCAAATCTCCCCGACAATCAATTGCGGTAATTTATCATATCATTGAAGTGTTTGATAATACTCCAGGACGAGCACGAGGCAAAAGAATAGTTCCGCCTTTACCCTAAATGGAAGAGATTGGTAAGGTAATTGAGATTAAAGAAACTATTGCTAAAATTGAAATCACACCTTCAGAAGGTTGTGCCCATTGTAGTCAGGCAAATATCTGTAATCCCTTAGGCAGAAATAAAAAAGTTATTGAATTAAATAATAATATCCAGGCTCAAGTCGGTGATTGGGTAAAGATTGAAATCAAAGAAAAACATCGAATCTTATCACTGCTTTTAGTTTTGGGCGTACCAGTGATGTTGTTTGTGGTTGGAGTATTTTTAGGCGGACGACTCAGAAACGATAAATCCTCAGCAATTTTAGCCGGCGTCGGTCTATTTTTAGGCTTTTTAGTGGTCAAAATCATTAACAACTATCTTACTAAAAAAGGAAAAAGTTTAGCCTACATTAAAGAGAAAATTAGCGCTCCGAATCATTGTAATTAAAATTATAGTTTGCTTTTTTCCGAAGGCAAACCTTGATACTCCTGCCAGTAGCGGGCTAATTGTTTTAATCGCTCGTTAACTAAATAGTTTATTGTACCTTCAGGATAATTACCGTTTTCATCTTTTTCTCCGGCTTTAACTCCAGTTAATAATTCAATTCCTTCATCAATGGTCTTTATCGCATAGATATGAAATTTCCCTTCTTTCACTGCTTGCACAACTTCATTGCGTAACATTAAATTTTCAATATTAGCCTCGGGAATAATTACACCTTGAGTGCCAGTAAGGCCTTTGGCTTTACATACCGCAAAAAATCCTTCAATTTTTTGATTAACACCACCTATTGGTTGCACTTCTCCTTTTTGATTGACTGAGCCAGTAACGGCTAAATCCTGACGAATTGGTATTTCCGCGAGACTGGAGAGCAAAACATATAATTCAGCCGAGGAAGCGCTATCGCCTTCAACTCCTGAATAAGATTGTTCAAAACATAAACTGGCGCTTAATGCCAGTGGTTTGTCTTGAGCATATTTATAGCGAAGATAACCAGAAAGTATTAGTACGCCTTTACTGTGAATTGGACCCGAAAGTTCGGCTTCGCGTTCAATATTGATTACTCCTGAAGCCCCGACACCGATCTTAGCAGTGATACGCGAAGGCCGACCAAATGTATGTTCTCCCAAATCATAAATTGACAAACCATTAACTTGACCGACAACTTTGCCTTCAGTATCAATAAAGATTGTACCTTCTTCAATCATCTTTTGAACTTTGTCTTCAATCAATTTAACCCGCTCGACTCTTTCCTCAATGGCCTTTTCAACATGGTTATTGGAAATAACTTTTGCTTGGTCTTTTAGTGCCCAATAGTTGGCTTCTTTTAAGATATCGTTAATGATATTAAATTGGGTTGAGAGATAATTTTTGCGGCCGGCCAAACGGATACCGTATTCAATGATTGACGCCACTGCAGTTTTGTCTAATGCAAGTAAATTTTCTTTTTGACAAATAGTTTTAATGACTTGAGCATACTGTCTAATAGTTTCATCGGTTAATGGCATCACCCAATCGAAATCAGCCCGCACCTTAAAGATTTTTTTAAAATCTTCATCATAATGATATAAAATGTTATAAATTTTGGCATCACCAATCATTATCACTTTAACATCAATCGGAACGGGTTCGGGTTTTAATCCCGAGATGGCAAACATCGTATACGGATCAAAAGATGTTATTTCCAATATCCGGTTACGCAGAGTTCTTTTTAATGTTGTCCAAACTCCAGGTTCTAAGAGGGTATCTAAGGCATTTAAGATTAAAAATCCGCCATCGGCTTTTAAGAGCGAACCGGCTTTAATTTTGGTAAAATCAGTTCGCCATTGGCCTGAACGGTCCCAAACGCGCTCAATGGTACCGAACAAATTTTTGTGAGTGGGCGTGGTTTCAAAAATTACTGGAGCTCCTTGAATCTGTGAATTGTCTACCAAGACATTAACCTTAAATTCTAAAAATTGGTCAATTGATACGGAATGTGGTTTTTTCTCATGGGGAAGAAATCTTTCAATATTTGAGAACACGGCATGAGCAACTTCTTCTAAATATCGAGAAACTTGTTCGGATTCAAAATTATGTTTAATCTCTTTAATTTGTTCGAAAACTACCGGCTTAATTATATCTTGTTCTAATTTTGCTAAACTAGTACGGGTCTCTTTTTCAATCGCTTTGATTTTCTTAAAAACTTCATTTAATTCTTCAGAAAATTTAATGAATTTTTCTTGAATTTTTTTAAACTCATCTCGGCTAATTTTGTTTTCTGCAACTAAATTTGCCACACCCTCAAGATTTAATTGCTGATTTTCATACAGATATACCAATTCTGGTTGGGCAATGGGCAATAATTGAACCATACCAAAATTTTCTGCTCGTATTTTTTTTTCAAATTCTAAAGCTAAGGCTGAAGATTGTGCCTTAAAATGTTCAATCAATTTGTTTCGGCGATTTTGATAAGTATCACTTTCTAAAACCATCGGAATATTTTTCTTAAGATTCTCAATTAATTCGTCCATTGCGGATGCGAACTTATTGCCCATACCCGCAAGTAATCTAATCAATTTTGGTGAGTCGGGGTCTGCGAAATTATTAACATAGAGGATGTCATCTGGCGTCTTCTTGCTTTTTTCCACCGTATCCAAAAGATATTTAACCGCGGTTGTGCGACCCGTACCAACTAACCCTGTAACAAAAATATGGTAACCAGAACTGGGAATTTCTAAACCAAGTCTTAATGCTTTAACTGCTCGATCTTGACCAATAATCTCATTGCAAAGTTCAACTTCATCAGTAGTTTCAAAATTAAATTTATTCGGCTCACAAATAACCCGAAGTTTTTCAATGGGAACTTCTAATTCATGTTGTTTCATTTGTCTTGGCTCAATCATCGAGATTAAAAACTTATTGCGCTCGCAAGTATATTCGATTTCCAAATATTTAAATACCGGCGGCCGGCAAGCATTTTTAAAGAATCCTTTTCTATTTCGATAAGAAAGTGGAGCCGGAGTGCCCCAATTAATTCTTTAAAATTGACTGCTTGTTTTGATAACAGCCGCCGGCATTTTTGTTTTGTGCATAATATTCTTATTTGTTATATAGGATTTTCTGCAATTTGTCAACAATTTTTTATAAGAGAACTCTAACCAAGTTAAACTTATTTTGGAGTTGTGACATCTCAAAAGCATTTTTCGGCGTTTTAAAATAAAATCAATAATTGTGAGCAAGACCATAAATCAAGTTCATGGTAACAAAAGAGAAGTTTCACAGAACATTTTTTATAGAAAACTACAACAAAGCCAATTTCTGCTTAACAGGCACATGTTAAATATGTTGTTTTTTCTTGTTAGTACCGGCTTATCTTAAGCATTTTTCAGAGCTTCCTTTATAGAGAACTCTGCTAAAGTCAATATTTGCTCATTAGGCGCCCGCAAATATGTAGATTTTTGCAAGTCCCGGCATAACTTGAACATTTTTTCAGAATTTCCTCTATAGAAAATTATGACAAAACCAATTTCTATTTAACAGGCACAAGTTAAACATGTCGCTTTTTATGGTAAGGTCTTGTGGCTTATCTTAAACATTTTCCCAAAATTTCCTTTGTCTTGATAATCCTAATTTTAAATATAAAACCTTGGCTTAAAAAAGAACCAATGGGGTTCGAGTTTATTTTACTTTATTAATTTTATCTTGCATGGTCTGGTTTTTGTCAAAGCGGTCATCAATTTTAATTGTCGTAAGAATCCGTTGGACTCCTGATTTCTTTTGCGCTTCATGAATACGTAAGATTAATTTGAAGATTTCCGCCAAATCACCTTCAACACTTGTTCCCATTGGTCCGATATGATAAGAAAGACCACTTTCTTTAATAAGCACAATACATTTTCGAACATACTCACTAACGCTGGGGCTTGCAGTACCCACAGGCACCACACTAATATCAACTATTGCCATCGTCATCACCTCCTTTGTCTAATTAGAAAACATTATTTTTGTTGTTGACCACAATGGGGACAGATTTTATCGGTCTTACTAATTAGTTTATGGCAATCCGAACAATAGGTTAACTCAATCTTACAGGGTAAACAAAACGGAGCATTCAATGGTTGATCACAATAAGGACAGCGACATTCTTGATTGTCGTTTTTTTTCATTTTTTCTCCGATACGGGTTGGACGACCTTTTGTTTGGTCAGATAATTCTCAATTGCCTTGTGAAGTGCATCCGCACCTAAATTTGAACAATGCAGTTTATTGGAAGGTAAGCCGCCAAGTTCTTCAGCCACCCGTTGATTGGTAATCTGAAGGGCTTCTTCAATTGTTTTACCTTTTGCCATTTCGGAAACCATACTTGAGACCGCAATTGCTGCTCCACAACCGAAGGTCTTAAATTTAACATCCACCAAGCGATTATCTTTAACTTTGATGTAAAAAGTCATCATATCACCGCATACCGGATTGCCAACTTCACCGATGCCATCAGCATCCGGAATTTCTCCAACATTTCGGGGATTTCGAAAATGATCCATTACTTTTTCGGAATACATATTAATAACAATAAAAACATTCTATTTTGTATAAGTAAAAATATAAATGAAATTTCTTTGTGTGCAGCAATTTCATAATGGCAATCAACTCTAAAGACATACGGAGAATTATCTTTTACTCGAGTTCTAAAGAAAATTCGCGCAAATTGAACCAAAAGCCGGTTTTTTCAATGTAGTCAATTTCCGCTTGAATTATTTCATAATGAGCCTGTTCCATCTTTCGAAGACGGCGATACATTTCTTTGGCTTTGGGGTCAGTGCTTTTTTGTTCTTGCTCCCGATAAAATTTTATCGCATTATCTTCTAATTCTAAAGCAGTGCGCAAGGCAATTAATTGGTCTATTCCTTCTGTACCGTGTATCTTGCGGGATTTTTCTTTAATTTTAGGAACTAACTTTTCAATTTCTGAAGACGGAATTTTAACCCCAATCCAACATTCTTTTTCGGCAACACTCATCTTCTGTTTCTCTAAAATTGTCATATGTTCAAATTCATCCGAAGCTAACCGGATGAACATATTTTTTCCGCTTTCGTCTTTAGTCTGATAGGCAAAATCCAAATAAGTTTGTAAGCCTTTTTTTTCGGCGTTGAGTGCCATTTCTAAGGCTTTAATTGCATCAGGAATTTTCATATTTTTTTTAAACCAAATCTAATTTTTGCGGATTAATTTTATTTTATAAATATACTCTTTTTCTTGGTCACTATCAAATTGAATAAAAGTCATAACCTTATTATTCAAACCGTAAACCTTTTTATTTGATTTTGACCCGGGCTCGGGTTTGTCGTAGTGATTCATATTTATTAATCCTTAGCAAATCGGATAAAATCTTATAATCTTATTCTCAAAAGTTTTACTTAGTTTTAATCCGTGCTTCTTCTGGATTGACTGATTTGTGCATCGTTTCTTTTTTTGTTCTCTATTGAAAGCGACAAAAAACATAGTCCTACTATTCGATGCCATAAAATTTCTATTTATTTTTTTTAATTAGTGCTTGTCTTTGCTGGGCTAACTTGCGAATATGTTCCTTTTCTTGTTCAATGATTTTACCAACAATATCTTGCTCATCCGATCTGACAAAATTTTTAATCTCACTATAGAAAAGCAAAGTCTCTTTTTCAAAACTCAAAGCATAATCCAACAGTGCCTTTGTTGTTTTTACCTGCTTGATAGAACTCAGCGCCTTATCTTTTCCTAAAAAGAATTTTGAGTCGGTAATGGCTTTAAGATATAAGCCGACTTCTTCCCAATCAAAAGGAATTGTCGCCAGACCTCGTTTTACAGTTTGAAAAAGAGTGGTAAAAAATTTCTGATGTTTCTTTTCTTCTTGGGCTAATTTCTTAAATAATGTTGCCAATGGTTGAGAACGAGTTGTTTTTGCAGCATTAGTGTAAAAAGCAAAACCTGTCTCTTCGGTCTTAATTGCCATTTCAATAACTTCTACTGCTGAATAAAAAGTTTGCATACAAAATTTTAGCATAAGTTTAAGTGTTGTCAAGAAAAAATAATAAGAACTCTGACAAAATCAATATTGGTTCAAAAGGTATAAAATGCAGAAGCATAATTATTGGTTTTTTCTTGAGGGTTCGGTGTCTCATGAGCATTTTCAGAGATTTCATAATCGAGACCCCGAAATCGTATCTTATCTTTTGTCCGAAACGGTGTATATCGCAAAATTATCAAAGTCTAGAGTGCTAAAACTTTTAATGATGCGGCTCTATAAGGAAGTATATAATATTTAATATGTTGTGTGAATTTAGTATTAATATGTTGAAGAAAAATAAGTCTCCTCTGCCTGTTTTAGCATATTAATTTATAGAAAGGAGAACGCACCTATGGAAGAAAAAACCAATCTAAATAAAAACTTGACGCTATTTTCTGTAACAAGGCGCTTTGCCAAGACATTGTATCTCTTCCAAAAATTTAATTCTATGGCTACTTTATCTAACATTATCAGAACAACATATCGGATTTTATCATTAAATCTTTGGCATCTGCTTTTTAAGATACTCAAACGGTGTTTCGTAGTCATTTTAGGAATGTTCTTGTAGCTTGTTATAATAAATATAATCTTAAATATAATTTTATAATAATTCGTATAATCCTTAAATGTAATCTCATAATAATCTTATAAAATAATCTTAATAATGAGAACTCTGACAAAGTCAATATTGGTCAAAAGGTATGAAATGCAGAAACATAACTGTTGATTTTTCTTATGGTCATAGGGGTCTTTTGAGTATTTTTCAGAGTTTTCATAAATAATACTAATCCAATTTAGTTTAGACAAAACTTTTTTAAATATTAAATATAATAAATATTTTAAACTAATTTAGTTTAGACAAAACTTAAATAATAATTATAGATAATACTAACTTAGACAAAACTTTTTTAAATTAAATACCACATTGGACATAGGACAATAAAGTGGATGTGCATAAATTAAATTAAAACACTCTTTTCTTGTCTTAAAAGCCTTTA
>CAYYPG010000085.1:0-8740 GCA_964473505.1 uncultured bacterium | reverse complement strand
TTTGGGTTCAGTTCAATGGCTTTTGTGTAATCAGAAATTGCCTTATCAAACTCTTCTTTATCAGCATAAACACTACCGCGATTGTAATAGGCTTGGGCAAAGTTTGGGTTAAGTTCAACGGCTTCTGTGTAATCAGAAATTGCCTTATCAAACTCTTTTTTATTAGCATAAGCAATACCGCGAATGAAATAGGCTATGCTGTACTCTGCATCGTAATTTATAACTTTATTCGTAATCTCAAGTATTTTATCATAATTCTTTTCTTTTTCATACCACGCACAAACGCTCATTAAATAAAAACTTTCTTTTAAGGCTAAAAGGATTTCTGTGAACTTCTCTACATCGTCCTGGTCAAAGTGATATTCAATAAATTCGAAAATTTTCTCGTGTTGAATGCTAATCTCATTTTCTATTTCTGAAATTAATCCTGAATCTTTTAGAATTTTAAGGTCATCTTCAAATGAAACCTTATTAGCACTAAAGATATCAATACTGACTCTCTTTAACACGCTAAACTTAGAACGCCCAATAAAACATTTTGCCAGAAGTAATAATGCTCGTAAAATTGCTTTTTGATTATCTTCTAACGCATTAATTTTAGGTTTGATTCTTTGCTCTAAACCGATTATAACACTGCCGGGTGTACCATTAAATTCATTGGTATTAGTGCCGGTTTTTTTCGCAATGTCTTTGGCTTGCTCGTTTGTAATATCGGAAATAAAGATATTTTGAAATATAGCAAGCGCCTTACCAAAATGGTCATTTGCCTTTATTAGTTCATCACCGGTTCGGCAAGTGGCAATCATAATGGGCTTTTCTTTAAACTGTCTTAAAAACCCATCTAAGCCAAACTTTACATCCGCATATTTATTTAGGTCGTCAAGAAATACAATTACTTTCTTTTTTCGTGGCACATTCCTAACATCCGCTCTTACATCGGGGTTAAAAAACCAGTATCCCTTTAATTTGTCTTTTAGTTCATAAAGCACCTGAAAAGCAATTCTTGATTTTCCGTGTAATGCAACTCCATTAATTAAAACATTTTTTTTATCTAATATTGCTTCTTTTATTTTATCATATTCAGGTCGTATTGCATATGCTTGAATATAGTCTTGTTCCGAAATCTTTAGGTTGCCGGGTTTTCCGACATTAAAATCAGCTGGTGTAATATCTTTTAATTTTTTGACAACCCCATCAAAAGAAGGCGTTTCAAATATCTTTTTAAAAAGCAAAGTCAAAAAATAACCAATTATGAGAAGGAGAAGACTAGATATAAATGACAATATAACCGTAGGTGTTATGATGTTTTGTTTTATTCCTAATTTTAAGGAAGAATCAGGTAAAGGTTGTGTAGTATTTATAATACAAAATAAAGTTCTTAATAAAATTTCATTCATTGTAACTCCTCTAAATTTACCATAAATTCATTTCAATAGCTCTTCAATCACTTCTGATTCTTTAGTATATTCGGGATAATTTTCGTAAATAACCTATTCTGTCGGATTCCATACATATTTGCCGGTATTATCAATATAACCGTATTTTCCACCAGTCCCTACATATGCCAGCCCCTCAGAAAAATTCCAAGCAAAATCAAATTGCGGGTTTATGATAACTTTACCTTTCTTATCTCCTTCAAGTGATATTGGAAAAAATAGATAAGGGTCTATTGGTTTTATGAATATTTGATTTGATTGTTTATTACAGGTGATGAATGATAAACTGATAAGAATTACTATAAATAATAGTCTTAAGTGTTTTATTATATCTTCTCCTCTTAATCTAATTTGTTTTCTATTCATTTTATTCTCAAAATATTATTTGTCAAGCACCGCTTTCTTTGTCTTAGCGGATTTCAGAAATAATTTTTCTTAGTTCTTTATAATTGATAAGGACTATATTTTGCATATTGCCTCATATCTTTGAACAGTTGTTAAAAACAACCTTTGCTAATTAAAAATCCTGTTTTCCATAACTATTACAATTAAATTTCATAAACTGGATAGTATGTGTTGACCTATTGCCATTGAGGTCTTGACAAAATCCCATTTTATATTAAAATATTTTATCTAAAAAGGAGGCACTATGCCGTGTATGAAACGAGCCAAGCCTAAGGCATCTTGTAAAAAGAGTGCCCCAAAGGCAAAAAAGAAAAAGTAGTGCTTAGGGGGCGTATCATCGCCCCCTCGATTTTGAATAAACAAAAATTTAAACTTTCAATAAATTAAGTGAGTTTGCAAAAAAATTAGAATACTCCAACAATTTGTTATGAAGATTCCTTGAGTTGGAAAGATTATCAAATCCTAAATTTCTGAAATTACAATTGAATTGATAAAACAAACTACACATTGTTTTCCGCATCAATTAAAATGGAAACATTATCTCAAAATTTTATAAATTTTGCTTCAGCAGAAAACTTTTGCGGTTGTAAAAAACCTTAATATATGGAAATACTGTATCAACGTTTTATAAATTCTGACCGTGTAAAAGAATTTTTAGATCAGGCCCTAAAGCGCCGTAGTTTTTCTATAACCGGATTTGCCGGGTCCAAGCCATTAATTTGTTTGGCTTTAACAAGTCTTTTCAAAAAAAATATCGTATACATTGCGGACAATGATAATAATCAGCATAGTATTTATTCGGACTTGTTGTCTTTTTTGTCTCCGGAGAAAATCATTTTGTTTAATGCTTCAGCAGTTAATGAATTTGATTATCTGTTCCAAATTTTCAACCATAGTTTTCAGGTCGTTATTGTTAAAACAGAAGATTTATTGTCTTCAGTACCTGATTATGAGACTATTTCCCAATATCAATTAAAATTAACCCAAGGTATGTTAATATCTCCTAGCCGTTTAGTAGAATTTCTCGAGCATAACGACTATGAACGGGTTGACTTCGTGTCGGAATTTTATGAATATGCGGTTCGCGGTAATATTATTGATATCTTTCCGACCAAACAAATCAATCCAATTAGAATCGAATTTGTCGATAATACTATTGAATCTTTACGATACTTTGATACAGTGAGTCAACGGTCAATTTCCTTTTTGACTGAAATTAATCTCTTGGGCAGAATTAGTCCAGAAAAAATGCAAAAGCGGTTTATTGATATTTTACCCGCAAATTGTTTTGCCTTACTTGAAGCCAACCGTCAAGATGTGCCGGAACTATTAGATTATTTTGCTAAGTGTATTTTTCTAACTCATGAGCATGCCGATTTCAATTTTAATTTCCTTTCGCCATCTCCTTATTTGAGAAATTTTCGATGGTTAAAAAAGGAAATTGAAACTTATCCTTATGAATATTATATTACCATTCCTTATGAATATCAACGAGAACGACTGATACGCATCTTGGGCGATAAACCAATATATCTCTTAGGTAGTTTGAGTTCAGGAATTTTTGCTCCGACTGAGAATTTCTGTGTGCTTACCGAAAAAGAATTATATGGCCAACCAATTACCAAATTACCCAAGCGAAAATTCAGAGGACAACCTTTAGACGATTTGTTGGCACTACACAAAGGCGATTATGTGGTTCATATCGATTACGGCATTGGCCAATTTAATGGCATCAAAAGGCTTAAAATTGATAATCTGGAAAAAGATTTTTTACAGATTAATTATGCGGACAATCAAAAATTATATGTCCCAGTAGAAAATTTGAGTCTGATTGAACGCTATATTGGGACTGATGATTCTCTGCCAACCTTAAGTCGTATCGGCACTAAAAGTTGGCTATTAACCAAACTAAAAGCCAGCCGAGCCGCTGAGGAATATGCCCGAGAACTAATTGATATCTATGCACAAAGAGCTGTAGCAAACAAAACACCTATGAGTTCCGATGAACTTTGGCAAGCCGAGTTGGAAGCAACTTTTCCCTTTGAAGAGACTCCAGACCAATTGAAAGCCTTAGCCGAAGTTAAAAAAGATTTGGAAAGCACTAAGCCGATGGAACGATTAGTTTGCGGCGATACCGGCTATGGTAAAACCGAAATTGCCTTACGCGCGGCGTTTAAAGCGGTAACGAATTTTAAACAAGTATGCGTATTAGTACCTACGACAATATTATGTTATCAACATTATCACACCTTTAAGCAACGCTTGGCTAGTTTTCCTTTTCAGATTGAGATGTTATCTCGCTTTGTTTCTTCACGCAAACGGTCAAAAATTATTTCGGATTTACAAAATGGCAAAATTGATATTATAATCGGTACCCAGATTTTACTAAGCCCCAAGGTCACATTTAAAAATTTGGGATTATTAATAATTGATGAAGAACAGAAATTTGGCGTTAAACAAAAAGAGCAGATAAAAAGATTAAAACCCACGGTTGATATCTTAATGCTTACCGCAACCCCCATTCCCAGAACTTTATATAAAGCCCTGATAGGAATTTGTGACATTTCTCCGATTCATACTCCACCCGTCGGTCGTCGAGACATAATTACCGAAGTTATGACTTGGAATGATGAGATTATTTATCAAAGTATCCAAAGAGAACTTACTCGGTCCGGACAAGTTTTATTTATTCATAATCGAATTGAGTCGATTAAAAATATTATTCAACAACTGAATAATCTTAACCCCGATTGGCGTATTGCCTATGTCCACAGTAAAATACCCGAAAAAGTTCTGTCCCAGATTTACTTAGATTTTTTGGACAAAAAGTATGATATCTTGGTTTCTACCGCAATTGTTGAATCGGGTTTAGACCTGACAAATGTCAATACAATTATTATTAATCGTGCCCAAGAATTTGGTTTAGCCGATTTACATCAATTGCGCGGACGCGTTGGTCGTTCTGACCAACAAGCATATTGCCTACTAATTATTCCTGATAAAGAAATCTCTCCGATTGCCCAAAAACGCATATCCACAATATTATCTCATTCTTATTTAGGTGCAGGATTTCGATTAGCCATGCGAGATATGGAAATCAGAGGAGTAGGTAATATTTTAGGCTCAGAACAACATGGTCATATTGCGAATGTGGGATTTACTTTATATCAACAAATGCTAAAAGAAGCAATTGCCAAGCTGAAAGGTGACATTGTCTATCCCGAACCAGAACTTTCATTGGACATTTCCGCATATATCCCTGAGGCCTATATCTCCGATGCTTACGAAAGAGTAGCAATTTACAAACGACTCCTTTCTTTAGAAAACGAAATTGAATTTAAATCAATTAAAGAAGAACTGCAAGACCGCTTTGGAAAATATCCGGAGATTGTGGAAAATTTATTCATCATTGCGGAAATAAGACTTAAGGCAAAAGCCCTGAATATCCTAAAGATATCCTTGAAAAATAATACAATTACTATTGTTAAGCCCGAAAAAACCTTTATTCAATATGGCAATATTCATAATCTTTTACAAATTTTATCTTCGAAACTCCAATAAATCTTAGCAAAATCATTGTGTTGTTTTGCGTCCTTAATTAAGTTCACGATAAAAATTCTGGATGCTATATACTATCATTACATCAGCCAATCGGTTATAGGTAAAATGTCTGCTACTTATGGAATAATCGGTTCGAGCTCTGTGAAAAACCATGGTTAATGAAAGGCGTATATATATTCAACTATTAGGATAAGAATTAGTGCAGATGTAAAAAATACCAAGCCTAATTACTAAAGGAATCCCAAAACTAAGTGTCGTAAAAATATTTAACATGACCGTAATATTAAGAAATAATTATAGCGATTGAGATATAAAATTTCGGATTCCTTGTTCCGACATCAAACATCCTTTGTTGACTTCTCAATTATGATCAGTATAATGCTTTTCGCTAAAATTTATTGTTAATTTTTATTATTAAATAGTTGTTTGACTAATAAATTTCGCTTTTGAAGAACAACTATAACTATTATTTTAATTTGGCTAATACATTTCGCTTTTGAAAAACAACTATGACTATTATTTTAATTTGGCTCATAACATTAACCTTTGCAAGTATCGCAATTCCGTGGTCGATAAGACGCTATCGCCGTTCCGATTTTGCCATTGCACTCTATGTCTTATATTTAACACTATCCCAAATTATTGCCAGTAAGATTGCCGCTTTTAATTTAGGATTCAAAATATATTATGCCCCAGCCGCGGTACTTATCTTTCCCTTTACTTTTCAAATTACTGATATTGTCAACGAAGCCTTTGGTCGTTTAGAAGTCCATCGAATGATTTTTATCGCTTTCATTTGCCAAGCAATAATGACTTTTTTTCTTTGGCTGGGCACGATTATACCTTCAGCGCCATTTTGGAAGTTCCAAGAATCCTGGCAGAATATCATTTCCCTTGTTCCTCGAATCACATTAGCAAGTTGGATCGCATTTCTTATTTCGGAGAATCTTGACGCCATTTCATATGCAAAAATCCGAGAACTCACCAAAGGTAAATTCTTATGGATTAGAAATGTTTTTAGTGATATTCCGAGTTTAGCCTTAGATAGTGTAATTTTTGTTAGTCTGGCATTTTATGGAGTTATACCTATAGGATCTTTAATAATTGGACAGATTGTCTTGAAATGGGTTATTGGAATTGTCGATACGCCATTTATGTATTTAAGCCGATATATACTTTATCGGGTCCCTACAAAACACCGCATCCCTATCAATTAATCTCATAAGACCAAAGACATTTTTGACGAATGATTCTACAGTCTTCATTTTTATTTACGGATATAACTATTTTTTTAGACGACAAAAAATTCACATAGTATATTATAATAATTTTTATAATTATTTTGACTAATTTGGCAGTAATCTCAAAACATCGAATCCCCACAAACCGAATTACACAGTAATCTAACATAAAATTAATCTTGGCTAAATTAGAAGTTTGTATTGCATGCTCGTCATAATTAAATCTCATAGAAGTAAACAAGTATGTGTGGAACATATTAAAATTATAACCAAAATTGTTGTTTTTTTCTTATTGGACTCGGCGTTTCTTGAACATTTTTCGGAGTTATAGTATTAAGAACGCTGACAAAGTCAATATTGGTTCAAAAGGCATGAAATGCAAAAGCATAATTATTGGTTTTTTCTTGTAGGGTTTGGTGTCTCATGAGCATTTTTCAGAAATCTCCGTATTTTTCTCTTGACACTTTGAATTTTTGGGATAGTTTTTATTAGATGAAAACACCAAAAGTACTTACATTTTTTGCTTTATTTTTAATAACCTTAGAGGGTTTTGCCCCGAACAATAATCTAACTAACATTTTAGATGGTATTTTTCAACAACAAGATATAATAGATGAACAAATTAGCAATGCCATTTTTCTTGGTAAATTTTCGTATGTAGAAACAAACGCCGCTGGCGATACCCTCAAAACGATAAACTCATTGCGCCGGATTTATTCTAAAAGTACGACCAAACAGAAGAGCGAATATCTGGAAATGGCAATAGATGGCAAAAAGTTAAGTAAACCTCAGATTGACAAACAAACCAAGAGAAATCAGCCGAATCAAAATTTTAAGTTGCCTTTTTCTAAAAAATTCAGAAACGAATACGATTTTTTTTATGTGAGCGAAGACCGAGAGGCGAAAATTTGGGTAATCGGTTTTAATCCTAAAAATAAAAAAGAAGGTTATTTAAAAGGAACTGCTGAAATATCACAAGCTGACTTCTGTATCCAACGACTGCACTTTCTACCCACCGATTTACCAGCCGTAGTAAAAAAATTCAATATCACTTTAGATTATGCGAAATATGGCAATTATTCATTACCCTCAATTTTTAACTTAGAGATGGAAATCCAAGTAAAAGTAATCTTTAATCTTGCGCATAAGTTCATCAAGATGCGAGAATTTTATTGGGACTATCAGTTTAACAACAATCTTCCAGATAGTATATTTGATTCATAGAAATTACATTTTGTTAAGAATAATACTCTTAATAATGATAAGCTATCTCAGTGGCGCTCTAATGTTCTCTTATTGGTTGGGTAAATTAAAAGGAATTGATATTCGAAAAGTTGGCGATGGTAATCCTGGGGTAGCTAATGCTTGGAAATCTGGTGGATGGACAATCGGTATTCCGGCAATCCTTTTAGATGCAGCAAAAGGTTTTATCCCGGTTTTTATAGCCTATCGTGTCTTAAATATTAATGATTATAGTTTAGTTCCTATTGCGGCTGCCCCTTTATGCGGACATGCTTTTCCACCTTTTTTGAGCTTTCGCGGTGGAAAATCGATAATACCCACATTTGGTATTTGGATTGCTTTGACCTTTTGGAAAATTCCCACAACTTTTGGACTCATACTTCTGTTTTTCAAATTCAGATTAAAAATCAAAAATGATGCAATTAATACAATTGGTAGTATGTTTAGTATCTTAATTTTTCTGATTTTTAGTAATTTTTCTACAATAATGATACTAATTTTTATTGTAAATACAGGAATTATTCTTATAAAGCATTGGAAAGATATTAATATAAATCCTTAAGCACAATAAAATTGTGAATAAAATAACTCCTCTTTTTTCGAAGGGTATTTTCCCAAAATCAACCACATTAAAATCAATCTTTAACTACCATCTCCAGACGAACTCATCTTCATTACACTGTAAGTTTAAAATGGAAATTAAGCATAACATCATATACTCTAATTATTTCTCTTTTCTATCTTGTGTTTGCTTTTAAACTAAATTCCCAAATTGATAATACTATGTATTTGATTAATTAGGCTCATGACCAGAAAGTGTGGTAAAATAGTTGAAAGGCATCCGTTAGATCTATA
>CAYYPG010000084.1:0-8744 GCA_964473505.1 uncultured bacterium | reverse complement strand
CAAATACTCAAAGGACCCCAATGCCCATAAGAAAAAATCAACAATTATGCTTCTGCATTTAATGCCTTCCGAACCAATATTGACTTTGTCAGAGCTCACGTGCAACAATGCTTGACAAATCGTAATTCTTCAGCATACTTAAATCGTGACAATTGATAAGTTTCAGAAGTTAATTGAACGACTCTATTACTCCAAAGACAAAAACCGCGGGCTCGAGAGAACATTTATGTGGTTCACGGAAGAAGTCGGCGAACTATCTCGAGCAATAAGAAAATCAAATCGTGGCAAACAAAAAACGCACAGAGAATTGGAAGAAGAATTTGCTGATTGTTTTGCTTGGCTCGTAACCTTAGCCAGTCTCACCGGAATAAGATTGGAAAAAGCTATCCAAAAATACAAAAACGGCTGCCCTAAATGTCATAAAACACCCTGTAGATGTAAGGAAAAATGAAGTTGCGATATCTTCGATTTATTGAGTTATGAAACTCCAATTAATCCTTACAAAAAGAAAACCCAAAATTCAGAACCGATAAGGTTATGTACATTTACTTAGAAATCAAAAGAAACAATTCTCGCAGAAGTAAAAGCTAAATACTTATTATGGAACCACAAAAAAACTCTACAATACGAATCAATCTCACAAGGACTAAAAAATATAAGTCAAAAATTATCTACGCGGCATATCTTAAAATTCAAAATAGGTTGCCAACTGATGAAATGTTAATGATGAGAGATTCTGTACGATAATTAATTATGGATAACTATACCTACTGTCATTCTAAAAAAAACAGCAACAAAGAATCTAAAATGCTAATTTAGGAGGTTATTGATGAGTATATTTTTGATTTTATTATTAGGAACTTTGTCAATTGAACCAGCAACTAATGTTAAAGCCTTTGATACACCGAATGACGACGGTAAAAGCATTACTGTAAAGTGGGCACCCAGCCCGACTGAAGATATTGATGGTTATCAAATCTTTCGAAGGGAAAAAGACCGACCCGATATCTGTATTGTCAAAGTCTCAGCCTTTGAAACACAATTTATTGATGAAAAAGTTATTGATGGCAAAGAATATATTTATCAACTTGTGGCTTATAAAATAATCGGGACTGATACCTTACGGGCATTTTCCGAACCGTCAAACCGTGTTCAAAGTTATCCTCAATGGTTCAACACTAATCGCCTAAATGTTTTAATTGGGATTATTATCTTTTTCAGTCTTATCCTTTACTTTATCTCGCGGGCTCGGCAAGGAAAGCAATTGTTTATCCGCCGGATTGCGGGATTGGATGCAGTTGAAGAAGCGGTTGGTCGTGCTACTGAAATGGGCAAACCAATTCTTTATGTGCCGGGGCTATCAACTGTATCCGACATTGCTACGATTGCTGCGCTTAATATTTTAGGTGAAGTTGCCAAAAAGACTGCCCAATATGAAACAACTCTGATTGTACCGAATCGCGACCCGATTGTTTATACTGTTGCCCGTGAAGTTGTCAAAGAAGCATATACCAATGTTGGTCGACCTGATGTCTTCAAACCGGAAAATATCTTCTTTATTACAGACAGTCAATTTGCCTACGCAGCAGCGGTTGATGGAATAATGGTACGCGAAAAACCCGCAACTAATTTCTTTTTAGGCATGTTTTGGGCTGAATCCTTAATTTTAGCCGAAACCGGAGCCACAACTGGCGCAATCCAAATTGCGGGCACAGATTCTATTTATCAGTTACCTTTTTTTATTACTGCTTGTGATTATACGCTCATTGGTGAAGAACTTTATGCCGCATCGGCTTATCTCTCTCGAGAACCCAAACTCCTTGGTTCGTTAGTTGGTCAAGATTATGGCAAAATTTTAATTGTTATCGTTATCTTCATTCTCAGCGCCCTAATGCTACTTAGTGTAAGATTTCCGGTTTTGGATATACTACGATTTTTTAATGTGAGTTAGTTTAAAATCCATAGGAGCTAAAATGCAAAGAACAATACCTTTAGCCTTATGTCTCATTTTTGGTATTTTTATGATGTTACAATTTTTTATTCCCCATCCGATTTCCATTACCGCCTATGAAGTGGTATTAAAATGGGTCAGACTCATCTCGGTTTTCGCATTAGTTTTAGGTGTCGGTAGTTTAGTTATCCGGCACAGTCATAAAATCTCCCACCGGTCTTCAGGATGGGGATTTTCCATAGTTACTTTAGTGAGTGCCGTGATCACCGCGCTTGTGGGACTATTGGGTGTAAATATAGTTAAAGATGGTAATATTTCCCGGATAGTATTTTTTCACGGTATCGGCAAAACATCAATCTTACAAATTCTGTTTCAGCACATCTTTGTTCCGGTAAACTCGACGATGTTTGCAATCTTAGCTTTTTATATGGCTTCAGCAGCTTATCGTGCATTCCGTGCTCGGACTAAAGAAGCGACGCTACTTTTAATTGCAGCGTTTTTTGTAATGTTAGGCATGGTGCCAATTGGTGCATCAATTTCGCCGCGACTTCCGGAATTTGCCGAATGGATTCTTTCTGTGCCGAATTTGGCGGCCAAAAGAGGTATTATGTTTGGCGTTGCGTTAGGTGCAATTGCCACTTCGCTTAAGATTATTCTCGGCATTGAGCGAGGTTGGCTTGGTGGAGGTAAGTAACAATGAAAATATTTGAAATATTAGCCAAAATCGACCGCAAAATTATTTTTGTAATCTTGGCAATTGTTATCATTGTTCCTTTAATTCGGCCAATCGGATTGATTAGTCGCGCCTCAAGCCGAGCAATGGATGTTTTTAATGCGGTTGACGCAATTCCTGAAGGAAAACCTCTAATGATTTCAATTGATTTTGACCCGGGTTCAATGCCTGAATTATATCCAATGCTAACATCAATTCTTCGACATGCGTTTGCCAAAAATGTTAAAGTAATAGTGCTCGGGCTATGGCTCACGGGAATGGGCCTGGGAGAACAAGCATTAGCCACAGTTTCGCAAGAATATAACAAAGTTTATGGCGTAGATTATGTCTTTTTAGGATGGCGGCCAGGCATTCTGCCAGTAGTATTAGGAATGGGCGAAGATATTAAAAAAGTATTTCCTACTGATTACTATGGTAAACCACTCGATTCCTTACCAATGATTATGGATATTGAAAATTATCGCGACATTCCATTTTTCATCACATTATCCGCCGGTGACCCAGGAATGAATACCTGGATTGCCTATGCCCAAGCCCGTTATGGGCTAAAAATTGGTGCTGGAACAACCGCAGTTTCCGCCGCCGATGCTTATCCATTTTTACAAACCGGCCAATTAACTGGACTTCTCGGTGGAATGAAAGGTGCTGCTGAATACGAATTTTTAGTTAAAGAAAAAGGATATAGTCAAGCCCAAACGCCCGCAACCCAGGCTATGGATGCACAATCATTAGCCCATCTCTTAATTCTAATTCTCATCATCTTAGGAAATATCGGATACTTTTTTGTTCGCCGAGCAAAGGGGAGGACACAATGAATTTGGCAACAAGTTTTTGGATTTGGGTTGGCGCATTTTTAACATTTTGTATCTTTTCATTTTTATATAAAGATAACCCGTTTTACAAATTTGCCGAACATTTATTTGTCGGCGTCTCGGTCGGATACTCAATTTCGATTTCCTATCATAATGTTCTTTACCCGGATTTACTTGTTCCCTTGTTCAAACAGGGGCAATTATTAAACATTATACCATTGCTTTTCGGATTATGCTATTTTGCTCGATTTATCCCTAAAACTGCTTGGTTAGTAAGATTGCCAATGGGATTAGTTTTAGGTTTTGGTGCTGGTGCCGCAATACCAGCAACCCTGCAAGCCAGTATCATTAAGCAAATTCAAGGTGCGGTTCTAAAACCGGAAATTCTACAACGCTGGGACTTCTTTCTTTGGGCATTAATCTCATTTGTTGGCGTTATCTGTACAATTATATATTTCTTCTTTTCAAAAGAGCGAAAAAAATCTACCCAGTTTGCTGCTGAGATAGGTATTATTTTCTTAATGATTGGATTCGGTGCATCATTCGGTTATACTGTCATGGCTCGTATCTCTTTATTAATTGGCCGATTCCAATTCTTACTAAAAGATTGGCTGGGCATTATAAAATAATTAAGCTAATTTTATTAGATATTAAAAATCAATGATATTCACAAAAAGCTATTGATGTGTCATATCTCCAGGCTGACTTCATTTATACGCTACGGTCTTTCGAAAATTAAATTCTAAAATGAAAAGGCTTAAAAACTTAACCTTATTTAGTTTTTGGTTTTGTAGATATTTATTCGTGTCTTGGTTAGTTTTTAATCTTCTCTGGTCTGCGCCTCATGATAATATACCAACTGATTCGTGGATTTATGATGCGATTGTTTATTTAAAAACTACAGGCCAGATAAAAACAATTCCTCCAACCAGCAAACCATGGACCCGGCAAACTGTGATAAATCTTTTACAAGAATCAAATATCAGTAGAACCTATCCTAACCATCAAGCGGGATTCTATATCAATCGATTGTTGAGCGAATTTGCCGATGATTTACAAATGGATATAAAAATTGCTAAACGCAAACCGCTGGTTAAGTTAAATTATGGCGCCGGTTCAATAAATATTAATCTCTTTTCCCGACTCACTTATAATAAATGTCCCTCCACTCTCAATCCATTTACTTATATACCATTTACTGATAATCAAACAGGTTCAATTGGAGCGATTTTTAATTTAGCCCCCAACTCAAAGATTAGCCTTTACAATCGATATGAAATGACATTTTATAACAAAAAGATTCCTGATACGAGCGAAGCCGCGGGTATATATGTACCGAGAACCCGAGTCAAATCTTCCAGGAATTTTATGACTTTTGACCTCAAAGAAGCTTATTTGTCTTTTCCTTTCTATTTTATGACCGTACAACTTGGCCGTGATTATCTTTATTTTGGTCCGAGTTATCGGAGTTCAGTGCTTTTATCCGACATTGCTCCTTCATTAGAAAACATCCAACTTCGAACCTCGGGTAAAAATTTTAAAGCCCTGTGGTTTTGTGCTGGTTTATCACCCTGGTATCATTATCATCGATTTTTATCTGGTCAACGATTAGAAATCAACATTGCAAATCTAATGAGACTCGGCGGGACAATGCTAGTGGTTTATTCATGGGACTCACTTCAAACCAGAGGATTTTGGGGATATTGTAATCCAATCATTCCCATCTATATGGAAGTTGCGAATACTGGTCACGATGATAATATCTTGTTTGGATTTGATATTGCCGCTTATTTAGCAAATATGAAAATCTATGGTCAACTGGCACTTGATAATTATGAGTTCAACACCCGACCCGATCGACCACCAAATTGTTATGGCTTAACTTTAGGTGCATATTATCCTTATAGACAATTTGCGGTATGTGCCGAATATTCGAAAATCACCCGCTATACTTATTATCATCGAATCCACCATCTTGCTTATACTCAATATGCAACACCCTTAGGACATGCTTTAGGACCTGATGCTGACGAAATCTTTTGCCGATTAGAATATTATCCCTTAAGTACCTTGCGCCTTAGTCTGAGTGCAACTAAAACCCGCTACGGTGAGGGCAATAAGGGTGATTTAGATAACAAGACCTGGGATGGCATCGAGTTGCCAATCCGAGACTTTCCTTCAGGAATAGTAGAAACCACTACTTTAATCGGACCGGAAATGTATTTTCAACTCGATTTTGACATTAGAATTTTAAGTGGGATATATTATAATACCAATAAAAAGTTTGTAGGTTTTATGAGATTAGAATACCGATATTAAAATGAAACTCATTTATCTCAAGTTTACTTGTTTGTCAGAATGTAAACCCATTGTTTTAGTTTTGCCGATTATAATATCAATATTAAAATGCAACCGAACTATCTACCTCAATCGGACACAATTTCTCTTTTAATATGTTATACGGCACAAATATATATATTATAAAAATAATATAATAATAATTATAGAGAGGAACAAAATGAAAATTCATGAATATCAAGCCAAAGAAATTTTTCGAAAATATAATATTCCGACATCTAAGGAAAGATTAGCATCATCCTGGGAAGAAGCCAAAACTGTTGCCCAAGAATTAAATTTTCCATTAGTCGTTAAAGCCCAAGTATTAGTTGGCGGACGAGGTAAAGCTGGCGGTGTAAAACTCGTCTCTTCGGAAAAAGAACTTGAGCCTGTAGTAAATTCAATTTTAGGAATGAATATCAAAGGATTACTCGTAAAGAAAATTTTATTAGCCGAAGCGGTTAAAATAGATGCCGAATATTATGTCGGCATTACCATTGACCGTGAAAATCAAACTCCTGTGCTGATTGCTTCTGCTTCGGGTGGAGTTGATATTGAGGAAGTCGCAGTTAAAACGCCGGAAAAGATTCTCAAAGAACCGATTTCACCTCTAATAGGATTAAAGTCATATCAGGTCCGGGATATCGGTTATCCCCTATTTGCTAACTCTCAAGTCGGTGATGGAGTCAAATCGACCGAATACCTATCCAGCCAAATAAATAATTTTTCCAATATCCTTACCTCACTCTATAAAATCTTTATGGATTTAGATTGTTCCTTAGTGGAAATCAATCCTTTAGTCAAAAGCGATAACAAACTCATTGCCCTTGATGCCAAAATTATCTTTGACGACAATGCGCTTTTTCGACATCCGGAAATTGCGCTTCTGCGTGACCTTGATGCCGAAGACCCTTTAGAAGTACAAGCCCAAAAAGCCAATTTATCTTACGTAAAATTAGATGGTAATGTTGGTTGTGTTGTTAATGGTGCTGGCTTAGCAATGGCAACAATGGATTTAATTAAACGCTATGGCGGAAATCCCGCTAATTTTCTCGATATCGGTGGTTCTTCTTCACCCGAAAAAATGCGTGAGGCGATACGGATCATTGCTTCGGATAAAAATGTACAAGCAATTTTAGTGAATATCTTTGGTGGTATAACTCGTTGTGATGATGTGGCACAAGGGTTACTTTGGGCAATGAAAGAAGAAAATATTTTCCTGCCCATCGTCGCACGCTTAGTTGGAACCAATCAAGACCAAGCACGCATATTACTTAAAGATTCGCCGATAATCTTCGCGGAAACGATGACCGAAGCGGTAAAAAAAATAAGCGAAATATTAAAACAACAAGCTCAAAAAGGATAAAAATATGCCAATATTAATAAATGAAGAAACTAAAGTAATTATTCAAGGCATAACCGGGCGTGATGGTTCTTTTCATGCTCAACAGATGCTCCAATATGGTACAAAAGTCGTTGGCGGTGTTACTCCGGGTAAAGGCGGAAGCGAAGTTTTCGGACTGCCCGTATTTAATACAGTTAAACAAGCAAAAAGCGCGACTAAAGCAAACACCTCAATTATCTTTGTTCCGGCTCAGTTTGCACCAGATGCAATTTATGAAGCAATTGATGCTGAACTCGATTTGGCAGTTTGTGTTTCTGAGGGCGTCCCAATACTTGAAACGGCAAAAATTATTGCTTACCTTAAAGGAAAAAAGACACGGTTAATTGGACCAAATTCACCAGGACTTATTTCTCCTGGAATATGCAAGGTTGGAATATTACCGGCAATGGCATTTAAGCAAGGAAAAGTGGGCGTCGTTTCGCGTTCTGGTACTTTAACTTATGAAATCGCCAGCCATATTACTAAGGCCGGCTATGGTGAATCGACTGTAATTGGTATTGGTGGTGATCCGATAATCGGTACTAATTTTATTGATTGCTTAAAATTATTTCAAACCGACCCGCAGACCGAAGCAATAGTGATAATCGGTGAGATTGGTGGAACCGATGAAGAGAAAGCCGCAGAGTTTGTTGCCAAAAACTTGACTAAACCCGTATTCGGATTTATTGCCGGACAAACTGCGCCAGCAGATAAAAGAATGGGACATGCAGGTGCAATCATTGCTGGTGGTAAAGGTACTGCCCAAGAAAAAATTAAAGCCTTTGAAAAAGCAGGTATTAAAGTAATTTATGAACCAGAAGAAATTAGCGAAAAACTTTCGGTTACTTTAGCGTAATTCGAAACCAAACGCATCCACTTGTCTTGCTTGATATCAAAACGGATACACACTCCACTTTACCGCATTAATCTCATTATCCGACCCTTGAATAGATTCGATTTTGAATCCACCATTGGTAAAGACGAACGCAGACAACAAGTTGCAGAAAGACTCTACATCTGCACATTATAAACACCACGACTATCCATTTCTAAAAAATTAAATTTTAATTAGAATAAATAATAATTTAAGGTCAAATTTATTTTCAAGAAAATTAGTTCGGCGATGATTTTACCTTATGAAATAATTTTTCTGATTAAGTCCGATTTTATAAGTAAGAGAAATTGTCAATGTTTATGGAAATTTGTTATAGTTAAGCATACCTTTTTTCTTTCTGTAAGGTTCCATCAAGCTGTTTTTGTTAATTCACGATTGATGTAACCAATTCCAGATAACTTAACCGCGTCCATCCGTTCTCTAATCTCAACATTATCTATATTATATCTATTAAAATATATCCACCCCCTCAAAATTTTTCTTCTTTGTTTGATGCTAACTCCATAGATACTCTACTTAAAAGTAGAGTTAATTATATGCCCAATAATTTGGTAGTAATCTGATTAATTGCTTGGTTGACAAGGGATTAGATAATCCAATCGGTTGTCCAAAGAGGAGATAGGGGAGGTATT
>CAYYPG010000083.1:0-8892 GCA_964473505.1 uncultured bacterium | reverse complement strand
AAACCGACTTATTATCTGAAGGATTAAAATACAATTACTATTATAACAATTATCGTGATCATTCGGCACTTGTCTACGAGATACCTGTTTGAGCATCTTAAAAAGCAGATGCCAAAGCTTTAATGATAAAAATCTGATATGTTGATCTGATATTGTTAGATAATGTAGCCGTAGAAATAGGACCTTGGAAGAGATACAATGTCTTGGCTCAGCACCATGTTAAATGATGTCTTTTTCATAAAAGCAAGTAATTTCCTTGAATTGTGAACCTAATAACTCTGACCATTATTTTTAAATTATTATTCCCAAAATGCTACATATTATCTCTTGATAAAACTAAATGATTTCCCCAATTACAGATACCATAGCTCTGACCATTATTATCTAAATAATGATCTCGTTTCCTCTCATATTGATTTTGACAAATGTCTACAAATTGAGAATTATATTTCCACCCAAATTAACCCTCAAACCAACTCAAAAATTTTCTCTGACCTTGTTTTCCAAAACTACCTTCTTACCAATTTTTCAAGCAACCCAAAGGGCTAGGGATGGGACTGTACCCTCTTTTTAAGGCAAAATGCAATATCTTTATGAAAAACAATAAATTATCCAAAAATTCGCCTTTTCTAAAACATTAGTTATAATTAATGGGAAGTGGCAAGATTTTTGTGTGAATTGGTTTTTCTTCCATGGGCGTGCTTTCCTTTTTTAAATATTGAACGAGGACGAGGTTACATCTTTTTCTTTAACATAGAAATATTAATTTTACACAAAATATCAGACACTACCTAACTAATGTTTTTTATGTTTATTTTTACACAAAAGATGGCAGAAAGTTTACGAAAGATTTAGCCTCCAGAGCGGTCTACGCTAAAAAAGTCGTCTTTATGATAAAAATTAATTCAAGTTTCAGCTAAATGTGTGGCAGAGAATGGATATGGTTTAATTGATTTGGGATATATGAAAAGTATATTTACTACAACTATAAGCACAAGCATCTTTAGCGAGGTAGAAAAAAATCGGTTGGATTGTTGAAGAAGACGAAGAGCAAAGTATCGCAAAATGATGTTTATCTCGCCACTGATATTCGTAGATAATTATATCGACGAGATATTAAATTCTAAATACTATATGTCGTCATCCGTCAGGACATACTGCAGTTTTTTATTGACTTTGTAATTTTCTGATTTATAATTATTATTTTTAATAATAATTCTATTTGATTTTTATTTATATGATTTATAATTATTTTTAATGGAAAAAACACTTTTATTAATTAAACCCGATGCGGTAAAAAATAAACACATCGGTGAGGTCATTAGTGAAATTGAAAAGGAATTTGAAATCTTAGACATTAAGTATACCCGTCTAACTAAAACTCAAGCAAAAAAATTCTATGCTATCCATAAGAACAAGGATTTCTTTAACGGTCTTGTCAATTTTATAACCTCTGGACCAGTGGTTGCATTGCTTTTACAAGGTCATAATGTTCAAAATAGAGTAAGGCAATTCATTGGTGATACTGACCCGCAAAAAGCAAAAAAAGGAACTATCCGCAACCGATTTGGTAGTTCAATTCAACATAATGCAGTCCACGCATCAAACCCATTAGAAAATCCTGAAAAAGAAATCAAATTCTTTTTTCCGTATGTTCGAGTAAAAAGACAAAGGAGACATAAATGAAAAAAACTCTATTATATGGCATGATAATAATAATATTTTGTTCTGTAGTTTTCGCTGGTTCATTTACTAAAACTTTAACTTTCTCTTCCACTGATATTGAAATTAAACAAATTGAGCATTATTCCATTGTGCAGTTAAGAGGCACTTTACCGTATCAGGAAATTGGTGCACCAATTGTGCCGGTGGCAATATACAATGTCTTAGTGCCGGCAAATGCTACTATTACCGAAATTAAAGTTCTTGCCACAACCGAACATCCAATTGATGGTAAATACCTTTTATACCCAGCGCAAGAACCAAAACCAATTAGTCATCAAGCAGAAATTTTGTTTACTGAACCAAATCAAGCAATATATGGTGCTTCATCTGTATATCCGGCCAAAATCGTTGATTACACTTCAACTGGAACGAAAAGTGGTTATCGACTTGGTAGTTTTGCGGTGTTTCCAGTCCGTTATTATCCTCAAACACAACAATTAGGATTAATTACTAATTTGACTTTAGAATTTATATATGAGGAAAATCGAGTATCACCTGAGCCGATAACTCATAACCAAAAGGAATTTTTCGCTCAAGATGTGAAAAATCTCATAATTAATCCGGAAGATATTGAACGATTCTCACCGCCAGTTAATTTTATTGACCAGAATGAAATTGATTGTATTATAATTACCAGTGATGCTTTAGCGAGTAATTTTCAATCGCTGATTGAATGGCATAACAAAAAAGGATTTCGTACTGAAGTGAGAACTACTACTTGGATAACGAGTAATTATGCCGGTCGCGACCAACAAGAAAAGATAAGGAACTTTATTAGAGATTACTTTACCACTCGTGGCCTAAAATGGGTAATTCTGGGTGGGGACAATGCGATCGTGCCTTGCCGAAGAACCCGTGCCATAGTCAATACTTATATTGGTAATATTCCGGCGGATTTATATTATGCAGATTTACAATGGTCTTGGGATGGTAATAACAATAATATTTTCGGCGAAACAACTGATACGGTTGACTTTTTTGCCGATTTATATGTTGGACGATTATCCGTGGATAATGCGACAGAAATTAGTAATAATATAAATAAAATATTTACTTATGAAAAAAATCCTGACTCTACTTATATAAAGAAAATCTTACTACCAGCAGCATATCTTTGGAGCAATTATAATCATATGTTATCTCAGGATTCAATCGAAAGGATTACTCCACCTGATTGGATTGACCGCAAGATTAATCTTGGTCAAAATGATGCCTTGCGTTATTTAGTGAGAGATTCATTAAATAATGGTTTCGGTTTTGCGCATTTAGTTGGTCATGGTGATGATGTTGGAGTGTATATTTATAACAGTGCTCAATACAATACATCAGACCCGGCAACTCAGACTAATAGTTCCAAACTTGTGATTGTTAATTCGATTGCCTGTTATCCGGGTAATTTTGAATATAATGATTGCTTAGCCGAACGGATGATGAATGTTCCCAATTGTGCGGTAGCGGTTATAATGAATTCCCGATATGGTTGGGGAACACCTCCGGTAATTGGGCCATCTGAGTTGCTGGATATCGCTTTTTATGATTTCTTTTTCCGTCAGGATTCAAGTTTAATTGGCCCTTGCTCAAGCACGGCAAAAGACGCTTATCGATATTTTGCAGAAACTCAGCAAGTTTGGCGCTGGTGCGTTTTTGAATTAAATTTGTTTGGCGACCCATTGCTACCAATGTGGCGCAATACTCCAAGACGAATTCAAATTTCCCGACCTGATACAATTCAAACCGGACCACAAACAATTACAGTTACCGTTACCCAAGTCGCAACTCCGGTAAGCAATGTTTTAGTCGGCTTTTATAAAAATGGCGAAGTTTGGAAACGGGGAAAAACAAATTCCAATGGACAAGTGACCCTTGTCGTTAATGCTAATACCACAGGCAAAATGTATATTACCGCAACCGGAGCAAATTGTTATCCCTTAGAAGATAGTATTACAGTAGTAACCGGTACACCAATGCCATATATCACATTAGATAGTTTAACCCTTAGTACGATCAATCCTAATCAAACCGTGAATTTTTATGCAATAGTCACTAATACGGGTAATGGAACTGCAACCAATACTATGGGTAAATTAAGAACAAATAGTAATTATATTTCCATCATTGATTCGGTTTCAAATTATGGAACAATTGCGGTTGGCGCTCAAGCCATCGGCGATTTATATACTTTTTATGTTTCCGGCAATACTCCTTGTGGAACCCAAATTCCGTTTACCTTAACCATTACCGCAGACCAAGGAACTTGGAATTTTAACTTTAATGTCTTTGTGGGACAAGCCCCTCAACCCGGAATGATTGCAGCTAATCATGATACAGGATATTGTTTATTAACCGTGACTGCCCTCGGTAGTATTGGTTACACAAATCCCGCAGACATCCAACAAGGACTTTCATTTATTAAAAAGAAGCCTGCTTCATCCAAAATTGGTTCAGGATTCCGATATCCGAAATCAGCATTAAGTGCATTATATTATAGTTCGATGTTAAGCGGCAATTCGTCTTCTTATGTTGCTGACCGATTTTATGGACAGCCAGCAACTACTTTAAATCAGGACTGGAGTGTGATGGAAAGTTTAAGATTTGTTTTACCTCCAAGTTTCGGTAATCAACATCTGCAAGCCAGTTATACTGATGCGGGACATCCGTCACCCAAAGGACTTAAAGTTATTCAAAACAGTTATTCATTATCTGATAGCCGATACGATGATTTTGTGGTGTTAGTCTTTGAGTACCAAAATACCGGAACAACAACGATTAACGGACTTTATTCCGGCATAATCAGTGACTTTGATATCAAACCAGAAAGTTCCGCAACTGACATTGCTCGAAGTGATGTTAACCGACGGGCAGTGTATATGCGTCGCGCGGTAACTCAAAATCCTACAGTCGGGATGAAACTTTTGTATCCGCTAACCGCAGCAAACCTCACTTGCATTGACCATGCAATCTATGTCTACCCTGAGTCGGCAATGAACGAAAATATGAAATATCGCATACTTAACGGCGGCATTAATGTTTTACAATCTAACCGGACTTATGATTGGTCAGTAGCTTTATCAGCTGGACCATTTAATCTGGCACCATCGCAAACTTATCGCGTTGCCTATGCATTTGTCGGTGGAAATAGCGAGGCTACATTTTTGGCAAATTGCGACTCAGCCCAAGCTTGGTTTAATCAATATGTTGGTATTACTGATGCTCTAGACCGATTTCTTTATATTAAACCAACAACCGATTTTACAATTATCCCTAATGTTGGTAAAAAAATAAATAAAATTGCATATCAAATTTCAAAACCTGGCCGACTTACAATAAGAATCTACGATATCTCAGGCAAATTACAAGCCGAACTATTTAATGATAATGTTAAATCTAGCTCAGGAATAATCGAACCGAAATCTAAACAACTGGCCAATGGTGTATACTTTATTAAATTGACCACAGCCGAAGAAAGCATAACTAAGAAATTTTTAGATATTGAATGACCACGATGCCAATAAAAACATAACTTTTTAATTAAATGAAAATATTCCGATTGAAAAACTGGCAAATATTTCTGTTCTTATTGAGTCTAACCTTCTTGGGGAAAAACTATTCAATTTATGCGGAGCAAAACATACCTACGAGTCTGAAGGCATTTGACCGTCCGAATGACGCGGGTAAGGCAATTGTTATCCAATGGCAAATCGTTCCCGGTGACACTGTAGGTGCTGATAATTTTATCGGTTATGATGTCTACCGTTCGGAAAATGATACAGGTCCATTTGAAACAGTTGGTGTTGCGTTAAGGCGCTCTAATCAATATGAAGACCAAACGACAATAGATGGCAAAAACTACTACTATTATATCAAAGCAGTATTTAGAGATACTGCTTTTGCCTCAGAAGTTTTTGGACCGGTGATTTCTAAAGCCCAATGGTTTAATACTGCTCGAATTAATGTACTAATACTCACCATCATAATTTGTTTCTTAGTTATCTGGTACATTGAGCGCGCCAAAAAAGGCGACACATTATTTGTTCGTAGAATTAGTGGACTTGACGCAATTGATGATGCAGTAGGCAGAGCCACTGAAATGGGACGACCAATTTTGTTTTCTTTTGGGCTTGGTACACTTACGGATGTGGTTACAATTTCGGCACTTTCCATATTAGGCAAGATTGCCCAAAAATCGGCAGAATATCAAACTAAATTGTTAGTCCCCAATTATGACCCGATTGTAATGAGTGCAGCCCAAGAAACCGTTAAACAATCTTACTTAGAAGCTGGTCGACCGGATTTATATAATGAAAACAACTTACCATTCTTAACTACTGACCAGTTTGGTTATGCTGCCGGTGTCGACGGAATAATGTTACGAGAAAAACCCGGTGCAGTATTTTGGCAGGGCTATTTTTTTGCTGAAGCCTTAATTATGGCAGAAACTGCCCATACTATTGGCGCCATCCAGATAGCCGGAACGACTGCGATCACACAACTACCGTTTTTTATTGCTTCTTGTGATTATACTTTGATCGGCGAAGAGATGTTTGCTGCATCTTGTTATTTAAAACCCGACCCCCAAATGCTCGGTAGTCTTAAAGGCGAAGATACAGCTAAAGCAATCATTATAATAACTTTTATTGGGCTCGTTTTCCTTGGAACTTTAGGCGTAATCCTTGCCAAACCATTACCGATAATTAATCAAATCTTTGAGCAGTTGCAAAATTGGTTTACCGCAAAATAAAATATAAAATGTAGAATTTTATGAGAAATCAAGTACCCTTAATTATAGTTTTTCTGACTGGCGTTTTATTAATCGTAACTTTTTTTATTCCCCACGAACCGTTCGGAAGTTTAGAACAAAGATTTTTAGTTTGGTTTTCTATAGTTTCAGGATTTACAATGCTTCTGGGATTAGACAGTTTAACACGGTATCATTTGATAAAAATTCGTGATAAAGTCAGTGGTTGGGGATATAGCCTTGTTTTACTTGTGGGTTTATTTTTAACTTTAGGTTTAGGATTTTACTCGTGGGCAAAATATCAAAGTCCCTTTACTCTTGGTTCACCGTTTATGTATCTTTACACTTACCTTATTATACCGCTACAAGCTACAATGTTTGCGCTTTTAGCATTTTTTATTGCATCAGCAGCATATCGTGCATTTCGGGCACGCACTTCTGAAGCAACAATGCTTTTGGTTGCCGCAACTTTAGTAATGCTTGGTCGAGTTCCTTTGGGTGGTTGGCTTGAGCAAAAGCTAATTGACTTAATAGATTTAATACCCGGCATAAATCTTACTGGTCTGAGAAATTTAGAAATCTTTGCTCGCATTAATGACTGGATTATGGATATACCTCAAACTGCAGCCAAACGAGGTATTTATATTGGCATTGTTTTAGGTGGTATTGCAATGTCGATAAGAATCATTCTTGGAATAGAACGGTCTTATACTTCAGGTTCATAGGAGTGATATGACCCTTAAATTCGGATTCCATAACAAGAAAAACCCAAAAAATCTCTGTTTGGTCTTATTACTGTTACCAGAGAGCAAATATTAATTACTATGAAATTTTGGGAAAAATTAGGTTCTATCGACCGGCGCATAATTTACATTATAATTTTATTGGCAGTTGCAGTACCTTTGCTATTAAAGATTACCCTGCCGATACGTATTTCAGAAACCGTCCGCAATGCATTTAATTCGATTGAACAATTACCCGTCGGTTCGGTAGTAATGATTTCCATTGATTATGATGCGGCTTCGGAACCCGAATTACAACCGATGCTAATTGCAATTTTAAGACATTGTTTTAAAAAAGACCTTAAAGTCATCCTGATGGGACATTGGGCATTAGGATTGCCCTTAGGTGAAATTGCACTAAATCGAGTAGCCACAGAATATAATAAAAAGTATGGCGAAGATTATGTAAATTTAGGTTACCGACCAGGTTATACTGCATTGATTGTGGGAATCGGTCGAGAAATACGGGATTTCTTTTCTACAGATTATCGTAATGTCCCAATTGATAGTTTCCCCTTTATGAGAAAAGTCCATAATTATCAAGATATTAGTCTTTTGGTTGGTTTAGAAGCCGGTGCAACCGGGGACGCATGGGTGCTTTATGCTGGCGGAAGATTTCAGCAGAAAATATTCTTAGGTGCCACTGGCGTCGTCGCACCTGACCTTTATCCTTATTTACAATCTAATCAGATTACTGGTCTGATATCCGGCTTGCAAGGCGCTGCTGAATATGAGACATTAGTTAAACAAATTGGTACTGGAACTTTAGGGATGCCGACTCAATCAGTGGTTCACGGATTAATCATTCTCTTTATTATATTGGGTAATATTAGTTACTTTATTTTAAGACGTAGCGAAAAACAAAGGCGGAAACGATGATTTGGAATATTATTGGTACTTGGATTGCTGCTGGTTTAACAATTGCCATCTTCTCATTTTTATATCGCGACAATCCTTTATATAAATTTGCCGAGCATCTCTATGTAGGCGTTTCTGCTGGTTTTGGTGTTATCTATGTTTGGGCATTTGACTTAAAACCAATGCTTATTGACCGATTTATTTCTGAACAGGGAATTGAGCGTTGGATTTTATTAATTCCGGCAATATTAGGCATCTTAATGTTGACTCGTTGGACAGGTAAATTAGCCTATCTTTCGCGATTACCAATTTCTTTTACGGTTGGTATTGGTGCAGGTTTGGGAATAACAGGAAGTATTCAAGGATTTTTGTTACCTCAAATGCAAGCGACACTTTTACCCTTAACCACGGTCAATAATATAATTTTAGTGATTGGAGTCATAACCACAATTCTCTATTTTTACTTTTCCCGCGAATTTAAAGCCAAAGGTTGGCAATTAGCATTAAGAGTTGGTATTATTTTTATAATGATTTCCTTTGGCGCCTCATTCGGCTATACTGTGATGGCGCGTATTTCACTTCTTATTGGAAGAGTCTTCTTTCTCTTATCCGACTGGCTCCATCTGATATAAAAAATATCGTTCTATCTTATTACAGATAAATGTAAAAAGTCAAGACGACTTTTGGGATTTTTATGACGTGCCCGGCCACATCATGAGCCCCAATGTCAGTTTGCGACATATTTGATTTTACTCGAATTTCTAACGCTAAGTCAAGATCTATTATCGGTAA
>CAYYPG010000082.1:0-9083 GCA_964473505.1 uncultured bacterium | reverse complement strand
GATAACATAGCTTGATACGGCTTTCGAGGCACTTTGACTTTTTCAGAACGCTCTAAAGTCAAACTTGACTTAATTTTCGTTTATTATACCATCAATTCTTTTTTGTAATAAACCGCACTGCACCCTGAATTTCTTTTCTACTTTCGAATAAAAGCAAACATAAAAACATTAGTTATAACTAATGTTTTCGACAAGATGGATTTTCAGATAAGTTATTGTTTTTTATAGCAATACTGTATTTTGCCCTAAAAAGAGGGTACAGTTCCCTGCACAGCCTTCTGGGGTACTTGAAAAATCGGCATGAGAGTCGTTTTGGAAAAAAGGTCAGAGAAAATTTTTGAATTATTTTGATGGTTAATCTTAGTGAAGATATAACTATCAATTTATAGGCAATTGACAGAATTAATATGAGTGGTGTTGAGAAAATCATTCAGGAAATGATGGCCGGAATTATTGGATTAGAAATTTAGGAAATCATTTACTTTTATTTTGCACCTTTTGGGAAGCAATTTAAAAAGAGTTATTAAGTCGCAGTTTAAGGAATTATTACTTTTGTAAAAGACAATGTTTAGTACCTTTTAGAACGCAGTTAAAAATAATGGTCCGAGTTTGGGTCTCAGTAATTTAGAAAATCATTTACTTTTATTTAGCACTTTTTGAAAGGTATTCAGAAAATAGTGTCAGGGTCATTGGTTCAGCAATCAGGAAATCATTTACTTTTATCGAAACAATATACTGTACCTTTTGGAAAGCATTTTAAAAATAATGGTCCGAGTTAACGCCTCAATAATTTAGAAAATCATTTACTTTTAATTAGCACCTTTTGGAAGAGTAATTAAAAATAATGACTGAAGTGATTGAGTCGCAGTTATGAATTATGAATATATTTCGCGTATTACTTCTTATTCTTAAAATTAATCTTTTCTAATTAAAAAAGAACCTGATTCTCATAACCGCTATAATTAAATTTCATAAACTGTATAGTATGTGTTGGACCGATTGCAAAATTATTCTTGACAAATGGGAATATTTTTAGTAAAATGTGTCATCTTAAAAATAATATAAATCATAACTAATTATTCCCAGTTATTGTGGAAATTTATAAGATAAATAATTATGAAGCAAACAAACGCAAATAAAGCTCAAAAGGAGATAAGCATGGATGCAGAAGAATTAAAAAAGAAGAAGATGGGTGAACTCTATGAAATCGCTAAGGAACTCAATATTCCTGATTACACCGAAAAGAAAAAGCAAGATTTAGTCTTATCAATTTTAGAAGCCGGTGTTAAACAGAAAAGTGAATCCGCTGTTACCGTGAGCGGCGTGTTGGAAGTTTTGGAAGACGGTTTTGGGTTCTTACGTTCGCCTGATTACAGCTATTTACCCAGCTCAGATGATGTTTATGTTGCACCTTCACAAATCAAGAAATTCAACCTAAAAACCGGAGACACAATTTACGGTCAAGCCCGACCACCAAAACCCGGTGAAAAATATTTTGCATTACTTAAGGTGGAAACCGTTAATAATGATCCATTAGATGTCGTGCATGAAAGAATTCCTTTTGATGACCTAATTCCACTTTATCCGCAAGAACGCATTCGCTTAGAAGTTGAAGAAAAAAATGATTTCTCAATGCGTGTCGTTGACCTGTTTATTCCTATTGGTAAAGGACAACGCGGATTAATTGTTTCTCCACCTCGTGCGGGCAAAACCGTATTGTTGCAAAAGATTGCTAATAGTATTACGACGAATCATCCAGAAATTGTTTTAATCATCCTTTTAATTGATGAACGACCAGAAGAAGTTACTGATATGGAGCGTTCAGTTAAGGCTGAAGTTATCAGTTCAACTTTCGACGAAGTTCCTGAACGTCATGTAGAAGTTGCAGATATCGTCTTGGAAAAAGCCAAACGGCTAGTTGAGCATAAAAAAGATGTTGTAATTCTATTAGATAGTATTACTCGACTTGCCCGTGCCCATAATTTGGTTGTGCCCCATTCAGGCAGAACACTCTCCGGCGGTCTTGATTCCAATGCGCTTCAAAAACCAAAGAAATTTTTTGGTGCGGCGCGTAATATTGAGGAAGGTGGTAGTCTTACGATCATCGCTACCGCACTCATTGACACTGGTTCCAGAATGGATGATGTGATTTTTGAAGAGTTCAAAGGGACAGGTAATATGGAATTAGTATTAGACCGAAAACTGGCTGACCGTCGATTGTTCCCAGCAATTGATCTTCAAAAATCAGGCACGCGAAAAGAAGAGTTGCTGCTTTCTGAGTTTGAACTCAACCGAATATGGATTCTCCGTAAACTCTTGGCTGAATTGAATCCGATTGAAATGATGGAATTCATTCTGGATAAGATGCGACTGACCAGAAATAATATTGAGTTCTTAGAATCAATGAACGAATAATCAATTAGATTCGAGGTGACAATGAAAGACAAAATACATCCCAATTATGTTGACTGTATCATTACCTGCTCTTGCGGTAATGTTGTTAAAACGCGGTCAACAAAACCGAAAATTTCGGTTGAAATTTGTTCAGCATGTCATCCGTTTTTTACCGGTAAACAAAAAATTATTGACACCGCAGGACGGGTAGAAAAATATCGGAGACGATATCAGAAAAAGCCTAATGCCTGACTTTCCGTCAATTATCAAAGACTTATCAGAACGATTAACTGCCTTGCAGGAGTTTCTTTGAAATTGGCCAGAAAAAACAAGAGTTAGCTCTTTTAGAAGAGAAAAGTCAGAAACCGGATTTTTGGCAAAATCCCCAGTCGGCAAAAGAAACATTAGCTCGAATTCAGAAACTATCGGAAGTCATTAATTCCGTCGAACAAATTAAAACAGAACTTAAAGAGGCTGAAGAACTTGCAGTACTTTTTGTTGACGATGACCAAATTGAAGATGAGTTGAATGTTCATCTTCAGAAAATCGCAAAGGATTTATCCAATTTACAAGATCAAAGTCTGTTTTTAAATCCGGAAGATAGCAAAAAGGCGATTTTAACAATTCATCCCGGTGCCGGTGGAGTTGAATCCTGTGATTGGGCTGAGATGCTTTTTCGGATGTACACTAAATATTTTAATCGTAAAGGATTCAAATATAATATACTGGAATACCAACCAGCCGAAGAAGCCGGTATCAAAGAAGCAGTAATTGAGGTTTTAGGAGAAAATGCTTATGGTTTGTTAAAAGCAGAAATCGGAATTCATCGATTAGTACGAATTTCACCGTTTGATGCGAACAAAAGGCGACATACTTCATTTGCTGCGGTCTTCGTTTACCCGGAAATAGAAGAAGTAGAAGTAAACATAAATCCTAACGACTTAAAAATCGATACTTTTCGGGCTAGTGGGCACGGCGGTCAGGCAGTAAATAAAATTTCTTCTGCGGTGAGAATTACTCACATTCCAACCGGAATTGTTGTCACTTGTCAGAATGAGCGCTCACAATTCCAAAATAAACAGAATGCAATGAAAATATTACGCGCCCGACTCTATGATTACTATAAAAAACAGCAAGACGAAAAATTACAAGAATTAGAAGAGACCAAAACAGAAATTGCTTGGGGACACCAAATTCGTTCTTATGTCTTTTTTCCTTACCAGATGGTTAAAGACCACCGTACAGGTTTAGAAAATGGTGATATTCAAAAAGTGATGGATGGCGATTTAGATGACTTCATCTATGCTTTCCTTTTATCGAAGCAGAACAAAGTAAAATCGAAATAAGATTGAGACAAAGTTTTCGATAAATTAAAAGTCCATTCGCGGATAAAATTAACCTGCTAAATAAGATACACCTAACAAGGTCTCAGTAAGTAGTTTTTTATGATTGAATTGGTTGTTTTTCTCATTAGTCAAAACGAAAACTTATACATTGTATTTTATTGTTGTGAAGAGGCCCCAAGATACCAAAATTTATAAAAAACCCCGATATTCGTTTGTACATTTTATGCCTAGGAAACAAATATTGACTTTGGCGGCGTTTTCAAAATGTGAGTTTGGCAAAAGTCTATAATTATAATGTGTGTTAAATATGAAACAAGAAGAGGCGAAATAAAGTGTTTTTCGCTTCTAATCCAATCAATAGTTGTGAGATACCTGCTCAAAATGAAAATAACCAAAAGGAAACCTGTGCAGAACTTTCGAAATGTGTGCTTGACAAATTAGATTTTTATAGTAAATTAGGCATATGTCATCACAAAAAGAATTTGTAAAAGAGATACCATCAAAACAGGATAATTTATCTGAATGGTATACTACAGTTATTCTTAAAGCCGAATTGGCAGATTATGCGCCGGTACGGGGATGTATGGTCATTAGGCCTTATGGTTATCGAATTTGGGAGTTGATGCAATCGTTATTAGATAAAAGATTTAAGGCTACGGGTCACCAAAATGCTTATTTTCCGTTATTTATCCCCGAGAGTTTTTTACAAAAAGAAGCTGAGCATGTTAAAGGATTTTCGCCTCAAGTAGCCTGGGTAACAAAAGGTGGCGATGAGGATTTAATTGAACGATTAGCAATTCGGCCAACCTCAGAAGCCATTATTTGTTCGATGTATGCAAAGTGGGTAAAATCATATCGCGATTTACCAGTATTAATTAACCAATGGTGTAATATCGTTAGATGGGAAAAGACCACCCGATTATTTTTAAGAACCACTGAATTTTTATGGCAAGAAGGACATACGCTCCATCGGACTAAAGAAGAAGCAGAAGCCGAAGCAATCAAGATGTTGAATGTCTATGTAGATTTTGTCCAGAATGATATGGCAATTCCTTTAATTTATGGTCGAAAACCGGAAAGTGAAAAGTTTCCAGGTGCTTTGCATACATATACGATTGAAGCATTAATGCCCGATGGTCAAGCATTACAAGCTGGGACCTCCCATAATTTAGGTCAATTTTTTTCTAAGGCATTTAATATAAAATATTTGGACGAGGACAATATCGAAAAATATCCATGGGGAACCTCTTGGGGATGCACAACACGATTGATTGGCGCATTAATTATGACCCACGGTGATGACAAAGGTTTAAAATTACCGCCTAAAATTGCACCGATTCAGATTGTGATGGTGCCAATTCTTTTTGGTAAAGATGACGAGAAAGTATTGGTTAAGGCTAAAGAAATATATGAAAGCTTAAAAGATGATTATCGGATATTTTTAGATGATAGACTTGAGTATACTCCAGGTTGGAAATTTAATGATTGGGAAATGCGTGGAGTTCCATTACGAATTGAAATTGGACCGAGAGATGTTGAAAGCGAACAGGTGGTTTTTGTGCCACGAGATGAAAACAGAAAAAGATTTGTTCGGATATCAGAAATAAAAGAAAATGTAGAGACGACCTTAAATCAAACGCAAAAGAATTTGTTTGAATCTGCCCAGAAAAGATTACAGGAAAATATTTCGGAAGCATACACAATTGAAGAGTTTAATAAAAAGTTAGAGGAAAAACCGGGATTTGTTAAAATCTTTTGGTGTGAGAGTCCGCAGTGTGAAAATGTGATTGTGGAAGCCACAAAAACAACTCCTCGATGTATCCCATTTGATGAAAAACATAAGGGAAAATGTATTATTTGTGGAAAAGAGACAGATACCGTTATCTATTATGCCCGAGCGTATTAGACACAAAGATTTAATGAGAACTCTGACAAAGTTAATATTATCTCAAGTGACACAACATGCCCATATGAGAAATTCTTGGTTTTTCTTTTGTGTTTTCGGTGTAATCTGGACATATGGCAGAGTTTTCTTAATAAGAACTCTGACAAAGTCAATATTGGTTCATAAGACATGAGATGCAGAAGCACAATTGTTGATTTTTTCTTATGGGCAAGGTGTCTTTTGAGCATTTTTCAAGAGTTTTCTTAATTGTTTATTGACATTTGGTTAATTTTTAGTACAATATCAATAAATAGGAAAATCTCATTAAGTATTACATTGAAAGGTTAAGAAATTTTTCAATCTAGAAAATTAGTTTTACTGGAAGAAACTAGTATTTCGAGGGAATAGATAATAATTACCCGGATAAAATTGCGATAAGTATATGACAGAAGATAAACTGGTGGAAGATTTATTGTCCTCAGACCCTAAAAATCGTCTTTCCGCTTTAAAAACATTAAAGAGTTTGGGGAGCAAAAAAGCCGCAGAAATATTAATACCATTGATTGGTTTGGATAATCAAGTTGTTCGGGATAGTGCAGTTGCAACTATTTTAGCATTGGGTAAAGAAACAATTCCATATTTAATTGAAGCCCTTAAGTCTCCCAATGAAATTATTCGTATGAATGTGGTCAAAATTTTAGGCGAAATTGGCGATGCATCGATTAGTAGTGAACTATTAGGATTATTAAAAGGAGGGAACATTGCAGTTAAAGCCGCAGTAATTGATGTCTTGGGAAGAATCAAAGAATTCTGGGCAGTCGAATACCTAAGGGATTTTCTTAAAGCACCAGAACCAATTGTACGCGCAGCATCTGCTCGAGCATTAGGGAATCTTAAAGATAAACTGTCAGTTGACACAATTTTGTTGCTTTTATCGGACAATGAAAAAGAAGTAAGAATTGCGGCAATCGAATCTTTAAGCAAAATAGGTGATCCTCGTGCTTGTGATAGCCTTTGGCAAATAACAACCAATGATGTTGATTTAGAGGTTAGAAATAAAGCAATGTCAGCCTTAAAAATGATTGGTGTCGAAGTTATTAAACCATATGAAGAATGGTTATTGTCAAATGATGTTAATAAAAGAGATTGGACACGATTAAAATTATCAGAAATTGGCAAACCAGTAATCTTACCATTATTGGAATATACTAAACATTATGAAGCATCAGTGCGCGAATTGAGTGCTAAAATTTTAGGAGATATCGGCGATAACATTGCAACACCAAGGTTAATAGAATTGGCAAATGATATTGAACAAGATGTAAGATTAACCGCAATTGAAGCGTTGGGTAAAATAAAGTCAGAATCAGCAATTCGGTTTTTATTGACTTGTTTAGAAAGCTTAGACAATAGTATTGTAAGTGCGGCTACCGAATCTTTGAGTAAAAACGGAAAAGAACTTATTAAATTTTTACCGACAATTATCAGTGAGCGTGATGTTCAAAAACAACTTAATATTGTGCAATTAATTGGTAAAATCGGCGATGTAGAATTTATTCCTATACTTAGCAATTATATTGACCACGATAGTTTATGGGTACGGATGACCGTCTGTTTGTCCTTAGGTGAATTAAAAAGTCCGATGTCGGTCGACTTGTTATTAAAAAAACTTTATGATGACCCGTCTGCGTTGGTTAGAACAACAGCCGCCAAAGCTTTGGGTAAATTAAAAATTACAGAAAAAGTTGATGCGTTAATCTGGGCATTACAAGAAGAAAGAGAAGAAACTGTACAAGCCGCCATAATCAATGCTCTCGCAGAAATTGGCGATGAAATTGCAGGTTCGTTTTTATTAAGCTATCTATATGCCAGTGACATTGAAGTTAAGATTAGTGCGATTCATGCTTTGGGGAAGATTGGCTATGTAGGCGCAATCGCTCCTTTAAAAAAGATTGTGCGACCCTGGCCTTTTAGCAAAGAAACTCCGGAAGTAAAAGATGCCGCACGAAAAGCACTGAAAGAAATAAATCAGGAGAAAATATTGGGTAAACCTTAGAAATTGATTTTCGTTGATTGATATCAAAACCTGTTTGGAAGTATTAAAATTTTTCTGAAAATAAGTCCAATCCGTTTTTATAATTTCAACGGTTAAAGTTTATCAAGATTGCTATAAACCGGGTCTATTTTCTTTGATAAATAAACGATGTATGGTGTTAAGATGTTTAAGTAATTTACTAACAGGCAATCCGATAACATTAAGATAACAACCTTCAATTCTTTCAACAAAAATTCTGGCTTTACCTTGAATACCATAAGCACCTGCTTTATCATAAGGTTCTTGGGTTGCAAGATAATTTTCTATGTCAATTTTTGTTAATTTGCGGAATTTTACTTTGGTTACTTCGGAATCAATAATCATATAGTTGCCCGGTTTATATAAAAGACAAATTCCAGAAATAACTTGATGCGTCTTGCAGCTTAAAAGATTTAAGATTCTTTGAGCATCTATTTTGCTTTTGGGCTTGCCTAAAATTTTTCGGTTAATCGTAACTATTGTATCAACACCTATTATAATACCTTTTTCTACATTATGTTCAACTGCGTTGACTTTTTGACAAGCAATCTTTATTGCATATAGTCGCGGATTCTTTTCCGAAATAGATTCGGAAATTTTCGGAATTAGTATCTTAAATTTGATTCCTAATTCTTTTAATAAAATTCGGCGTCGAGGTGATTGGGAAGCAAGAAAAACTGGTATTTTAGAATGGTATTTAGCAATAGGCGATTTCATTCGTATCAAAGTATAGGACAATTTTTGACAAATTCAAGCGAATTTTATTGAAATTTTGACTGATGACGAATATGATATTCAGTATGTTAATCAGTATGTTAATTAGGCTATGATAAATAGGTAATTATAATATGTGTCCGACAAATCTGCGCTATTATCATTACCAAATAGTTTACATCACTCAGATTCCAAATGCAAATATTTTGTATCCGGAGACAGAAGACATAAAGCCCAATAGACCTTAAAATATAGACTTAAACGTTCTGCCTAATTAAAATGGTTATATTGGCAATATAACTTAAAAACCATTTGATTTTTAAGTATTAGATTGATTCTCAGAGATTTTAATGCAACATCTCTTAAAAGAAGGGTATAGGGAGGTTGGGTAAAAATGTGTATTTTAGGTCTGATTAATGTTATTTTTTCATTTTATGAATTATGAATTTAACCTTAGGCCGTAAAGTGTCTCATTTCATTAAACCTAATCGGGAACAATTAAGATTTCAACCATTAGATATTGAAAAATTAATTTCTGATGATTATCCAGTCCGATTATTTGGGAAAGTATGTTTGGTATCAATCTTTTATTTTTAGATTCTAAATTCTAATGTGGGTGCTGTGCCAAGACATTGTATCTCTTCCAAGGACCTAATTCTACGGCTACTTT
>CAYYPG010000081.1:0-9430 GCA_964473505.1 uncultured bacterium | reverse complement strand
CCAATGCCCATAAGAAAAAATCAACAATTATGCTTCTGTATTTCATGTCTTCTAAACCGATATTGTCTTTGTCAGAGTTCTCTTTATGAGAATCTTATCTAATGCTATGGTATTGGAGAGCAGAAAAAGTTTATACCCGACAAGAAGGAATGGTAGCGATGATAAATTTTGAGGATATAAAATAACATAGATTGATACGGCTTCACAGCCCTTTGCCTTTTTCAGAACACTCTAATAAATCTCTTGACTTTTCTTTTATCTTCTTTATCTTAGATTATGCCCAAGTTTATTTTTGTAACTGGTGGAGTGGTTTCTTCTTTAGGTAAAGGCATTGCTACGGCTTCAATTGGTCTGCTTTTGAAGAGTCGGGGATTAAAAGTAACTTTGCAGAAATTTGATCCTTACATTAATGTTGACCCGGGAACAATGAGTCCTTTTCAACACGGCGAAGTATTTGTTACTGAAGATGGAGCCGAAACCGATTTAGATTTAGGACATTATGAACGTTTCTTAGACCAGAATCTGACCCGATACCATAATCTTACTACCGGTCAAATCTATAATGCAGTGATTGAAAAAGAACGCAAGGGCATATTTTTAGGTGGTACAATTCAAGTTGTTCCGCATATTACTAATGAAATAAAAGATTCTATCCGCAGATTAGCCAACAAAGTTGATGTTATTATTACAGAAATTGGAGGCACAGTAGGTGATATTGAAAGTTTGCCGTTCTTAGAAGCGGCACGTCAAATGCAAATTGCGGAAGGCAAAGAAAATGTTATCTATATCCATCTGACTTTAGTACCTTTTATTGAAACTTCTCAGGAATACAAGACAAAGCCGACTCAACATTCAGTAAAAGAACTCAGAGAAATCGGTATTCAACCCGATATAATTCTCTGCCGGACTAAATTGCCTTTACCCCAAGAAGCCAAAGATAAGATTGCCCTTTTCTGTAATGTGCCCAAAGAAGCCGTAATTGAAGCGATTGATGTGGAAAATATTTATGAAATTCCTTTAATTTTTAAGAAGCAAGGATTAGATGAACTAATTACCCGATTATTACATTTGAAATATCCGTTGCGCAAACATAATTTACATAAATGGCAGAAATATGTGGAAAAGAGTAAAAATCCCCAGATGGTAATACCCATAGGAATTTGCGGTAAGTATATTGCACTACATGATGCTTATAAGAGCGTGGCTGAGGCAATTCATCATGCAGCAACTCATTGTCAGGTTAAAGCCGAAATTAAGTGGATTGAAGCGGAATTGATAACCCCCAAAAACGTCCAGGAAAAATTGTCCGGTCTGGCAGGAGTTATTGTTCCTGGTGGATTTGGGGTGCGTGGTATTGAAGGTAAAATTGCGGCAATTAATTTCTTAAGAACGAATCAAATTCCTTTTTTAGGTTTGTGTATTGGATTGCAATGTGCGGTGATTGAATTTGCACGTTCGGTGTGTAAACTGCCCAATGCAAATTCAACCGAATTTAATCCCCAAACTCGCTATCCCGTAATTTATCTTTTACCCAGTCAGCGTGCCAAACGACAAAAAGGAGGCACAATGCGATTAGGTGCTTATGTCACAAAAGTAACGAAAGATAGTTTAGCATATAAGTGCTATCAGCAATCAGAAATTCAAGAACGGCATCGACATCGGTATGAGGTCAATAATCGCTTTGTGCCAATTCTCCAAAAATCGGGTTTGGTAATTAGCGGAGTTTCTAAAGTCGGCAAAGATAAATTAGTAGAAATTATTGAATTGAAAAATCATCCATTTTTCATCGCTACTCAGTTTCATCCGGAATTCACTTCCCGACCATTAAGACCTAATCCATTGTTTGTTGGTTTTATCCAAGCCTGCAAGAAAAGATTTACGGAAATACAGTTTACGCCGAAATAAACTAATTTAACGCTGTAATCGGATACGAATTAATTGGAAAGCGTCAAGATTTTTGGGTAAATTGTTTTTTAAGAGGTATGCTCTCCGTTCTAAATACCAACATTAATAAAACATATGGCCAGATATATCTTTTGCTTTAACATATCAGTACTGAATTTACACAAAATATCTGATACTACGGTTAATTTCATTACCAACGAGATATAATATTTATCGTGATTCTGTGGCTTATATCTCTAATTAGTTTAATGCCTTTGCCTTTGGCGATAATCACCTGCCAATTACTGGTCTTAATTTATCTTTTATTTAAACCCCAATATCGTAAAGAGATTTATCATAATTATTTGACAATACTCAAACAGTCGGATAAATATTTCTGGATAAAGAACGGCTTGGGTATCGGCAAAAATCTGGCACTGATGATAAAAATCGACGTGAACCATAACGCTAATATTGAAATTAAAAATGAGAATATTCTGACGCAACTATTACTCAATAACTCAGATGGACTTGTAAAAGATATTAAGACTCATAAAGTTGATGTGCTTGAAGATAGTTGGACAAAAGATTGGGAAAATGTTAAGTTTACTGAAATAATGGACAAAGATAACGCATTATCAAGGTTATGTTGCAATTTAGCCGTGCCTCTTGACAATGGTAAGGTTAATCGGGAAAATATTATGGTGAAGATTATGTCAAATTCAAGAAAAGTTTCAGATAGTAGAAAGCCCCCTTTTCACGACGACTTTACTAAACCATCGGATAGGCTTAAACTTAATAGAAAAAATACGCTAACAATGAAAAATAATTCTTGTATCGTTGTTTCTTTTCATTTTGGCCCATGGGAACTGTTACCGCAGATTTTTAGTCGTAAGGGGTATCAGATTTTATTAAATGTTCAAAATCAAAAAGATGAAAGATTAAATTACTACTTAATAAAGAAACGTAGCAATAATAACAATATTCATTTAATTTATAGTCTTAAATCCTTGACCGACAAATTAAAGATGTCAATTCCTTCATCAATATTAGGGTTTGTTTTAGACAATACGAATACGACTGATGGTTGCGGAATGCTTACCGACTTATCCGAAGGAATAAAAAATAAGATCCCTTTGGTTTTGAGTCGTCGATATTTATTGCCGATAGGGCCAATGTTTATTTATACTGAAGGTAATAGAATTAAAGTTTTAGTTGGTGAAACAATAATGCCAAATCTTTCTCAAGACCAGATAAGAGAAAACATTACTCAACAATTCTTACCATTGTTGAAATCCAAGCCGGAACAATGGGTTTTCTGGGGAAAGTAATGGAAAGAATAAAATTCTTAACGACCAAATGTTTTCTGATTTTTATTTATATTATCAGTATCGGGTTTTTTATTTCTAATTATAACGCTTGTAAATCTAAACCACAAACTGGCCAATCCGAATCCTTACCATCTCAGATTGTGACAAATTTTACTCTTTTTGAAAGTGCCAGTGGTCAAAAATTATATCGACTGTTTGCAACTAAGGCTTATTTTTATGAAGAAGGAAATAATCCTGAAGCCCAAAAGATTGTCGTTATTCAACCGCATATCTTATTTTATGATGAGGCCGGCTCGGTTTATTCAACGCTTGATGCGAAAAAAGGAATTGTCTATACTCAGTCTTCGGATTTAATTGCTCAAGATAGTGTTGTTGTACAAACATCAGGTGGCACAATTCTGCACACTGATTCTTTGGTCTGGAACAATCGGGAAAAAATTATTACCACTGACGCCTGGGTAAAAATTGAGACTAAACAAGGCGTAATTGAAGGTAAAGGTTTAATTTCAGACGCAGCCCTGAAAAGAATTGAAATTAAAAGTAGCGTGACTGGTAAATCCTCTTATGAATTCTAATCTTTATGTTTAATTATTGGGCAGTAAATAGAAGGCTAATCGTAGGCAATTAGTATCTTTGATGACATATCATTTTTATCGACTCCAATTATTAACTGAATCATTCGTGTTGTCCGAACTATCTAAATGTTAATATCTTTTATGAGACATCATTTTTATCTTGGCGGTCTGCTGCTCATAGTTATTTGTTATCATCTAATTGCCGCAGAGATTACTGCTCCCAAAATGGAGATTATTGACACCGAACAGGGACGGGCAACATCATTTCCTCAAGGTATTACCATTATTGATAAAGAGACAAAGATTACAGGCACGAATGCTTTGTTCTGGGAACGAGATAATGTTGCGGAGATTTTTCAGGTTTTAATTGAAACTCCCCAATTTAAAATTACTGCGGAAACCGCACGCTATTTTTTCGATGAGAAAAGGACAATGCTTAAAAAGACAGTTAGAGTTGAATCCGAGACTTTATTAATTGTAACCGAAAATCTGACCTTGAATAATCTCGCAAATATAGTCTATAGCGAAAGCGATATTTTCATCAGAGAAAAAATCCATAATATTGAAGCCACCGGTAAAAATGCGCAATATAATTTTAAGGAACAGATAGCAATAATTGATATTCAACCGAGATTAAAAATTATCGGTAACTCAGAAGATGATGCGGTTGTAATCCAAAGCCGAAAGATGTTTCTAAAAAATCGCGAAGCACAGTTTTATGCCCTTGAAAGCGTTTATGCTTATTCGGCAAACACTATCTTACAATGCGAATCCCTAATATTTTACCTTAATGGTGACTCAGGGTTAGCAAGAGGTAACCCTAAAGTAATTGATAACCAGAATGATGCGCAAGGTGAAGTTATTAAATTCTTTTTTGGAGAAGATACCAGTTCCGCAAAGAATTTATCATTAAATACTGTTCAGATTATAAATTCAGCGGTGGCAAATTATTATTCAGAAGATGGTAAGGTTGAAGTTTGGGGTAAGATCTTTTCTATTCATTATCAAGCTGGTAAACCTTATATGATTAGAATCCAATCTGATAACAGCAGTGTGGTTAGTGGTAAATATATTTTTAAAGAAGAGATATAAGACGGATGATATCAAAAAGTATATAGTCATTAGGAGAAATCGGGGTTTTTAAGTTATATGAAGTGAAAGTAGCATTGGTTAATGAAAGAGATATATTAATTATATAAGTGTAAGCGTTTGTGCAAAGGAAGAAAAACGCGGCCGAGTTGGCAAAAGAAAGTAATAGGAGTGTATCGTAAAAGTTTGAAAAATAAGAAATCCGTTTGTGTGCAGTGCTTTTTGAGTAAATATTGACTTTCTCAGAGTTATCCAGTTATTTAACCTGCCCGCAATATTATGAGAATAAAGGTAGCATTAAGATTTTTGTGTGAATTAGCTTTTTTCTTCCATTTGTGTGACCTTCTTGCTAAATATAAGATAAAATGTTTAAACAAATGGATAATACGCCTATCAATACTGACTTTACACAAACTATTATGACACTACCAGAATAAATGGTGCGGTGCCAAGACATTGTATCTATTTCAAAGATTTAATTCTACGAGTACTTTATTTGACATTTATCAGTGTAAAACAACGAAATCTTTGGCAGCCGCTTTTTTTAAGATTCTCAAGATGTGGCTTATAGACAAGTTTGAAATCTTCTTGGAAAATGCTTATGATGATTAGAACTTTTTTACTCTGTTAAGAATATATTTCCCCATATTGCCTATATTCTTAAAATTAACCTTTGCTATTGAAAAATCTATTTTCGATAACCATTATAATTAAATTTCACAATCTGAATAGTATCTGTTGGACATAATGCAGAATTATATTGACGCGACATTAAATTCTGGATACGATGTGTTATTGTCAGCCAATTTAATAATTATTTTGCTTCTTGCTCAAAATCTAATGATGGTGTACAATATATTTAATGATAAATTACAAATAATAAAAATTAACACATTATGAAGACAGTATTGCTTGTTAGTAAAAATCTGATAAAATTTAGTTCTAACGACTAACGGCTAATAGAAATTATGGTCGATTCTGCACTTGTTGCCCAAAATTTAGTCAAGTCTTATAATACACGCAAAGTAGTGAATGATGTTTCTTTAGAAATTCATCAAGGTGAGATTGTTGGTCTTCTTGGTCCTAATGGTGCAGGTAAAACCACTACTTTTCATATGATTACCGGATATATTCAACCTGAAGCAGGAAAAATCTTTCTTAATGGTCAGGAGATAACTGATATGCCGGTATATAAAAGGGCAAGACTCGGTTTAGGTTATTTGTCTCAAGAACCATCAATCTTTCGGAAACTCTCGGTCAAAGATAATATCTTAGCAATCTTAGAACTCTTAGATGTACCGAAGGCAAAAAGACCGGAAATCTTAAATAACTTATTAACCAAACTCGATATTTCCGCATTGGCAAATCAAAAAGGCGGTAGTCTCTCCGGTGGAGAGCGACGAAGAGTGGAATTAGCCCGTGCATTAGTATCTAATCCTAAATTTTTATTATTAGACGAACCATTTACCGGCATAGACCCAATTGTCCGGGCAGAGATTCAAGATATTATTAAACAACTTAAATCCGAAGGTTTAGGTATTTTTATCACTGACCATAATGTGCGCGAAACCTTGGAAATCACTGACCGGACTTATATTATGTATGACGGTAAGATTTTGATATCCGGTCATCCGCAAGAGTTGATTGAAAATCCCTTAGCCCGAGAAATTTATTTGGGTGAACGCTTCCGAATCTAATTATGTCCTGGCTTGCAATGAAATTGACAAATACTTGTAAGGGTAAATTGGTAGGGTATAATATTTTGTGCCAATTCAGTATTGATCTGTTAGAGAAAAATGATGTAACTGCGGCCTTGTTTAATATTTAAAAAAGAGAACAAACTGATGGAAGAAAAAGTCAATTTACCCAAAAATCTTGACGCAACCGGTAAATATTAAAGTTATGAAGATACGACTAATATGATACTCCTTTGTTAACTTAATGATTAACTGGAAACGATGAATCAAGAATTGCATTTAGAACCAAAACAAATTTTAACTCCCCAAATCTTATTAAATCTTAAATTGTTGAATTTACCGAATATTGAATTAGAGAGTTTAATCCGAGCCGAATTGGAGAAAAATCCGGCTTTAGAAATATCTACGGAATCAACAGAAGAAGAGACTTCGTTATTTGAAACTGAACACCAAGACTTTGATCTAAATAATTTACCGATTGAAGATTCTTACCCTGCGTCCTTAGGTTCAATACCAACAGTAAATACTTTAGAAATAACCGCTAAACCCAAAGCGACCATCGAAGAAAATCTTTTACCAATTGTTAAATCTATCATGAGTGAAGAAGATTGGCCGATTGCGGAATATATTATTGGTAATCTGAATGAAAATGGTTTTTTGACCATACCGCAGGAAGAAATCGGTCATACCTTTAATATTCCTTTAGAACGACTGCAAAATATCATTAAAAAGATTTCCCAGATTGAACCTGGGGGCATTGCGACCTCTAATCTTCAAGAATGTCTTTTAAGTCAACTTCAGTATTTAGGTTTTGATGAACAAAGCCCAGAAGTAAAAGCAATTCGGGATTACTATGATTTATTACTCAAACATCAATATCAAAAACTTACTAAATTACTTAATATCGACGAAGCCAGTTTTAAGACCGTCTTAGAAAATCTGAGTAGTCTTGACCCCCGACCGATTAGTCGTTATTTATCCAGTACACCCGAATATGTGATGCCTGATTTTTCGATTCATTGGGAGGGTAATAATTTAGTCGGCTCGTTATATGATGAGACGATTCCAGTTCTACGTATTTCACCACGCTATCGGAAAGTTGTGCTTAGTCCTAAAGAATTTTCTGAAGAAGAGGTGCAATTTGTGCGGGAAAGACTTAAGCAGGCAATAATGCTGATTAAAGGCATTGAGTCGCGAAAACAAACCTTAAACAATATCTTACAATTTATCATTTCTCATCAGAAAGAATTCTTAATCCAGGGCAACAAAGAAAAGATTAAACCGATATCAATTAAGGATGCGGCTAGTAGTTTGAAAATGCATATTTCCACTTTATCCCGAGCAATTGCGGGCAAATATGTAGAAACGCCCGTGGGTATTTTCCCCTTACGATTTTTCTTTTCCACTGGTGGTTTTGGAGAATATAGCCGACATGGAATCAAAGAGCAGATTCAATCCTTAATCGCTAATGAGAATAAAGAAAAACCTTATACCGATGATGAAATCGTGCAAATTTTAGCTCAAAAAAATATTAAAATATCACGCCGAACTGTAGCAAAATACCGCGAAGAATTAAAAATTCCCGGTTCAAGCGAAAGAAAAATTAATAAATGATTACAACTTTAATTCTTTGTCTCTTATTCCATATTTCCAATATGCAAGAGCCGCAATTAGGCTATTGGGTTTGTGATCTAATCAAAGAAGCTAAGAATGCTGATTTTGTAATATTACCAACTCAAATTTTCGAAGACAGTTTGTCTTTTAAACACGATTCCTTAATATCAATTACGGTAAATTACAAGGAATTAAAACAGTTACTTGTTGATAATCTATCACTGCATAATCCTTTGCCATTTTCTGGGTTCAATTTAATATTCGATTCTACGGGTAATTTTATTCTGGCCACAGATATTTTTACGCGCAAAAGCAAAGGCACTTTAATTACGGTTCAATCACTAAAAGGAGTAAAAAAGTTATTTCCGAAACCGACAATATTGAATGAAAATATTGCGGCGATAGTTAGCACTAATCTTCAAAAGAAAAATTTTATTCAACTACCCAAATCCCGATGCTATTATCATTTTACCGCAACGCCTACTGGTCTTAATGTGATTGCCCAACAAGAACCACTAATTCAAAATTATCGTCAAGGTCTTAAGCCAACAACAAAAATTAATATCAATACCGCAACCAAGGAAGAACTAATCTCATTACCGGGCATCGGTCCTAAAATTGCTCAACAAATAATTGATTATCGTAATAAAAACGGACCATTTCGTTCCACCAAAGAAGTAATGAATGTTAAAGGTATCGGAGTTAAAAGATACGAAGCAATTAAAGATTTAATCACTGTGCAGTAAGGAACCTGTTTTATAATATCGCCCGAAAACGATTTGGGCCCGGAGTGTGATTTAATCACTATCCTGTAAACCCTAATTTCCAATTCATAATTTTTCTTAATCAGACACATTGACCGATTTCTGATACTGAAAAAATTTTTTCAGCAAGAAAATCAGCAAAATATAAATAAAAAGTTGGATAAGTTAATGCACGGCATTTTTTTGTTTCTAGACAAAAAGGTGCAGTACGGATTTCCCCAAAAGTATTAAATATAGTCTCTGGATAAAAGTAAATGTGTTCCCGAATTATGGACACCTTAACCCTGACCATTATTTTCTAAATGATTTTCTTAACTTTACTCATCCTAATTCTACCAATTATTCATAAATTGATAATTATATCTTTGCTCAAACCAACACTTCCAGTAACGCCAAAAATTTTCCTGACTTTACTTCTCAAAGCGACTTTTCTGGCTATTTTTCAAGCAACCTATAGGGCGGTGGAGGGAACTGTA
>CAYYPG010000080.1:0-9812 GCA_964473505.1 uncultured bacterium | reverse complement strand
GTTGCGATTTCAAAGTTGGAATTAAAGTTGCGGTTTCTAAGTTGGAACGACATAATATTTGACATTATAAACCGGTTTAATATAATGCCTATATAGATATGAAAAAAGCTAAGAAAAAAGACTGTTGACAGGGTCAAGGAATCTTTGGCAGTTTACAAAATATTACCCCAAATAAAACCATATTTTCAAACAGACTTGATATCTATTTTCAACGATGACTTTCTTAAAACGGATTGTGTTCAAGAAGATTCAATTGACCTTATTATAACTTCGCCTCCTTATAATGTTGGTATCGAGTACAATTCGCATAAAGACACTATGTCTTATGAGGATTATTTGTTCTTTACAAAAGAATGGATAGCAAAGTGCTACAAACTCTCAAAATCTGATGGTCGGTTTTGCTTGAATATCCCACTTGATAAAAACAAAGGTGGTCAACAAAGCGTATGTGCTGATATTACGACAATTGCTAAAGAAGTTGGTTGGAAGTACCATTCAACAATTGTATGGAATGAACAAAACATTTCAAGACGCACAGCATGGGTTCTTGGTTGTCGGCATCAGCACCTTTTGTAATTGCACCAGTAGAAGTTATTGTTGTTTTATATAAGGAACAATGGAAAAAAGTCAGCGGAAGCAAGAAATCCGACATTACCAAAGATGAATTTATGAAATGGACTAATGGAGTTTGGACATTTATGGGAGAAAACAAGAAACGAATTGGGCATCCTGCACCATTTCCGGTAGAACTTCCAAAAAGATGTATAAAATTATTTAGTTTTGTTGGCGATACAATCTTAGACCCATTTTTAGGAAGGGGCACATCTCTTATTGCCTGTGCTATGACAAATCGTAAAGGAATTGGTGTTAACATCGATAGAAAATATTGTGAACTTGCAAAACAAAGATTAATAAATGAAGTAAAAATATATCAACTAAAAATCCAAACCTAAACAAGTATGAAAAAAGAATATACTTCATGGGAAGAAAGACAAAGTTATGTTGCAAAATCCGAAAAAGCATTAGAACTCCGGATTGCAGAATATCTAAAACAAGAATTAAGTAAAGATGGAATTAAAATTTATACTGGTAATGAAATTAATAAAGACCCTCTAAAATATAAAGTTCTTTATGAGTACCTATTAATACCAACAAAAGAATCTAAATCTAAAGGTGCCTGGGGTGACATAGATTTACATGTTACTGATTTTGACGATTATCTTATTACAATTGTAAGTTGTAAAACAAGTTTTCATGGTCGATTTACCGAAACATTTTTATAGTGTATTATTCCGGTTATTAACTCGAATTAAATTTGTACTTGTTACTGATTTTGACGATTATCTTATTACAATTGTAAGTTGTAAAACAAGTTTTCATGGTCGATTTACCGAAACATTTTTATAGTGTATTATTCCGGTTATTAACTCGAATTAAATTTGTACTTGTTACTGATTTTGACGCAGGTCGAGCACAGAAAAAAGAATGGCAGTCTGAATTAGGTAGTGAAGAAAAACCAACCAAAGATAGAGAATTGGCATCTACATTTCTTGATGGACTTTATACTACAAACGAACAAACACATCTGGGTGGTATTGTTAAATTCATTACTGATTTACCAAAAGATATTCTTTATTGGCGAAAGGGTTTAATAAAAACACATCCTAAAAGGAAATAATATGCCAACATATAAATGTCGAAAGTGTGGTTATAAAGGAGTAAAATAAAATGGCAGTATTTTCTTTATTAGAAAATTTAAATATAAAAGCAAATGAACCGGTGCTTTTTATTATCGCCAAGGACGCGATGGAAAATCTCTTAGAGACAATTGAAGTATATTGTCCACATCTAAAAATAGATAATATGACTAAGATAGATGTCGAAAAATTACTTACAACCTATGGCGATTGCGTAATCAACTATCATCCAGAAAATTATCACCAAGAGCGTACAACTTTGCTGAAGAACTTTGAGATGCTAAAACGCTATGGTTTAACTGATGATGATTACGATTCATGAGATTTTTGTTAAATGGCAAAAATATAAGTGAAATCGGCGAACCAGTCGGCTGTCCCAATGTTATAGTTGAGACGAGGCTATCTTAGTACCAATCTTCCTGAAAATATTTGAACTGAACTTATTAAACTAATACCACGATTGATTACTTGAAAGTAAAAAATCTTTTATTTCTGTTTTGTGTGATTAGCTACCGTTGGGCTTTCGTGATAAAAAACTATAGTTTTATTCAATCTCCTGATTTTTATTATTTCTTGAAGTGTAGTTGGATAAGAATTGACCAGACCACTCGAAAAAATCACCCTTTGCAATATGTTCTCTAATATTTCTAATAAGCGTAATATAAAAATGCAGGTTATGTAATGTTAAAAGCTTAGGACCTAAATATTCGTCAGTAATAAAAAGATGTCTTAGATAAGAGCGGGTAAAACCCTGACAGGTATAACAATCACACTCCGGGTCAAGGGGCGTAAAATCTGAAATATACCGGGCATTTCTGATAGTTATTCGGCCTTGACGGCTAAAAGCAGTACCAGTTCTGCCATTACGAGTAGGTAAGACACAATCAAAAATATCAACCCCCCGTTTTACACCTTCAATGATATCTTCCGGATAACCAGCACCCATCAGATAACATGGAAATTCTGTCGGGATAAAATCTCTTATCACCTCAACCATTTCATAAGTAACATTAGAAGGTTCACCTAAACATAATCCACCAATGGCATAACCGTTAAATCCCAAATCAACTGTTGCCTGGGCTGAAGTCTTTCGTAAGTCAGAATATGTCGCACCCTGAATAATACCAAAAAGATTAGTCTTTTCTTGCTTGATATTTTTACTGCGGCAAGCCCAGTTTAAGGTCTTTCTCATCGCCATTTCTGCCTCAGCATAAGTTGAAGGATAGGCAGGACAAATATCTAAACACATCGCAATATCAGAACCTAAACTTTCTTGAATTGCTACGACTAATTCGGGTGTAAAAAAATGGTATGAACCATCAATATGTGATTGAAATTTTACCCCTTCGTCAGTAATCTTACACAAGGAGGCTAAAGAATAAATCTGAAATCCGCCAGAATCAGTTAAAACTGGTTTGTGCCAACCAATAAATTTTGAAATCCCACCAGCTGATTCGATGATTTTATGACCCGGTCGTAAATAAAGATGATAAGTATTACAAACAATCATCTCCGCACCTAGTTCTCTTAATTCTTTGGGTGTCATCGTCTTAACACTACCGTGAGTTCCCACAGGCATAAATACTGGAGTATTGACAATACCATTAGGTAAAGATAATTTACCAAGTCTTGCTTTGCAATTCTTGAGGGTTTTAATTATCTCAAATTTCATACGGTGTAATTGTCTTTCTTTATGGGTTTGTATCTTGATATTGTAATTATTTGGGCGGATTCTGCAAGACAAGTATGATGGATTCCAGAATGTTTGTATCTTGATGTTGTAATTATTTGGGCTTGTAACATTGAGCGTCTTGATAAATTAGCAATGCTCTTGCTGAAAAGCCAAAAGAATTTAAGGAGATATTGTCAATGTTTGTAGAAGAAAACTCTGAAAAAGATTCAAAAAAACCACCAATGCCCATAAAAAAATCAACAATCATGCTTCTGCATTTCATGTTTTCTAAACCGATACTGACTTTGTCAGAACTCTCTAGAAATTTATTATAGTTTAGGTATATCTTTATCCTTTTGTAAGGTCTCATCAAGGTTGGGGTGCGACTTCGGACAAGGGTCACCTGAAAACTTTAAAAGTCATCGGAATGCTACTTAGTTATTTAATATCTGCGCTGAACAACATAGGGTAGATATTAATGCAAAATCAACCAGAGCCACCAAAGATCCTGTTCCATTTTAGATGTATCGTGTCTATAATTAAACACCGATTATCCCAGTTCCATTTCTGAAAATGCACCTAAATTAAGTTTTCGAGCTCGTTCGCGGACAACCGCATTTTCGCTTAAAATTGAGCCCTCAAGTAAACAGTTTTCAACATAGGAATCCTGATTAATAATTGAATCACGGATTATACAATTCCGAATTTCAACTTGTTCGGAGATAGAAACAAACGGACCAATTACTGATTCCTCAATGATTGCCGAATCGTCAATATAGACCGGCGGAATAATTACAACTTTTTCTCGGGGAGTAAAATAGTGATTGGATTGAAGTAAATAACGATTAGTTATGATTAATGTTTCCGGTGTTCCACAATCTAACCAGTAATCAACTGGATAAGTCTTAATTTTTATACCGCTGTCAATCATCTCTTGCAAGGCGTCGGATAATTGATACTCTCCCCGAGTTTTTCTGCCTTCGCTAATAATTTTTTTAAGGTTATCAAAAAGAGCTTTGGCATTTGTAAAATAATAGATGCCCACTAAGGCTAAATTACTTCTCGGTTCAAGGGGCTTTTCTGTAATGCGAGTAACATAACCACTGCGCGTTTCTACAATTCCGAAACGTTGCGGGTCAGGAACTGGTTTGACGCCAACTAAATTTTCTTTGCCGATAAAAGACGAAAAATCTAAATCCAGAATGGTATCACCTAAAAGAATCATCACCGGTTCTTCTTGGACGTAGTCGGCAACACGATTAATCGCATCACCTAATCCCATCGGATTCTGTTGTTCGACAAAACGAAATTTTTGCGAATAGTTTTGAGTTAAAAAATGCTGAATTTGTTTGCCTTGAGCACCGACAACCACAATTATTTCTAAAGGATTTAAGGTCGCTAATCGGTCAAAGATATGGCCTAAAATTGGTTTGCCCGCAACTTTTAACAAAACTTTGGGAGTAGTTTGCGTGTGAGGCTTTAATCGACGACCCTCACCTGCTGTGGGAATAATTACTTTGAACATATTTTATCCTTTCTCACAATTTACTATAATTACTAACCCCATAATACCTAAGACCTTGTGTAATCAATTCTAAAAAAAGCCAATCCGGACTCGATCCTGAACTCAGACCTATCCCTTGTCAGGCAAAATTGTTGAGATTTCTGAAAAATGCTCATGAGACACCAAATCCTACAAGAAAAAACCATTAATTATGCTTTTGCATTTCATGCCTTTTGAACCAATATTGACTTTGTCAGCGTTCTTTTGTTAGCGCATTATTGACCGAATCCTGTCTTTTTTACCATTGATTATCCATACAGATTTTTAATTGCCAGTTTTTTAATAAACGAATAAGTATCTTTTGTTTGCTTAACTCTTTCTTTTATGCGCAAGGTACTCATATAATTGTATGTTTTTAGTTAAAGTAATAATTACTTTTAACATCTTCTAAATTATCTTTTATCAAAACTTTTAGTTTAATTTTGTCTAACTCTTTGAAAATCAAATATAATATATAAGAGTTTTTGTTATTTTTTTCGCCTAATTTTAGATACTTCTCTATGGTGCTGGCCAATCGCGGATAGTTTACTTTTAAGAATATCAATTGCCAAGACGGGCATCGGGTCAATGTTTTGCATCTGGCCTAAATAAAAACTAATTAAATCGCCCAACATTATTAAAGAAAAGAGTCGAGTCAAATCTGAGCGACCATCAGCATAAAACTTTTTATATTGGATATCACCTAACTGAGATTTAATAATCTTTAAAGTTAAATCAACTCGCAGTTGATTTCGATAATGGGCTTTTTCATCCATCAGAATCAGAAAATAATATGGATGTACGACATTTTTTCGACCTGTAATGCCAACAATTTCATTGTGGTCTAATTCGGGAAAAACATTGCTATGACAAAAAACCTTACTATTTTCATTAAATTGTGCCTGCCAACGCAATGCTACAGGCTTAAAAAGATTACTCGTCGCATAGATAATCGGCAATGTGTTTACTAACTCTCTGGCTAAAGTCTTGGCTCGCAGATTATATTGATTGCGCTTGGCTTTTAGTGTGTTTATCGTCTCTTTAATCTCTTTCGAGGTGTTTTTAATAATACCCATTTTAGCAAGTGTAATCAATTGAGGTATAAACAAATAGCCAATTGCACAGCGAGGTGGTATACCAGTTGGAATTTGAATACAGTCAACTTGGTGTTTTTGACATAATGCCAATAATTTACCTCCACTGGTAATTGCGACGATTCGAGATTTGCGTTTAAGGGCTACATCAAAACTTTCCAATGTCTCTTCGGTATTTCCTGAATAACTGACCGCAAAGACTAAACTTTGAGGCTTAACATAAGCGGGCAATGAATATTCCTGAGAAATAATAATCGGAATGTCTAAAATCTCCCAAAACAAACTTTTGAGCATTTCACCCCCAATTCCTGAACCACCCATTCCGGTAATAACGATATTAACCGGTTGCGATAACAAGTTTGAACTAAATTTATGTTTTTGAGCGAGATTATAAGCGTCCTGTATTTGTTCCGGTAAGGTATAGATTAAATTAAACATCGGTCTTTTGTCAATTAAATCATTTTACGCCAAAGGAAAAAAATCTGCCCGATTATTGCTTATTTGTGATTTCATACTGGAAATTATCCTGGATATTTGTTCACTTCATAATTATCCATATATTTTCTCTGGTATCATAGGTAGGTGATTTTGACAATTATTCTCTGCTCATTGGTTTAGTTTATTGATATTAATTGCTGACCTCTGTATTTATGCGCAATTTCATATGCATTAGAGTTAATTTGTGGTCTCGGCATCATCAATTGGTATTATGTTTATTGGTGCTACTATAATCATTTAAAAATTTGGCTAATGCTGGAAACTTAATCTTTATATTCTCTTTTAGAAAATCACTAACATCTTTAGGTGATGTCATATTTAAGCATTGTTGGGCAATTTCTTTAACCGTAGAAAAATCAATGCTTCGAATAATCTTTTTAGCCACTGGAATTGCAAATGGCACCATTGACAATTCATCAATGCCCAATCCGACTAAAACAATTACCCCAAATGGGTCAGATGCAAATTCACCACACAAACCAACCCAAATGCCATTTTTATGAGCGGCATCAATGGTCTGTTTAATCAGTTTTAACACCGCAGGATGTAAATGGTCATAAAGTTTCTGCACACGGTCATTATCGCGGTCAACTGCTAATGTGTATTGGGTTAAATCATTCGAGCCGATGGAAAAAAAGTTACATTCTTGAGCAAAATGTTCGGCAAGTAAAGCACAAGAAGGAGTTTCTACCATTATACCGACTTCAAGATTTGGGTCAAAAGAGACTCCTTTGATTTTCAAGTCATTTTTTGCTTGTTCAATAATTAATTTGGCTTTTCTTAATTCTTCAATACTGGATATCATCGGTAGCATCAATTTCACATTGCCTTTAGTGTTCGCACGGAGAATTGCTTTAATTTGATTCATGAAGAGTTCCATATTATCAAAGCACAATCGTATTGCTCGCCAGCCTAAAAACGGATTAGATTCAAAGTATCCTGGGATTAATTTGTCACCACCAAAATCAAAAGTTCGAATGATAACTGGGTATGGTTTCATTTTATCAGCAACATCAGAATAAATTAATGTTTGTTCATCTTCTGAGACTGGTCCTCTTTTGGCTAAATATAAATATTCGGTTCTAAATAATCCAATACCTCGACAACCATTTTCTAAAGCAGATAAAGTTTCAGCCACAAACTCAATATTAGCCGAAATATCAATATATTTACCATCTAAAGTAGATGATTCCGATTCTTTAAGAGATGCCAGATAACTTCGTTGTTTTTTAATATGTTCTATTTCTTTCTTGTAAAAACTAATCCGTTTTTCCATAGGCTCGATGATTAATAGACCGCGCGAACCGTCAAGGATAATCTGAGAAGGAGGTGAAGCGACCGATTTCATTAAATGCTCAATTCCAACTACGCAAGGAATCTCTTTACCCTTAGTCATAATTGCGGTATGGGAAGTTTTGCCACCAACCTCTGTAGCAACACCGGCAATGCGATTGGGGTCTAAGAGTGCGGCTTCTGACGGTAACAAATCATACGCCACAAGAATTGACCCCGGTGTAATTTCATAAATTGATGGCAACTCTTCACCGGAAATATTTCGCAACACTCGAGTAGAAACATCGATAATATCCGCTAAACGTTCTTTAAAAAATGGTGTTTTCGCATCATTTAGAGGAATCAGATACTTTTTTAAAACTTCTGAATAGGCAAATTCCGCATTGCGTTTATGGTTTACAATAAAATTAATCGTTTCTTGGAGCAGTTCTTGGTCTAAAAGCAAAGAAATTTGTAAAGAGATTAGTTCAGCCAAATCTTGTCCCATCTCTTGACGAATCTCATTCTGGAGAAACCGAAGTTCGCGTTCGGTCGCAAAAATTGCATTTTGAAAACGAGCAAGCTCATTTTTAATTTCACTATCAGCAATAATACGCTCCCGATAACTAGGAATAAACCGCTTATAAACAAATACCTTGCCAATTGCAAAACCGGGTGAAACCGGGATTCCTCGAAGAATTAGTTCTTTTTTAGTCATTAACACCTTCCAAAATTTTTTTTAACTCTTTCAATGCATCCTGCTCATCCTCACCATCAACCTCTAAAATAACTTGACTGCCCTTTTCGGCGGCTAAAGTCAAAATGCCTAAAACACTTTTACCATTGACCCAAATGCCATCCTTGCATAATCTAACTTTTGAGGCAAATTTTTCGGCAACCTTGACAAACTGAGCTGCCGGTCGGGCATGTAATCCAACTTCATTTTTTATAACTATCGTTTCGGTTATCATAATACAATTCGTGTCAAGTTGTGTTCTACCGTCAAAATTATAGAAAATATCCTTCTCGGATAAATCCGATACGGAGACGGTTGATATTTGTTTTCCCAATAATGACATTTTTTTGAATCTTACTCATAATATTACCTTAATTATCAGAAAAATCAAGAGTCCAGCAATTAACAGATACGATGCTCGGCGATCACTTCTTAAAAGGCCAAAAGTAAGGGCAATTAGTAATAGAACAAAAAGCGTAAACAATAGACCTGTGGTGATAGTGGCGATCGGCGATGATAAACTATACGAAGCAATCGGTGGTAAAAGCACTATTAATACGCCTAAGATGTACGCTAATGTATGATACAAAACAGTTAATGATTTTCGTAAATCATTTAAGAAAACGGTTGAACGCTGTCCATACCGAATGCCATCGGTTAAACCTTTTATTCTTACATATTGGGTAATTACTATATAGGGAACAAGAAATAATAACGGCGCAAACCTAAATATTCCTAAGGGTGTTATCCGCAAATTGTTTTGATAGTAACCAATCGCTAAAAACAGGGTTGCAATTGCCAGCAACAAAGGCCGTAAGGTTCGCCAAAAGAACTCATCGCCTAAACCACCTAATATATGTTGCAATGATACAAACCATTCTTTGGTGATATTATTCGCATTATTTAAGGCAATTCCCAACAGTAAACCTGCACAATAAGGGTTAGTGTTAAATCCGGTTTTTTTACCAATTAGGTTTTTTAATGTATTTTTGTCTAAAGCAACCGATAACTCCGATGAATCCTTGATTAAAGAAATCCAGGCGTATAGGAATCCTAAAGTTTGTTTACCAGCATAAGACCATGACGTCTGAAGAAAGAATAAGGCGATTAGACCTTTTATAGTTTCCCAACTACTCATCGACATTTTATTAAGAACCCAAACGAGTCTTGTTACTAACTGACGCTCGAGATGAATATATTATTCGAATTATTGTTTTCCAACAAGTTACCTGACGATAAGCATATTGGTGGATGTGCATAAATTAAATTAAAACACTCTTTTCTTGTCTTAAAAGCCTTT
>CAYYPG010000079.1:0-9885 GCA_964473505.1 uncultured bacterium | reverse complement strand
AAACATTGTTTCATTCATAAAAAGAGACATATTATTTTATAAGAATCTTGCTAAATAATACAATACAAAATAAACCCTCTTTGTCAAGTTTTCTCTGCAATATGCTCAACAGATATTATCCGGTTTATGAAATTTAATTATAATGGTTATGGAAAACAGGTTTTGCAATTAGCAAAGGTTAATTTTAAACAACTTATGGTGTTCTGATAATGTTAAGATAAAGTAGCCATAGATGTAGATCCTTGGCAGAGATACAATGTTTTAGCACCACTCATTCTTATGGTCCAACCCTTGTTCGTAAATCTTCCGGTAATCTTGATTTTCAGTTAATCTCAATTATAATATTTTTTTATGAAATTAGATTATTCATCAAGTTAAGGATTATGAATCAAAATAAGCCTTTTGCTGATTCTGAAAAACAAATCGGACGGGTTATTCACGGTCCGTCGCTATTTTCTGATTTTGATATTTATCTTTTTAAGCAGGGTAATCATTTTCGGCTATATGAAAAACTTGGTGCTCATCTAATGACAGTGAATAATATAAATGGCACTTATTTTGCTGTCTGGGCACCAAATGCGAAACAAGTATCCGTTAGCGGTGATTTCAATAATTGGGATCCGCACGCTCATTTTTTACAAGTTCGTTGGGATGAATCCGGTATTTGGGAAGGTTTTATTCCGAATGTTGGTTCTGGGATGCTTTATAAGTATCATATTGTTTCAAAGTTTAATGATTACACAGTAGATAAAGGTGACCCGTTTGCTTTTTATTGGGAGATTGCGCCTAAAACCGCTTCAATTGTTTGGGATTTAAAATATGATTGGAAAGATAATCTTTGGATGCAATCGCGGTCTAAATATAATAATCTGAATGCACCGATTTCCATTTATGAAGTTCATCTCGGTTCTTGGCGAAGAAAAGAGCATAATCAGTTTTTAACCTATCGTGAATTAGTTCAACCGCTTATTGATTATATCAAAAAGATGAAATTTACGCATGTTGAGTTTTTGCCAATAATGGAACATCCATTTTATGGCTCATGGGGCTATCAGACTTTGGGTTATTTTGCACCCACCAGTCGTTATGGCACTCCTCAAGATTTAATGTTTTTAATTGAGGAACTGCATAAGCATAATATCGGTGTTATTTTAGATTGGGTGCCGTCGCATTTTCCTAATGACCTTCACGGTTTGGCATTTTTTGATGGCACACATCTTTACGAACATCAAGACCCACGCAAAGGATTTCATCCTGATTGGAAAAGTCATATTTTTAATTACGGTCGTAATGAAGTACGCTCTTTTCTTATCAGCAGTGCCTTATTCTGGTTAGACAAATATCATTGTGATGGTTTAAGAATTGATGCGGTTGCCTCAATGCTTTACTTAGATTATTCTCGCAAAGACGGTGAATGGATTCCCAATGAATTTGGCGGTCGAGAAAATCTTGAAGCCATTAGTTTTCTTAAAAAATTAAATGAGACCGTGTATAAAGAATTTCCTGATATTCAAACAATTGCTGAAGAATCAACTGCTTGGCCAATGGTAACACGGCCAGTATATCTTGGTGGATTAGGTTTTGGATTGAAATGGAATATGGGTTGGATGCATGATACTTTGGAATATCTAAAGAAAGACCCAATTTATCGTAAATTTCATCATCACCAAATAACTTTTAGCATTTGGTATGCCTTTACGGAAAATTTCTTGTTGTCGTTGTCTCATGATGAAGTTGTTCATGGTAAACGCTCGCTTTTAGCCAAGATGCCAGGTGATGATTGGCAGAAATTCGCTAATCTGCGATTGCTTTTAGGTTATATGTTTACGCATCCGGGCAAAAAACTTATTTTTATGGGCGGTGAATTTGGCCAGTGGCAAGAATGGTCTCACGAACAAAGTTTAGATTGGCATTTACTACAATATCCATTCCATCAAGCACTTCAAAAGTGGGTTCAAGATTTAAATCATTTATATCGAAATGAATCGGCTTTATACCAGACCGATTTTCAATGTTCAGGTTTTGAATGGATTGATTTTAATGATGCGGATAATAGTGTTATTAGTTATTTAAGAAAAGATATTCCGAAAAATGAACATATTGCAGTAATTTGTAATTTTACACCAGTACCAAGAGAGAATTATCGCATTGGTGTACCGAAAGCGGGTTTTTGGCAAGAACTGCTTAATAGTGATGCCCAAGAGTATGGCGGCAGTGGAATGGGAAATTTCGGCGGCGTCCATACTTCTGATTTAGAATGGAATAACCGACCTTATTCTTTGTTATTAACATTACCACCATTGTCCATACTAATATTTAAACACTCGGAAAAATGCTTTCAGGACAAATAAATAACAGTAACAAACCTTATTCTCTGTTATTAGCTTTACCACCTTTGTCTATACTAATATTTAAGACTTTGAAAAAATACTTTCAGGAACAAATAGATAACAGTCAAAAACCTTATTCATCGTTATTAACTTTACCACTTTTGTCTATACTAAATATTTATTTAAACACGGAAGATGTTTCCCCAAAAATATACTACAATGAAAACAAGATAAAATGCGAAGACTGATTGATACGCGGACATATTTTACCAGAAGGTTTTTAATATTTAAACATCACAAAGCAATTTTGTCTAATTTCTTTTTTGAAATATTTCGTCAACCAAAATATCTAAAATGAGCCGTTATATTTGTATTCACGGACACTTTTATCAACCTTCAAGAGAAAATCCGTGGACTAATAACATTGAAACTGAATCTTCGGCTTTTCCTTATGCAAATTGGAATCAAAGAATTACTGCTGAATGTTATAAACCAAATCTATCCGCACCGATTTTGGATGCAAAAGGTAATATTATCAAGCGGATTAATAATTATTCTAAAATCAGTTTCAATTTCGGACCGACCTTACTTGCCTGGTTAGAAAAAAATAAGCCTGAGGTTTATACCGCAATTATTCAATCAGACCTTGAAAGTCAAAAAATCTATTCCGGATACGGTTCAGCTATGGCTCAAGTTTATAATCACATTATTATGCCTTTGGCTAATGAACAAGATAAACGAACTCAAGTTATTTGGAGCATCAAGGATTTTGAGTATCGGTTTAAACGAAAACCTGTTGGTATGTGGCTTTCAGAAACTGCGGTTGACTTGAAAACCTTAGAAATCTTAGCGGACCATGAGATTAAATTTACCATCCTTGCACCCCATCAAGCAAAACGCACCCGAAAAATTAAACATGAGCACTGGTCAGATACTAATGGCAATATTGATACGACCAAACCATATTTGTGTTATCTGCCGAATAATCGAATGATTACTATCTTTTTCTATAATAAGAATATTTCATTGGAGGTGGCATTTAATAACCTTTTAGCCAATGGCGAAGTCATGGCTCAACGACTCGCTGGTTCATTTTCCAATGAAAATCAACCTCAATTAGTACATATTGCGACTGACGGTGAAACTTATGGACATCATCATCGTTTTGGTGAGATAGCATTAGCCTATTGTCTCAATTATATTGAAACGAATCGTTTGGCACAATTAACTAATTATACTGAATTCTTAGCACAACACCCAGTCAATGATGAAGTAGAGATAATAGAAAATACCTCTTGGAGTTGTGTCCATGGAATTGAAAGATGGCGGTCAAATTGTGGTTGTAAAACCGGGAAACATGCTGAATGGCAACAAAATTGGCGAGAACCCTTAAGAACCGCAATGGACTGGTTACGCGATAAGATTATAGAAATTACCGAACCAATTGCCAATCGCTATCTCAAAGACTTTTGGCAAGCACGCAATGATTATATTGAGATTATCTTAAATCCTAATCCGCAAAATGTCACTCAATTCCTTAATCTTCATTGTGCTCAAGAATTATCTGTTCAAGAAAGCGAACAACTAATGAAACTTTTTGACCTTCAATATAATGCCTTGATGATGTATACCAGTTGTGGCTGGTATTTTGATGACATATCTAACCTTGAGACTATTCAGGTCTTAAGATATGCTGGTCGGGCAATCCAATTAACCCGAGAAATTACAGGTGTTGATTTAGAATCTGAATATCAGAAAATACTAAAATCCGCACCAAGCAATATTAAAGAATACGAGAATGGTGCTAAAGTTTATGATATATTTGTAAAACCTTACACGACACCAAAATGATTTTTAACCGAATTCATTATATCTTTTCTTACCTTATTTTTAGCAGACTAGTACTGTTAAAAATTACCATATGATAATCGTTTTGGGTAATGTCTAAATAGAATTTAATGATTTCTAATTCTGAATTCTATGAAACTAAATTGATGGTAATATCTTACGCCATATTTAACCATTACCGATCAAAGTAGAGCATTACTGTTCTAAGGCTATTATGTATAAACTTAATGATTTTTAATTCTAAATTCTATGATTCTAAATTAAGATGGTATTATCTTACTCCATATTTACTCACCGCCTATCAAAGTAGAGCATTACGGACCGTGTCTAAATTGAAATACTTTTAAACTTGATTTTATATGATTCTAAATAGAGCCAGTGGTATTTTACTTCACATCACATCATTAGCCTCAAAGTTTGGCATTGGAGATTTTGGTCCTGCTGCGTATAAATTCATTGACTTTCTATTTAAGGCTAATCAACGTTATTGGCAGATTCTACCATTAAATCCTACTGATTTGACTACTGGAAACTCACCTTACCATAGTGTCTCTGCTTTTGCCTTAAATCCGCTATTTATTAGCCCAGAACTATTAGTTAAGGCTCGGTTATTAAAAGAATCGGATATTTTACCGCTACCCAAATTCTCTGCGACCAAAGTTGATTATGCTCAAGTTACTGAGTATAAGAAAAGACTATTTACCATTGCTTTTATGCGCTCTGAACATTTACGCAAGAGTTCCGAATATAAAAAATTTCTTCAGGAAAATTGTTACTGGTTAGAAGATTATGCACTGTTTTCCGCGCTTCGAGATTTTTATCAAAGAAAATCCTGGAAACTATGGCCTAAACAGTTAAGAGATCGCGACCGAACAGCGTTAAATTACTTTCGCCAAAACCAGGCAACCGCTATTGAGTTTGAAAAATTTTTACAATATATCTGTTATCAGCAGTGGCAATCGTTAAAAGAATATGCGCATCAAAAAAATATTCAAATCATTGGTGATTTGCCCATCTATCTCAATTATGATAGTGCTGATGTTTGGGTTAATCCTGAAATATTCAAATTAAACCGTAATAAAGAACCCAGTGTCGTTGCTGGTGTACCTCCGGATTATTTTAGTAAGACCGGCCAACTCTGGGGTAACCCTTTATATAATTGGAATGTCTTGCGAAAATCCCATTACCATTGGTGGTTGAAACGAATAGAACATAACCTGAAATTATATGATGTATTGCGTATTGACCATTTTCGGGGCTTAGTTGGATATTGGCAGGTTTCAGCAAAAGCCAAGACCGCAATCAAGGGAAAATGGGTTAAAACTCCGGCAAAAGATTTCTTTTTTCATCTGGCAAAAAAATTTCCCCATCTTCCATTTATCGCTGAAGATTTAGGCGTGATTACTCCTGATGTCAAAAAGATTATGAACCAGTACCATTTTCCTGGAATGAAGGTATTACTCTTTGCTTTTAATCAAGACAATCCGAACCATCCCTACCTACCCCATAATTATGAGCAAAACTGCGTTGCGTATACTGGAACTCATGACAATAACACCGTCATTGGCTGGTATAAAAACGAAGCCCAGTTTGAAGAAAAAAAGCGACTATTTAACTATTTAAAATGGTCATTCGACACCAAGAAACAAAATAAATCTCAGTCTGGGCTGTGCCGTCAATGCAAAACGTCCTTTCAAATATCACCAAAACAATTAAATTGGAAATTAATTAAATTGTTAATGGCATCCAATGCAGATTTGATAATAATTCCAATGCAGGATATTTTAGGATTAGATGCTAATGCCCGGATGAATCAACCAGCAACCGATAAAAATAATTGGCAGTGGCGAATGAATCGTAAGGCGCTCTCAGCTTTATTAGCAAAAAAACTGTCAACTTTGGTTAAATCTTTCCATCGATAAATTCTAAATCAAGATTGGTCGTGTCAAAATGTGTGGTCAAAATAGAAGGCACCCATGGTCGTCATAGTCAACATAATCAGCACCAAAATGGACTTTAGCCAGCAATTTCAGATATATGCTGTTTAGATAACTTTAAGACTTCTACTATTCCAAAACCATCGTCTTGTAGATTGAGTTCAAAATCAGAAATCGGTTTTTTCTTGCTAATAAAAAGGATAATTTTCATACTCCCATAATCTTAAACAGCTTTCAAAATTACCTTTGCTAATGTTTGAACCAGTCTCGCATAATAATAAATCTTATAAGTTTGGCTTATTGTACAAAAATATTGACAAAATATGATGATTTTTATAAAATAACATAAATAAAAATAGCTTTTTAATCCCTATGCCCAAACCTAAAGAAAAGATTATAAGCAACTCTGATACGGTCGTGAAATTAATTTATTACCTAATAAATACAGTCCGAATACCTTTTGTTGTTAAAACAATCTACGGCTTAGGCAAACCGAAGTTAATCCGAGATAATGCCCAAAATCCCTTATATGCTAATACGCCGCGCATTGCTGAAGAGTTGTATTATTTAATTAGGGCAATGCTCAATATAATAAATCGGTCGCGGATATCGCCAAAAACATTAAACATTTTCGTAAAAGCCATTTTCATGAATCAGGATTTGAAAAGTATTACTCAAGAATGGTTAGAAAAATATGGTTATGGACCTCCGGGATTCTTAGTTATCAGTCCGACAAAACAATGTAATCTTCTCTGTCCTAATTGCTATGCCAATTCAGCCCGTGAACAAGATAAACTGCCATATTGGGTGGTTAAACGCATTATTAGTGATGCTTACCATTTATGGGGCGCCCGATTCTTTGTTATTTCTGGCGGTGAACCGTTTATCTATAAAAGTGATAACAAAACTATTTTAGACCTTGCGAGTGAATTTCCTGACTGTATATTCTTAACATTTACTAACGGTTTGATGATTAACTCTTCGATTGCTCAAAAACTATCAAAATTGGCAAACTTAACACCGGCAATTTCTGTTGAAGGCATGCGAGATACTACAGACCGAAGAAGAGGTGCTAACACCTTTGATAAGATAGTCAAAGTAATGGAAAGACTCAAAGAAAACCGAGTTCTCTTTGGCATATCAATTACGGCAACTCGAGAAAATTATGAAGAAATTTTGTCAGATGAATTTATTGATTTCTTTTTTGATAAGATTGGCGCAGGATATGGATGGATTTTCCATTATATGCCAATTGGACGTGATGTGGCAGTGGATTATATGCCAACACCATCACAACGAGTTTGGATGTGGCAGCGCACTTGGGAATTAATCAAAAACAAGCAAGTCTTTTTGGTGGACTTTTGGAATCACGGATCTGCCTCCAGTGGTTGTATTGCCGGTGGCCGTGAAGGCGGTTATCTCCATATCAATTGGCATGGGGATGTTGCACCCTGTGTCTTTTTCCCATATGCGGTATCTAACATTCAAACAATATTTGAAAATGGTGGTAATCTGAATGATGCAATCCAAACTCCTTTCTTTGAAGCCGTAAGAAATTGGCAATGTCAATATGGTTATCCTCATGGTAAAAAAACATCTATAAATTCAGAAAATCCATCGAACTTTAACTGGCTTAGACCTTGTATCATTCGAGACCATTTTCAAGAAGCGTTTTCCATTATTAAAAAGTATAATGCAAAACCTTTAGATTATGCGCCCGATTGTATCTATCTGGAAAACCCGAATTATTTTAGTGCGATGAAAAAATACGATGAAGAACTAAAAAATTTAGTTGACCCGATTTGGCAAAACATCTATCAAAACTCTCATCACCATTCCCTTTAATAAATATTTCCACTATTTTTGTAATTTCTAAAGTCAACCAATAAATGGAACTGAGATATTTTTTATCTATATACCATATATTCATTCATCATTGAAACAAACAGGCGTCGTTTTTACTTTTAATCCGATAAAATACCCGACGAACTTGAAGTAAAATTATTATTCGCCAATATTACCAGAACTTTTAATGTTGGACATAACATCGATATAAGATTAAGAAATATAATGAAATATAATAATGTCCGTAAAATCAGTTCTTAAAGTTTTTACCATGCTTAAGAAAAAAAATATCGGTTATGGTTATGAATAGATATTTTCAGCCTTAAAATCTTTTTAAGTAAGCGGTATGTCTAATATAAACTATCTACCACGAAAAAACTTTGGGCAACAGATTTTCGCAGTCTTGAATTTTAACAAAGTCAATATTAGTGTAAAGTAAAAAGCATGAAAAGGATAAGCATGACTTTGTTTTTTCTTTTGTTTCGCTGTCTTTTGAGCATTTTTCAGAAGTTTCCCTAATCATCTACTTGACATTTTACTTTTTAAAAGTATTCTATTAGTATATTTTTTAGAAGTAAGTTATCGTCTTTAATTATGTTTAGAGATTTTATCAATTAGTAGAATTTAAAATAGATATTAAATTTTTGACATGGAAAATTTTTATCACCCAAAGCATCCTCTATTTAATAACTACGAGGAGGAATTTTAGATGGATAATGAAAAAATATTAAAAACAGTAGACCCAGAAGTTTTTGAAGCAATTAAAAATGAGACGCATCGCGAACATTCAACCTTGGAATTAATTGCTTCAGAAAATTTTTGCTCGGAAGCAGTCTTGGCGGCATTAGGTTCAGTTTTAACTAATAAGTATGCAGAAGGTTTACCCAAAAAACGGTATTATGGTGGCTGCGAATATGTTGATGTGGTGGAAACTTTAGCCATTGAACGGGCTAAACAACTCTTCGGTACTGAGCATGTTAATGTCCAACCCCATTCAGGCACACAGGCTAATATGGCAGCGTATTTTGCTTTAGCCAATCCCGGTGATGTAATCTTCGGATTGAATTTAACTCATGGTGGTCATCTCTCACATGGCCATCCAATAAATTTTTCCGGCAAATATTTTAAGGTTTTTCATTATGGTGTTAACCCGGAAACAGAAGTTGTTGACTATGCAGAATTGCGAAAATTGGCATTGGAGCATAAACCTAAAATTATTGTTTCTGGTGCCAGTGCCCATCCTCGGTTTTTATATTTTGATAAGTTTCAAGAAATCTGTGATGAAGTTGGTGCCTATCAGGTTGCTGATATTGCCCATACTGCTGGTTTAGTTGCTGCTGGACTTCATCCTTCACCTATCCCCTATGCGGATGTTGTTACCACGACAACGCACAAAACTTTACGTGGTCCGCGCGGTGCTATTATTATGTGTAAAGCAAAATATGCTGAAGCCATTGATAAAACTACTTTTCCGGGTATGCAAGGCGGTCCTTTAGAACATGTCATTGCGGCCAAAGCGGTTGCTTTTCAAGAAGCATTAACCGATGATTTCAAAATTTATCAAAAACAGATTGTTGCTAATGCCAAAACTTTAGCCGAAGAGTTAGCCAAATTAAATTATCGTTTAGTCGCGGGCGGCACAGATACCCATTTGATATTGGTCGATTTACGCAGTAAAAATATTACTGGTCGAGATGCCGAAAACGCTTTAGGCAAAGCCAATATTACAGTGAACCGTAATACAATTCCTTATGACCCCCAAAAACCATTTATCGCCTCAGGAATAAGATTAGGCACACCTGCCCTCACAACTCGGGGAATGAAAGAACTGGAGATGAAAATAATTGCCCAACTGATCGATAAAGTACTCAGTAATATTGGTAATGAAAAAATTTATGAGGTAGTTAAATCGGCAGTAAAAGAAT
>CAYYPG010000078.1:0-9914 GCA_964473505.1 uncultured bacterium | reverse complement strand
ATAATCAAAAATAATCATTAGTCAAGTCTAAAATACACATTTTTGCACAGGCACTTTATGCCTATTAGAAGAACGCTGCTATTGGTAGCAATCACATCAATGCTACTTCAGGCACAACCCAAAATAGTGGTGTTTGACTTAGAACCAGTCGGAGTTGATTCGATCACTGTGCTGACTGCTTCCCGACTACTGAAAAATTACCTAGCGAAAAGCGAGTTCTTTACAATAATCGAAGTGCCATCAGGTGTGAGATGTTATACGATTACCGAAGCCACGGAACGGGCTAAATCGTTAAGAGCAGATAAAGCTGTTATTGGCACTATGTCCCTTTTAGGCAAGAAAATAATTATTTCCTATCAACTAATTGATGTTAATACCAGTACGGTTGAATTTAGAGACAAGGCTTCTGCTGTGTCTGTTGAAGATTTAGATATTACAATGGAACGAATTGGTAATGCAATTGAAACCAAAAAACCTTTTGCCGCAACGATTGAAGTGGGAAAAGTAACCGAAGCAGAAAAACCACCATTTAAGACACGCAGGACTTTTGGCACGATAATGTTCAAGACCGGCTATACATTTCCCTTTTCTCATAATGAATCGCTGGAGGGCCTTGGCCGAATGCTCTTTACACTTGATGCTGCGGTCAGTTATGAAACACCTAATTTAATGACTGAGGCGCTAATGGGGCTTCGCCGTGGCAAAAATAACTTTAAGGATTACCATTTTGATATCCTTGTGTATAAAGTATTTTCCCAGCAAGATATTTCTTCTTATATTGGCGGCGGTGTAGGCGTCCATAAATTATCTATCGGAACGTATGAAAATGAAAAATCTGATGACGGCATTGCGCTTAGTGCTGGAGGTGGATTAATTTTATTCCGAACTTATTATTTCCGTGTTCTTACTGGCTTGCGAGCATCAGCGGTCTTCACTGAAGATTTAGGCACATTTACTTCTACTGCCTTAACCTTTGGTATTACATCGCCTGAAACTGGTCCAAATACAACTGACTGTATTCTTGGTGTTTTAGGCGCATTTTTCATTAGCGGATTAATCTTGGCACTTACAAGCTAAGTTTACTTGTCAATTGAGGCTAACAGACAAAATTAAAATGGCTAATCTTCTGAACCTAAATAATTATTTTTTAGTGTCTACATAGATATACGAAAAATTTATAAAACTTGATAAACTGACCTGATAAACTGCGGAAGCATTGGAATTGACGCAGCGTTGACTAGTGAGTATAATCTTCAGAAGATTAGTCGTTTACATGTTTTTTAAGGTCTGCAGGCGCAAGAGGATTTTTTGGTTCAAAAGATTTTAGTACCCAAAGAAAACTGTGTCTGTTTTTAAAAAGACACCGACCTCTTAAGCATAAATGAATTCAGACCTGGATGGAAAAATAAAAGGATTAACCAGGAATATCGCAATTTTTATTCATTAGGTGCGGTGTCAAGACATTGTATTCACTCTAATGACCTAATTATCTAACATTATTTTATAGGAACAACATAATGGATTTTATCGTTAATCTTTGGCTTCCGCCTTTTTAGATAACCAAGAGGATATTGGATAGTCATATCTTGAAATGTTCTGGATTGTTATCATAATTAGAACTGGTTTTCAACTCTTTAATATAATATAGGAGATATTTTGTAAATTGTCCTATATTCTTAAAATTAACCTTTGCTCGTTGAAAAACCGGTTTCATATATCTTATTTAATTTCTTTCATAAGCTGTATAGTATATGTTGGACATATTGTAATTAACCTCTACTAATTGAAAACCCCTTTCCCATAACCATTATAATTAAATTTCACAAACTGGATAGTGTGTGTTGGTCATATTGCAGCACTTTCTTGACACATAATAATTTTAAAAGTATATTTATTTTAATCAAAGTCTTTTAATAATTATGTATGTCGGAGAAGACGTTAAACGAAGTTGTTGCTTTCGCTCCAGGCCATATAACGGGTTTTTTTGAGATCTGCGATGAATCCGGAGATATATTGCATAAAGGTTCGCGCGGTGCTGGTGTCTGTATAACTCGGGGCGTTAAAACATGCATCAAATTTCGAGCTTCATCTGCCAACTCAACTGAAATATTTATTAATGGGCAAAAAACCAGTAATGCAATTGTTACGCAAGAAGTTATAAATCTTTTTCGTTTACAAAGGTCTTTTCCATCAGATGTTGTGGTTGAACATACCAGTGATATTCCAATTGGCTGTGGTTTAGGAGCAAGTGGCGGTTGCGCATTAAGTTTGGCATACCTGATGAATCAAAAATTGAATGTTTTTATCTCTTCGCGTAAAGCAAGCCAGATTGCCCATATTGCTGAGGTTAGGTGTAAAACAGGTTTGGGAACAGTTTTAGCTCAAACAGTCGGCGGTCTTGTTGTCCGACAAGAACCAGGCGCACCAGGAGTTGGTGTAGCCGAATCGATACCAGTTGATGATGATTATTTGGTTTTATGTTTAGTCTTAGGCGAGATGCATACAGAAAAGATGTTGAGTGACGCTAAAATTCGAAAGCGAATAAATGAAAATGGAAAAAGGGCATTGCAAAAGTTTTTAAGCCGACCCAGTATAGAAAACTTTATGGCGATATCAAGAGATTTTGCTGAGTCGGTTGGACTAATGTCAGAACAGATAAGAAAAATAATTGATGAAGCGGATAAAAATGGTTTTATCTGTAGTCAGGCGATGTTTGGCGAAACGGTCTTTTCAATAGTTAAGACAACCGATGCACCAAAACTCATCGGAATTTTTAATACACTAACAAATGCTTCCAGGAGATTAATCGTTGCCGACATTGACCATATGGGCGCAAGGATTTTGTTATAAATGTTTACGACTTTTAAAAAGCATAAAATACCGGTCAATCATCCCCGTGCCGAATCGTTATTAACCCGTGAACAGTTAATTAAACACTTTTTTTCAGGTGTCGTTACCAGCGCCGGATTGATTGCTCACGGTCGCGGTGAGGCGTTTGATTATTTGTTAGGTGAAAAAACTGTCGCACCGGCTAAAAAAGCAATAAGGGCCGCAGCTGCATCTTTATTAATTGCTAATTATCCGGTCATATCAATTAATGGAAATGTCGCTGCTTTGGTGGCAAAATCAATTATTGAATTAGCCCAACTCACAAATGCTAAAGTGGAAGTTAATCTTTTTTACCGTTCTCATCAAAGAGAATTGGTTATAAAAAAACTCTTGGCTAAAGAAGGATTAAAGGAAATTTATGGTGTAGACCGCGCTTATCGAACAAAAATTCCTGAAATATCAAGCGACCGCAGATGGGTGGATTTAAGGGGTATATATCTCGCAGATTTAGTCTTTGTTCCCTTGGAAGATGGTGACCGAACTCAAGCCTTGGTGAAGTTAGGTAAAAAAGTTATTACCGTTGACCTAAACCCGCTTTCCCGTACTGCCCAATCCGCTACGATTACTATTGTGGATAACATTACAAGAACAATACCAAAACTCATAGACCAAGTCAGACTCTTAAAAAATCGAAAAAGAGACTATTTAGAGCATATCGCTAATGAATATAACAATCAACAGATTCTTAACGATATGATTTACCTCATTACTAAACGATTAAATCGTCTTACACAACAAGTAAAGAAAAAAAATGTTTTTTAATAAGATTATTGTTCTCGGTGCCGGGGTAATTGGAAAGTCTTATGGTGCATTACTTTCGTTAAAAAACGATGTCTTGCTAATTGATACCCCAGAGGTGGTAAATGGAATAACCACGAAAGGCATTACGATTATAACCGATGATGTTGAAAAGAAATTCTATCTAAAAGCCCAAGTTAATTTAACGGAAATTCCGGCGAAAACTTTAATTCTTTTGATCACTAAGGCACATCAATCAGAATCGGCAATTAGACCGATTGTCCAGTTACTTTGTAAAGAGACCACAATTCTAATTTTACAAAATGGTTTGGGAAACGAAGAAATTGTTAAAAAAATTGTTAATGACCGCGCACAAGTAATTAGAGGCATTGTTAATTTGGGTGCCTGGGAAATTGAGCCGGGAAAAATTCATTTGACCATTCGGGAAACGATAATTGATGCTATTGAGCCCGCGGATAAAATTATGCAGATGTTTAACGATAGCAAATTGCCCACCCGCATTTCAACAAATTTCAAGCAGGAATTATGGCAAAAGGTGATATTTAACTGTGTAGTAAATCCGCTAACCGCGATTTTACGAGTCAGAAATTACCAAATTGGTTCGCCCGAACTTAAAAAAATTCGTCACGAAGTTATCCAAGAATGTTTAAAAATCAGTGCGGCCGAGAGCGTTTGTTTATCAGATAATATAACTGATAAAATTGACCAAGCAATTCAGAGTTATACAAATTATTCTTCAATGTATCAAGATATCATCAAAGGGAATAAGACCGAAATCGATTTCTTGAATGGCAAAATCGTTGAGTTAGGTAAAAAATATAACATTCCAACGCCGTATAATGAGATGTTATATGCATTAATTAGATTCTTAGAGACCTTAATTATATGAGACTAATTAAATTAGATGAAATTAGAGCTAAAAAAGGTAAAGAAAAAATTGTTATGCTGACTGCTTATGACTATCAGATGGCAAAACTTCTGGATAAAACAAGCATTGACCTGATATTAGTCGGAGACAGTTTGGGTATGGTCTTTGCCGGTTATCCTGATACCAAAAAGGTCACAATGCGCGATATGCTCTATCATACTGAAGCCGTAGCAAGAGGAGCGACGAAGATTCCGGTAATTGCTGATATGCCCATTAACTCTTATACAGTTCCATCTGTGGCTTTAAGAAACGCTAAGGCATTTATTAAAGCGGGAGCAGCTGGTGTAAAAGTTGAAGGTTGTAACCCAAAGGTCATCAAGCGGTTAATATCAAATTTCATACCAGTAATGGGACATGTAGGCCTTTTACCCCAGACCGCATTAAAATATCAATTAACAGGCACAAATAAAAATTCAGCGGAAAAAATTTTAAACGACGCAATAAATTTAGATAAATTAGGCGTATTTGCAATTGTGCTCGAATGTATTCCTTGTGCTTTAGCCAAAAAAATTACCGAAAGGGTGTCGGTTCCTACGATTGGAATTGGTGCGGGAAAATATTGTGATGGTCAAGTATTAGTAATAAATGACTTACTGGGTTTAGACCCAAGTTTTAAACCCAAATTTGTAAAAAGATATGCGAACCTGTCAAAGATTATTGTCCAGGCAGTGAGTAAATTTAAGGACGAAGTTCAAACCGAAGTCTTTCCCAATGAAAAACACAGTTACTTTTGAAACTTCAACCGTACCGATAAAAGGTTGGAGCCGTCAAAAAGTAATATCAGAATTAAAGAAACGATTGAAAAAAGATTTATCTTTTAGTTCGAGAAGAATCGTCGGTTCAATGTGTACTCGAGCTCATCCGTTTGCGCAAGCGCTTTATTGTCAAAACATGGAAAAGAATTTAGGTGACCCTGGTCTTTTTGAAGGCACAGCCCAGATTGAAAGTGAGGTAATTAAAATGCTGGGCACCATGCTGGGATATTCCAATACGGTTGGAAATGTTGTGTCAGGTGGCACGGAGGCTAATATTGTGGCGCTTTGGGCAATCCGAAATTTTACAAGCAACCCTCACAAAAATGAAATCATTATATCTAAATCGGCTCACTTCTCTTTTGATAAAGCCGCAAATTTACTCAACTTAAAATTAATAAAGATAAGTCATAATGACCACTTCCAAATAGATATAAAAAAGGTCAAAAAAACAATTACTAATAAAACCCTGGCAATTATCGGCATTGCGGGTACATCCGATTTAGGAGTTGTTGACCCAATTCCTGAACTTTCCCGCATTGCACTGGAACATAATTTACATTTACACGTTGATGCTTCATTTGGTGGTTTCGTACTACCATTTATTAATAAAACTGATAAATCAGAAGTACCTGCTTTTGATTTTCGTTTGGCTGGCGTAAGTTCAATTACTCTTGACCCACATAAAATGGGATTAGCCACAATTCCTGCTGGTGTTATCCTATTTCGTAATCCTGAGTTAATGAAAAAGATTCAAATGAAGGTTGACTATCTTGCTGGTGGAAAATCTCCTCAGACTTTACTCGGCACAAGACCCGGGGCATCAGCCATCGTTGTCTGGTCATTGTTGAAACATCTTGGAATTAACGGATATGGAAAAATAGTGCAAAACTGCATGGCGTTAACTGATTATTTCGTTCAAGAAGTTGAGAAAATTGGCAGTATAAGTGTTGTTTGTAAACCGACTTTAAATATTGTCGGAATTAAATCAAACATTGTCAGGACTGCTGATTTATCAATTGCGCTAAGACAAAAAGGTTGGGCGATATCTCAATTTCCTAATCACATTCGCATCGTAATAATGCCTCATATTAAACTTTCTCACCTTTGTATGTTGATTAAAGATTTAAAAGAAATTATTAGAGTATTCAATAAAGAGAAAAGGGAATATGCTACATCCTTCAAATGATATAGTTGGAACGAAAGGCAATAAGTTGGAAAATAAAAATATTATTCTATGTATTACTGGTAGTGTTGCCTGCGTCAGGTGTCCTGAAATTGCACGGGAATTGATGCGTCAAGGTGCTTGTATTTATGTGGTGATGTCGAAAATGGCTCAGAAAATTATTCACCCTGATTTAATGGAATGGGCAACTGGAAATCCGGTAATAACAGAATTAACGGGCAAAATTGAACATGTTGCCTTGTGTAAAAAAGCCGACTTGGTTTTGATTGCACCAGCAACTGCAAATACAATTAGCAAGATCGCCTGTGGTATTGATGATACAACGGTTACTTCATTAGTTTCAGTGGCATTCGGATCCGGGATTCCCATTTACATTGTTCCCGCTATGCACGAGTCAATGTATCGGCATTCAATTCTCGCTGCGAATATCGAAAAATTAAAAAAGATGGGTTGTGAAGTTATCGGGCCAGACATCCAAGAAGGCAAGGCAAAAATAGCTTCAGTTGACAAAATAGTTGAAGCGGTGTTATTTAAGTTCACTAATAAGGATATGAGTAATTTATCGGTTTTAGTAACAGCAGGACCAACCATAGAATACATTGACCCGATTCGGATAATTACCAATCTGAGTTCCGGTAAAATGGGGATTGCAATTGCCCAGAAGGCATACCAAAGGGGTGCCAAAGTTACATTAATCTACGGTCCAGGAAAACAATCGCCACCCCAGGATCTAAATATTATAAATGTCAAGACCACTGAGCAGATGCGATTGGCGGTGCTATCTGAATTACATTCCACTAAATACGACATAATGTTTGCTGCAGCCGCATGCGCTGATTTTACACCAGTAAAATCGTCTGAACAAAAGATCGCTACCGACAATATGGACGAAATTAATTTAAGACTAACACCAACTAAAAAAATTATCAATGAGATTAAACGGGTTAGTCCGCATACTTACTTAGTGGCATTTAAAGCAGAATGCAATCGTTCTTTTGAAGAATTGACAGAAATCGCTTATGCGCGACTTCGAGCAAGTCAAGCAGACTTAATTATTGCTAATGATATAGGAAAAGCCGGTGCAGAATTTCAAAGCGATACTAATGAAGTGGTTATTGTCGACGCTAATAAAAATGTTTTACACATTCCTTTAACTGATAAAACAATAATAGCCGATAAGATTTTGGATTTCGTAGTATCCAGATTGAAAAAGTGATTCTGCCCAGTTTAGTTTAATCATTAATAAAATAAAGAGATTAATTGTAATATTGAGACCTATTACCTCAAAGATTTTGGTCGTCCGTCCTATCCGGTGTCAGTTATTTTCAAGATGTTGCCATTAGAATACTTTCTGACTGGTTGACCTGAAGATAATGATACGAAATGCGAAGCATAGATGGAGCGAAGCGACGTCATTGACCTATAATATTGGAGGGCAGAAAAAGTTTATACCCCGACAAGAAGGAATGGTAGTGATGATAAACTTTGAGGATATAAGATAACATAGCTTGATACGGCTTCGTGGCCCGTCTCGTTTTCCAAATAATCTGTTTTCAATACTTGACAATGATATTGTTATTGATATTGTATTAGGTATGTGGCAAGCATTCTGGAATGAACTTTATAGCCGGTTTTGGGGACCGCAACGTATCGCTCATTATCTCAGTAAAGTCATCGTCATTTTGATAATTATTTTCATTGGTATTGTGGTCTACAGAACTGTTTCCTGGTTTTTATCCCGTCTTTTAAAAAAGCATCAAGAACCGCGAGCAATGACGATTATTCCTTTAACCAATAGTATTCTCAAATATCTTACTTTCTTTATTATCTTGATCGCAATTCTTCGTGAATTAGGTGTTAATTACGGCGCAATTTTAGCTGGTGCTGGTGTTATTGGTTTGGCGGTAGGATTTGGCGCTCAAACTCTGATTCGAGATGTTATAAGTGGCTTTTTTATCTTATTTGAAAACTTAATCAGTGTGGGAGATGTGATTGAAATCGGTTCGGAAAGTGGTACGGTTGAACGAATTGGTCTCAGAACTACTCAATTTCGTGATTATTCGGGTGTTTTGCGAACAATTCCTAATGGCGAACTAACTCGCTTTGGTAATTACAATCGAGATTTTATGCGGGCTTTGGTAAGTGTCAATTTAGATTATGACACTGACATTTCCCGCGGGATGATGATTGCAGAAAAAGTTGCTAAAGACTGGGCAAAAAATAATCCAGAAATCGTTTTAGAAGAACCTGTTGTGCAAGGTATCTTAGATTTTTCTCCCGCCGGGGCAACAATTCGTATCGTAACAAAAGTTAAACCCCAGACTCAATGGAAGGCGGAAATAGACTTAAGACGACTTTTGAAATTTGCCTTTGATGAACATGGTATCAAGATTCCAGCTGAACGCAAAACTGTTTTCCTCCAAAAAATATAAAGAAATCAAGTATTAAAGAGAGACTAAAATTAAGAATAGCAAACATCAGAAGATCATACTCTGAGGTTGAATTTTACTTATAGAATTATTTAAAAGAACTGAACAAGAAACTATTTTAATCACGATTATTATGTTGGTAAAAACATAAGCCGAAATAATAATTATCTTTTGCTATTCAGAAAAAAATAGGTGCATTTCGCATTCTCAATATGTAGGATCAATTTATGCTTAATCGAGGCTGGATACAAAATCTTGAATTCAAAAACTATTGAAAATAGAGACTGACGATTCTCTGAATCAGAATATAGGTGTCACATCATTCAGGGTATTAGCCAACACTAACATTTCTTGCTTTTATATTCTCTCGGTGTTCACTTGATATTGTGAATTGAGAATAATTTATGAAACTTTTTGCACAATCATCTAGCCCCTCCTAGCTCAATGCCAACATATTGAAAAACTGGGCTAACTTATACACTGCTATTAGGTTGCCTACTTAATTAGACCAAAATGTTCATTAAGATGCCTTAAAATCTTTATCTCAATCTATAAAAACCGTATAAGTCTAAAGTATAATAAATATCCATATCCAGCATTAGAAGGCCGCAATCCAACACATCACTCTTATAAACTTATGCACTTTTAACGGGTTTTAATTCAAACCATATATTATGTTTCAGGAAAGATACATGGTAATCCAGGGGATATAATTGATTCGAGATATCGGAAAGTAAAATTGGTTAATGAAAAGCGTGTATAATTCAATTAAAGTTAAACAATTGACAGAAAGACCGAACATCGCCTGCGAAACTCTTAAAGAAAACCAATAGGAAAATACTGTCAAAGGTATTTAACTTATCGCCGAGATTCTTAGATAATTATAATGAGATACCAAATTCTGATTACCGTGTTCCGTCATCAGGTATTTAGAAACTTATTTAGATCTGGTTAGCCGAGGCAGGCATAAG
>CAYYPG010000077.1:2723-10275 GCA_964473505.1 uncultured bacterium | reverse complement strand
TGCGGTTTTATAGTTGTCGATTCAGTTGCGATTTGGTGTTGGAGCGACAGTAAAAAATTGTCGGCGACACAATAAAGATATAAAAAAATTCTCTATATCATCATTTCGGATACGAACGTATCTCATTTATGTACTCAACCCCTTTATTTCAAACAACCAAAAATTTATTCTTGACATCATTACAAAAGTTAGGTATAATATTGATATGAGTAAAGAATTAACTAAAAAACAAGCAGGTATTATTAAGTTCATAAAAGAGTATCTTGAGCGTAATGGTTATCCGCCATCGTATGATGAGATTGCCGAGCATTTTAAGATGACCAAGCCAAGTGTCTTTGATCATCTCAATGCGATTCAAAAAAAGGGTTATATTCGTAAAAGACACTATCGGGCGCGAACCATTGAATTACTTGAAAAATCTGCAGTAATTAAGGATGATTATATCATCGTTCCGATTGTCGGAAAAGTTGCAGCGGGCCAACCAATACTGGCAGTAGAAAACATCGAAGGCAATATAAAAATTGACCGTTATCTGATAAAAGGCAAGGATGTTTTTGCATTACGGGTAAAAGGCGATTCTATGAAAGACGCGGGCATCTATCAGGGTGATTTGGTCTTTATTCATCCTCAAAGTATTGCGGAAAAAAATGATATTGTTGCAGTTCTGATTGGCGAAGAGGTCACCTTAAAATATTACTATCCCAAAAACGACCAAATCCTATTGGTACCTGCCAATAAAAAATTTCCGACCATTACGATAAAAAAAGATTCGGAAGAAGTAAGAATCATCGGCAAAGTCATCGGCTTATTTCGAAAAGTTGGTAGATAGCCATTAGTTTTTTGCTTTTGTAAGCTTAGCTCGAGGCTCGCAATTAGGTTCTGGTTTTATTGTTATGCATTATGAAACTATTGAAGAACCCATTGCGGTTGTTTGTGTTTTCAATAGTCCGGGAATAATTCCGAAAATGTTCTATTGGCGGAAGCGGACTTATCAAATATGTCAAGTTAATGGTCATTGGCAAAGACGCGAAGGAAATTTTCTAATCTACGGGTTTGCCGTCTCGGATAATAACGATAATGTTTACGAATTAGAATTTAATACCGCTAACCTGGTCTGGCGTCTGCAAAAGATTGGATTTGAATGAACATATAAAAATCCAGGGTCCACAATAACCTGAAATGTTATCCCTTATTTGTTTTGGCCAACGCTCTTTTATCTCTTATAAAGAAGCATCTACTCTACTGAGAGAGCTCTGGCAAAGTCAATATCGGTTTAGAAGGCATAAAATGCAGAAGCATAATTGTTGATTTTTTCTTATGGGCATTGGTGTCTTTTGAGTGTTTTTCAGGTTTTCTACGGATGAATATTGACACACCTTGTGCCTAGTTCCGAAGACCAATAAAAATATGTTAATACCTAAAATTCAAAAGTTTGATAGTTCAAAAGGATATGATTTTGCTGAAGAAACATATGCTTTTATATCCAGGTATCAGTGGGAACATGATAAGTTCAAAACTTTCAACATACCCCAATGACGGCTCTAATATTGCCGGATCAGTTGGAACATGGTTCAAAACCCAATAGAACCGAGATGAGTTTTTATGATTTGCTTATTTTCAAAGATTCTGATGCCAACTATTACCAAAAGCATTCAAAAAATTATCGCACCGAGTGTATGTATCAAGATTTTTGTGGAAATTGTTTTTTCTATAGGGGCGTTCACTTTTCTAATTAATTGGCTAAACCAAGGAGAGCATCTCTTTAACATATCGATACTGGATTTACCAAAAAATATTATGCCCTACCGCACCGAGATAAGATTCTTGTGGCATTAAAATGAATTACCCATTACAAGAAAAACAGAAACTGACCTCGTTGGAAGATCAGTGTCCAACAATCATGTTGATTGATATGGACGCTTTCTTTGCTCAAATTGAACAAGTTCACAACCCGCATCTTAAAGGTAAACCAGTCTTTGTTACGGGTAGTCCGTATAAACGCAGTGTTGTTACTGCGGCTTCTTATGAAGCAAAACGCTTAGGTGTAAAATCGGGAATGTCTTTGCCTGAAGCCCAAAAACTCTGTCCGAATGGAGTGGTTGTAGTCGGCAACCAAGATAAATATCTCGATTATTGCTATCGACTACTTGAAATTTATCACGAATTCACAGATTTAGTTGAACCGTTTTCAATTGATGAGGCATTTTTAGATGTAACCCATGTCCAAAGATTAAGGGGCTCACCAGTAGAAATTGCCCAAAAGATTAAAGTCCGAATTAAAGAAGAGTTAAATTTAACCTGTTCGATTGGCATTGGTCCGAATAAACTTCTGGCAAAAATGGCTGCTGATATTAACAAACCTGATGGCCTTACGATTATTAAATATCCTGATGTGCCGACAATTCTCTGGCCATTACCAGTTGAAGAATTAATCGGTGTTGGTCAGCGAATGAAAATTCATCTCAATAAATTAGGCATTAAAACGATTGGCGATTTAGCCCGCTTTCCCATAGCAATCCTCAAAGAAAAATTTGGCAAGTATGGTGAAATAATCCATCGGTCAGCCAATGGTATTTGTGAAGAGATTGTTAACCCGGCGAACACTCTTGAGATAAAATCTGTAGGACATTCCTATACTCTTCCTTATGACACCAATGATTTTGAGACAATAAAGTGGTATATCTATTATCTTACCAGTAAAGTAACACGAAGATTACAAAAAGAAGGATTAATGGGCAAAACCATTGCTTTAGTCCTTAGAACTTCAGATCTTGCAACTTTTAGCAAATCCGAAACAATCTCTGAATATACTAATTATCCCACAGTGATTGCCCGTACCGCCTATCAATTATTTAAGAGATATTATCCAATATCAATGTGCACAAAAACTGGAATTAGACTAGTTGGTGTGAGTGTAAGTAATTTAGTAAAATCTGAGCATTGGCAATTAAATCTATTTTCTAATCAGCCGAAAATTACTCGGCTGTTAGAGTCGGTGGCGAAAATAAAGGATAAATATGGTGAAGAGATTATGGATTTAGCTGTCGTTTTTCGTAAACCAGTTAAAACTTTTATCCGTAAGAAAGTTGGCTGTTTTCTTAATGCAGAACATCGCCGAATTAATCCATTGTCTTTTCAAAGTTCCAAACTCCTCTAAAAAGAAACTAAACTTATTAGTTTTTTGCTATCTAAGAACCAGTGGACCTCAGGGCATATTTCTTTTTTATTTCTTCAATCCACTGGTCAACAGTAATTAAGAAGACAGTGTCTAGTAAATTCAATAGCGATATGTTAATAAAGAAAAAGATGTCTGCTCGGCCTGGCTTAGCCATATTTATTAAGCAAAGAGAGTTCGCCCATAGAAGAAAAACCAATTTACACAAAAATCTTGACGCTTACATTAAGAACTATAGGAGTATATAATAATGGGAATTAGTTAAGCATCGCGAATGGCTTAAAATAGCATTGATTAAAAGAAAAATTATTTCTTGAAAAGATAGCCGATACAGAACTTTGAGGAGAAATCGCTATTTTATATGTCTCGGTAATAAAATTTTATTAGGGATGAAGGTTTACGGTATTGGGTTTTAGTTATCTGATATGCGGACAATATTTGTTCGGCAACGCTTTTTACTTTATTCTGATTTTGTCCCACTATCTTTGCCAGCACTTCGTCTTTATTAACTTTATCACCGACTTTTTTATAAAAGATTATTCCTGCACTATAATCAATCTGGTCAGTGAGTGTTTTTCGGCCGCAACCTAATTCTACGGCGAGAAGTCCGGTTGTTAAAGCATCAACTTTATGAATATATCCTGAGCTCGGACTTCTGATTTGATATTCATATTGGGGTTGCGGTAAAATTGTATAGTCATCAATTACCCGCTCATCGCCGGCTTGGGCTTTTATTACTTCTCGAAATTTTTTTAGGGCAGAACCAGATTTAATGCTTTGCTTTAACATTTTTCTTGCTCGGCTTCGTTTCATACCACTGATTACTAACATCTCTTCGGCTAAAATCATTGTTACTTGTAATAAGTCTTTGGGTCCTTTGCCTTTTAAGGTTTCAATGGATTCAATCACTTCTAAGGCATTGCCGACTGTATTGCCTAACGGTTGGTTCATATCAGTAATTATTGCGGTGACTTTTTTTTTCATTCGTTTTCCAATTTCGCACATAATTTTTGCTAATTTTTTAGCATCCGTTAATTTGCGCATAAATGCACCTAATCCGGTTTTAACATCCAAAACTAAGCCGTCAATTCCTTCGGCTAATTTTTTTGACATAATGGAGGCGGCGATTAATGGAATTGAATCAACGGTTGCGGTTACATCTCTTAGCGCATATATCTTCTTATCTGCCGGTGCTAATTCCTCAGTTTGACCAATCAGGGCACAGCCAATTTTCTTCAATTGTTGTATAAATTCTTTTGCGGTTAAATTAGTTCGGAAGTGCGGGATTGACTCCAGTTTGTCTAAAGTACCGCCAGTATGTCCCAGACCTCTTCCTGAACACATCGGCACGACAATACCACAATCTGCTACTAATGGTGCTAACACTAAAGAAACCTTATCGCCCACACCGCCGGTTGAATGTTTATCAATTTTAGGTTTAGAAATTTCTGAAAGGTCAAACACTTTACCCGAATACATTATCGCCTTTGTGAAATCGGTTGTTTCTTGAAAACTCATTCCTTGAAAATAGACCGCCATTAAAAATGCCGAGAACTGATAGTCCGGAATTTCACCTTGAGTATATCCGTTAACTAAATAGTTAATCTCTTCTGAAGTTAATTCTTTACCTTGTTTCTTTTTAGTAATAATTTCGTAGATGCTCATAATTATTTTATTTATTTTATTGTTATTTTATCTTTAAGTGCGGAGTATTTTTTCGGACCGATGCCGGAAACCTTTAATATCTCTTCTATGCTCTTAAAACCTTGGTTGGCTTTTCGGTACTCAATTATTCTTTGGGCAAGAACCGGACCGATACCGGGTAAAGCTTCCAGTTCTTTTTGGGAAGCAGTGTTAATATTAATTAGATTACTTAGATTACTAAGATTGGTTTCGGTCGCTAAAGAGTCCTCGGTATATATTTTCGGTTGTGTTGAGTCATTCAGCGTGATCGTAATCTTCTCTAAATTTTTCTTATACTGTTGATTGCGATAGAATGAAATTCCGGCTCCAATCAGAAAACTGACACAGAGAAAGATTAAGACCGTCTTTTCTTTATTATTCATTAAAATTTATTTGCTCACTTTTTCTTATTAGCAGTTCAACTTTGAAAATAGTTCTTCTTTTGTTTATCTTAAAACATCTTTATCTGAATATATTTTTGGGGATTAGTTTTAATATCTTCAATCAGTTCTTTTAACTTTTGATTCGTCTCGCGTATTTCTAAATAGAGTTCATCGCTGGAAAAAAGTTTTTTAACAGTACCCTCAGATTGCGCCAAATTTGCCAAAGAGTCTAATTTATTATTTAAGATAGCAAGTTGTTTTGACAATTCCTCAATTGGACCAGGAAATCTTTGGGCTAAAAACCGCATTACCGAAGTAATCTCGGTTTTGATTGACTTAATCTCTTCGGTAATTGGAATTGAATCCAATTTGCTAACTAGTTTATTAAATTTCAGAAAGAATTCTTCAAGTTCTAAAACTTCATTTGTACCCGAGAATTTAGTATCACTGGTAGCCATAAGTCCATTGCCGGGGGTAATTGTGAGAATGCGGTCCGTGCCAAAATAACTTAAACTGCGAATGGTAAATTTACTGTCTTCGGTAAGAAGTATCTTCATCTTCTTATCAATGGTAAATACGACTTTGACCATTTTGCCGTTTTCAATCAATTCAATTCTATTGACTTTACCTTTTTCTATTCCTCGTACATAGACCGGCGCACCAGGCTTAAGACCGGAGACTTCATCAAAATAGACTTCGGCGTGATAGCCGGCGATTGTGGTATAATAGCCCGACAAATACAAATAACTGAAAACAATTATTGCCAAAATCGCGAAGACAAAGATGATAACTACGATATGTTTTGACCTATTCATAATGCTCCTTACTAAAGCATATTGTTTTTAACACTCTTTACAAAGGACTAAGTTTACCTGATTGCAATTGGTAGATTGTTTTTATTTCAATCGTTTCAATCGTATCTTGATTATGAGTGACCAGAATTCCGGGTTTATTTAAGGCTTTAATCACTTGGCAGATTTTATTTTGGGTGTCAGGGTCAAGCCCGGTGGTTGGTTCGTCATAGAGCACATAGGTCGGATTATTGATAATTGCTCGGCTAATCGCGACTAATTTTCGTTCACCGCCTGAAAGTTGGTTGGCATTTTTCTTAAGAAAGGAGGCGTCAAAATGAAATAGTTCGGCTAAGGATTTAACCTTGTTTGCAATCTCGGTTTCACGGCAATTACTACATTCGGATAAGGGCAATCGGATATTCTCTTCTACTGTCATTGAGTCAAACAGGGCTGAATGTTGAAAGACAAAGCCGATTGTTTCATCCTTATCAATTATAACTCTACCAGTATCTGGTTTCAGTAGTCCGGCAATAATTTTTAAGAGTATGGTTTTACCGACCCCAGTTGGTCCGAGAATGGCAATTAACTCATCGCTAATTTCAAAACTGATATTGTCTAAAATTTTTTTTGAATCTATCGTTTTCGTGATATTTTCAACTTTAATCATAGAATTTACCAGTTACGCTTCGGCTATTTTTTTCTTACGATTAGCAATTAACATCCTCTTAGAATAATATAATTGCGGCAATAAAGTCAAGGATGAGAATAAGGATTGTAGAAACGACCACTGCATTGATAACACCCTGACCAACTTCTTTTGCACCGCCATAGACCCGAAAGCCAAAATAGACTCCAGCTGAAGTTATCCAAAAAGCAAAGAAGATGGATTTAACCAGACTTGCCCAAAAATCACGGGGATAAAACGGATGCGTAATCCCGTAAAAAAACACCTCAATACCTGTAGCCAAAAACATTTGAGATAATATTGCGCCGGAAAGCAAGGCGACCGCAATCATTACATAGTTAAGTAAAGGTAGAACTAAAAGCATTGCCAGGATTCGGGGTTTGGCTAAAAAATTCATCGGGTCTATCTTCATCACCTTTAAGGCATCAATCTGTTCAGATATTTTCATTGTGCCAATCTCTGCTGCCATTGCAGAAATATTTCGGCCGGTCACGGCTAAAGCAGTAAGCACTGGACCTAATTCAATCATTACCATTCGGCCCACAGTAAGACCAAGAAAATATTTTGGAAGCATATTTGATATTTGATAAAAACTTTGCACGGTCGTTACCAGTCCTAAAAAGAATCCGATAATCATCACCAATGGCAAGGAACTAACTCCAATTTCATAACACTGTTGGATAAACCGTTCATAAGTCCGATGACCTTTTCCTGAACTAAAAAGACTTTGAAACGGAAAAATGATAAATCTTATTAATTCTGGAATATTCATTTTCTATTCGTTCTCACTAACATTCTTTAGGCCATTCATCTCTAAATACAAACCATTGCA
>CAYYPG010000077.1:0-2623 GCA_964473505.1 uncultured bacterium | reverse complement strand
ATACAAACCATTGCAATGGAGTTTGGCTGATATATTCAGACAATTTATCGGCAATGACTTGTAAAAATTCTGCTTGGGACTTATTTTCAGGCAGTATAGGTTGAGAAATTTCCGCTCGGTAGATTTTTTTTGACTTTTTGTCTTGATTTAAGACAAAATAGCCGCAACAGACTGGAGTTTGATGTCTTAGGGCAAATGCAGCTGGACCGCGGGGAATTTTCTTTTTGGCTTTAAGAAAGTTTACTAATTGGCCATGACCGGTTAAATCCCGGTCGGCTAATAAGACTAAAATCCGATTATTTTCTAAGGCTTGGGTCATCTTCTCTTTTTCGCGGATAAATACGATTTGCATTCCGGTTCGGGTTCTAATCAAATTATAGATATCCGAAAGCCCGGAAATTTCTTCTACCACGGCAGTAAGCGGATAGCCCAAACCAGCAAGAAAAACTCCGGCTAAATCCCAATTACCGAGATGAGCGGTAACTAAAATTACTCCCCGGTTGAGTTTTAATGCTTGGTCTAAATTTTCAATACCCTTGATATCTACCATCTTTTCCAGATAAGAGGGTTTACGTAGACTATTATTTTTTTGCATAAGTTTTTCTTTAATATCCGCACTATAGATTAAAGTCCGAAACGCATCTGCTAAACAGACCGCATAATTGACAAAATTCTTAAGGACATTTTGCCAACTGGGAGTAATGCCACACATCAAGAGATTTTTTTTGACAATCTGTCGTTCTTTTTTGGCTTGACAGAATCTTAATAAAGCTAAAGTTCTTGCAATTAGCAATACTAACCAGCGGGGTAAAAGACATGCAATTTTAATGCCCTGATGAAAAAGATAAACCGTGATATGATAGTGCATATCTTCTACTCAACAAAGATTAAATAAAAATAGCCTTTCAATTAGATAGAACATAAAACATCGCCAAAGTTCGGAAAATATTATTATATAAAACACCATGTCTTCAGTATATATATTATATTATATAGTAGCCTTTCAATCCAAGCATAAAATATCGGCAAGGCTTTGAAAATGTTATTATTATATAGAATACAATCTCTAAAATATTAATTTTATATTATTAATAATCAACACCAATCTGAATAATTGTGCTCATCTATTATAATAAACCGAACACAATGTCTGCAATGGCACACTATCCCAATACATCTTCTTCGCCTATTCAAACAGTTTCATTCTTATATTACAATCAGTAGCACATGGCAATATTTATATTTCTTATTGAATATATGTCCCCACATCTATTATAACTTTCGCAGCACATTATCCCAATATATATTCTTCTCCTATTCAAACAGTTTCATTTTTTATATTTATATTATATTATTATATTTTAAGCCAAAAGTCAAGCCATAAAAGAATAAGCCTGACTTTTAAAATAACCTAAAACATTAGTTATAACTAATGTTTCCGATAAGGAGGATTTTAAGATAAGTCATTGGTTTTCTTAAAGATATTGCATTTTACCCTAAAATGGGGGTACAGTTCCCTCCCTAGCCTTCTGGGTTACCTGAAAAATAGGCCGAAAAGTCGCTTTAAGAAGTAAAGTCCTAGTAAATTTTGCTGTTGCTTTGAGAAATAATGGTGGCGTGAAGATAATTATCAATTTGTAAGCAACGGGCAGAATTAGTGTGAATGAAGTCGAGAAAACCGATAGAGCAATAACCTTCAGAACTACGGTGTTTATAATTTAGCCACACATTTGCTTTTATCAAGAGACAATATTTAGCACTTTTAGAAAAACAAGAAAATACCACCGAGTTGTTAACTCATACCTCAAAAAGACATTTTGCGTCTAATCAAGACCTTTGAGTAAATTATTTTTGTCGGTGTGTTCGCTTATCTAATGATAGACCAAAACATAGTTGATAATCTATTTTCTTTAATCTACACCAAACGTCAAATCTCATCACGACAAATTAGTCTCTTGACTTTATCCTAACTTATGTTATACTAACAAAAGTATGAATGATTGCCCGAAGTATCTTTTGACTGATGAAGAGTGTGTCCGCAGGATACGAAGAGGTGAGTATGATGCTTTGCGGGTATTATATGAACGCTATTATCCTTTGGTTTGGCAGTATATTAAGTTAAAGGTTGTTCAACCCGAGGATGTTGATGATATTTGTAGTCAGGTTTGGGTGAAGGTTTTGGATAAAATCACTCAATTAAAAAAGCCGCGGTGTTTTCAAAAGTGGTTATATCGGCTGGTGAATTACCAGATTATTGATTATTATCGTCAGCGAAAAAGGGATGCTAAGCGTTATTATGGTAAAAGCATTGCTGGTGAGCATTTCTTTCGGTTTACCAAAGAAAAGAAAAATTTTGCGCATCGTCTTACAGAGAATGTGCAAAATATCTTGCGGTTAATGCCACCACAGCATGTGCAGGTATTACAACTTAAAATTGGAAGTGGTTTTACTTATGCGGAAATTGGTAAAATTATGGGTAAATCCGAATCTGCCGTGCAAAAGATGTTTGAGCGTGCGAAAAAGAAATTTCGCATTCTGTATTTACAAAAGTATAAATCTCCTTTATATTTAGATGATAAAGAACAGTGAACTATACAAGAAAAGTCAATATTATTTTTATTTA
>CAYYPG010000076.1:0-10465 GCA_964473505.1 uncultured bacterium | reverse complement strand
AAAAAAATTAAGATGTCTTATTAATGAATTGGCAAAAAATCAAAAGTCTTTTACTAATAAGACCAATAAAAACTAAATTTTGTTTAAGAACAATTATTAATAAGCAAAAACATGAGTATCAAAAAAAATTAACTGGTAAAAGAATTGGAGGTAAAATGAATGAGCGAGTTGCAATAATCGGCATTGGTGCGACTCAATTCCGTTCGATCTCACCTGATGTTTCGTATAAAGAATTGATGTTTGAAGCCGCAGTTAAAGCTTATGAAGATTGCGGTATCAATCCGCGTAAGGATGTTGACACTTTTGTGACCTGCGCTGAGGATTATATTGAAGGCACATCAATTTTTGATGAGTATGTTCCGGACCAATTGGGTGCGGCGTTAAAACCGATGCAGACGATTACCGGCGATGGTTTGCATGGTATTGTGACTGCTTTTTTGCAAATCAAAACCGGTCAATTTGATATTGCGGTAGTCGAGGCCCATTCAAAAGCATCTAATATGTTAACACCAGACGGAATTGAGGCTTGCGCTCAAGACCCGATATTTAATCGACCCCTAAATCTTAATACTCATTTTATTGCCGGCTTGGAAATGAACCGATTCTGTTTTGAAACCGGCATAACTTATGACCAATGCGCTAAAGTCGTTATTAAGAATCGTAAGAATGCCTTAAATAATCCCATTGCTGGTCGAGCTGCCAAACTGACCCTTGAGGATTTTAAATATGCTAATGGTATTGCTTGTCCTTTAACTGAACTTGACATTGCCCAACCAGTTGATGGGTCAATTGTAGTTGTCTTGGCATCAGAAAAAAAAGCCCAAGCACTGGTCAAAGACCCAATTTGGATAAGAGGAATTGGTTGGTGTAATGGAACACCATCGCTGGAATCCCGAGATTGGGTCTATCCGGAATATGTAACTGCAGCTTGCGAAATGGCTTACAAAATGGCTTGTATTTCTAACCCGCGAAAAGAAATTTGTTTTGCAGAAATTGATGACCGGTATTCTTATAAAGAATTACAACATATGATCGCCTTGAAATTGTGTTGTGAATGTGGTGCAGGTCGATTAATAGAACAAGGTGTTACAGAAATCAACGGTGAATTTCCGGTCAATCCATCTGGTGGTGCCTTAGGTATGGGCTATTTATACGAAGGAATGGGTTTAGCAAGATTGTATTGTGCGGTTGAACAACTTCGGGGTAATGCGGGCAAAAATCAAATCAAAGATGCGAAAACTTGCCTGGTTCAGAGTTGGCGTGGCCTGCCAACAACCAGTGCGGCTGTTGTTATCCTGTCAAATTAGGAGGACACGATGGGCAATCGAGTTGCTATTGTTGGTGCCGGAATGACAAAATTTGTCCGTCGGGCACACCAAACAGGTAAAGAACTCGCATTTCATGCAACCAAAATGGCGTTAGAATCTTGTGATATGACTTTAGACCAGATTGATGCGGTGGTGCTCGGTTCTGCACCTGATACTTTTGACGGTGTGCATATGAAAGGCGAATATCTTTCAGATGGCGCAGGTGCATTTGGCAAACCTTATATGCGCTGTTTTGTCGGTGGCGGAACCGGTGTTTTTGCTGTTGCTTTAGGTTGGTATCATATTGCTTCCGGTATTATTGACACTTGCTTAGTTGTCTGCGAAGAGAAGATGTCATCGTTTCAACCTCATGCTCAAGCCGCATTCTTAACTATCTTTGACCACACAACCGAGCGACCGCTAAAACCAAATCTCTTATGGATTTTCGCGTTGGAAATGAATCGTTATATGAATACATACGGACTCCGAAAAGAAGATATCGCTTTAGTTGCAGTTAAGAATAAGAACAATGCTTTAAACCATCCTGCAGCACAGATTGCATCACCAGTAACCGTTGATGATATTTTAAAATCCGAAGTATTGGCTTGGCCTGTGCAACGACTGGATGTTAGTCCGGTTTCAGACGGTGCGGTTGCATTGGTATTAACCAATGAATCCATTGCAAGAAGGGTTACTAATAAACCAGTTTGGATTGAAGGCGTTGGTTGGTGTTTGGATACCGCCTATTGGACTAATCGTGATTTATGTTATCCGCGATATGTAGAAGAAGCTGCCAGAATGGCTTACAAGATGGCAGGCATCACTGACCCTAGACACCAGATTCATATTGCTGAACCCTATGATCCTTTTGACTATAAAGAACTCCATCATATGGAAGGTTTAATGCTCTGTGGCCCGGGTGAAGCACCGCAATTAACTGTTGATGGTGTAACGCAACGAGATGGTGAATTACCGGTTTGTCCCTCAGGTGGTCTATTAGGTGTTGGTAATCCCATTTCCGCTGCGGGATTAATGAAAGTTGCCGAACTGTTTTGGCAATTGCGAGGTGAAGCTGGTAAACGCCAAGTATCCCGAAAAGTAAAACGCGGTGTTGCTCAAGCCTGGGGCGATTTAATGCAAGTCGGTACAGTCGTGGTCGTAGGTATTTAAGGAGGTTCAAATGAAAAGTAAACAACAGATAACCCCAAAATCTAAAAATTCAGAAATCATCACTCAAGCAAGCGGATTAAAACCAAACCCAGAACTTCTTAAAGGCATCGGTCTTAAAGATGATGATATAAAACAGGGCAAAGTACTAACAACTCACTGGATCGCTGATGCCAAATATCACTGGGATAGTGGTATTGCGATTGGTAAATATTTAGAAGGATTAAAACACGGAAAAATATTCGGCGTTGAATGCCATAAGTGCGGTCGCAAAATGGTACCTCCGAGAATCTTCTGTGAATGGTGCTTTAAGCCAATTGATAATTGGATTGAACTTCAAGATACTGGCGAAGTTAATACTTTCTCTTTGTGTTATGTTACCTGGGATGTCAAGCGCATTAAAGAACCCCAAATTCCGGCGGTAATTGAAATTGACGGTGCCTCCAAAGGTATGGGAATTATGCATCTGTTAGGTGAAGTTGACCCGAAAAAAGTCTATATTGGAATGAAAGTTAAAGCCGTATGGAAACCAGAAAAAGAACGTGAAGGTGCAATTACTGATATTAAATACTGGAAACCGATAAAATAATGGAGGAAAAAATGGCATTAAAAGAAAGATTGAGTAAACCCGAACAAGTTAAAGGTTGGTATGGCGAACTGCCAGTTCAAAGTTTATATACAGTCGGAATTGCAGGAGAAAAATTTTTTCGCGCACTCAAAGACAAAGGCAAATTTCTTGGTACAAAATGCCCAAAGTGTGAATTGGTTTATGTGCCCCCGAAAATCTATTGCGAACGATGTTTTGAAAGATTAGAAGATTATATTGAAGTTGCGGATTGTGGAACGCTGGAATCATTTACCTGTATACATATCGGACTGGATGGCAAAACCCTTAAAGAACCAATCTTTGTCGGTCTGATTCGTTTAGACGGCGCTTCAACCTGTTTAGTTCACAAATTAGGTGAAGTTAAAGTTGAAGAACTTAGTTTCGGCATGCGGGTTTGTGCCGTCCTAAAACCAAAGGCAAAACGCGAAGGTTCGATTAACGACATTTTATATTTTAGACCAACTAAACAATTATAAAAATTATTAACCTGCGCAAGGAAAATTTTCTTTTTCCTGCTTTTGGCGTTTAATGTTCATAGAAAAACCAATGTTGACTACTTATTTTTCAAAATCAGGAAAACAGAACACTAAGGCAACTCTTAAACTTGCTCTCCAAAGAACAAAAGAATTGAAAATAAAGAACATTGTGGTCGCCTCCTCTAAAGGATATACTGCAAAGCAATTGGCGAAAATGGATATTAAAGGGCTAAATATCGTCTGTGTTACCCACCATGCTGGTTTTGAAAAACCCGGGCAGGTAGAACTGACTGAGACGACTAAAAAATATTTAGAATCACACGGCATCAAAGTTTTTCGCGGAACTCACTTCTTTAGCGGTGTCAGCCGAGCTATACGGATGAAATTTGGCGGATTATATTCAGGAGAAATTGTTGCTAATACTTATCGCACATTAGGCGAAGGAATGAAAGTCTGTGTTGAGATTGCGATAATGGCACTTGATGCCGGTTTAATTCCTTATGGCAAGGAAATCATTGCTATTGCCGGTACAGCTGAAGGTGCTGATACCGCCATCGTTTTAAAACCTAGCCACGGAAGAAATTTCTTTGACACAAAAATATTAGAAATAATCTGTAAGCCAAGGACCTAAAGCATCTACGCCTAAATCGTTGACCAAGTAAAACCTAGCCATCGTTGACCAATAACTCTGAGAACTAAAGAAAACAAAGAATAATAATTTTCCGAGCAGATACATTATCAATCATTCAAAATATTTGTGATGCCAATAATTTTTTCTTTTAACATCTTTCTGTATTTTCTTGATGTCGTAGTTAATCCCTAAGACATTCAAGGATAATACCATCAATTCTAAATTCCAAATTATAAGTTCTAAATAAATGTCAGGATGTCTAATATTTTGTGTAGATTCAGTATTAATTATTAATAGTTTAACCTTAAGACATTCGAAGATAATTTCATCAATTCTAAATTCCAAATTATAGGCTCTAAATAAATGTCAGGATGTCTAATATTTTGTGTAGATTCAGTATTAATTATTAATAGTTAACTTTAAGACATTCGAGGATAACTCCATCAATTCTAAATTATAACTTCTAAATAAATGTCAGTATGTCTGTGTAGATTCAGTATTAATTATTAAAAGTAAAGGTGTGTTCTCTTTTTTGTTTAACCATATTATTATAATGATAAAGAAAGCACACCTAAGGAGAAAAAATAATTTACCCCAAAAATTTTGACGTTTACTTTTTTTAATTAAATACTCTGACAAAGTCAATATTAGATCAAAAGGCATGAAATGCAGAAGGACAATCATTGGTTTTTTCTTTTGGGTCGCGGTGTCTCTTGAGCATTTTTCAGAGTTTTCTTAATTCTAATCTTGACATTTATCTAATCAGGTGTAAGATATAATAAATGTAAGCAGAAAAAAACAATTATGTTTCAGTAAATTTTTATTATTAGGAGTTGTTTTATGTCAGGACATTCGAAATGGGCACAAATTAAACACAAGAAGGCAAAAGCAGATGTTGAACGCGGTAGACTTTTTTCTAAGTTGATAAGAGAAATTACTACTGCTGCTCGGATTGGTGGAGGTGATATTGATGCCAATCCCAGATTACGAAGCGCGGTTGAGTCGGCTCGAGCAGTTAATATGCCGACGGAAAATATTGAACGGGCAATTAAAAGAGGCACCGGCGAATTACCCGGCACCAGTTATGAAGAAGTTGAATATGAAGGTTATGGTCCGGGCGGTGTGGCAATAATTGTGCGTGCACTTACGGATAATAAAAACCGCACAACTTCAGAAATTCGTCATATCTTTTCTAAATACGGCGGTAATCTGGGTAGTACCGGTTGTGTTGCTTGGCAGTTTCAACCAAAAGGAATTATTATGATTCCTCGCGCAGACTATGATGAAGACCGAATATTCGCAATTGCTTTAGAAGTCGGTGCTGAAGATGTCAAAACCGATTCAACTTCTTATCAAATCATCCTCTCTCCGGAAAATTTTAACAATGCGAAAAAGAAATTATCCGAGGATAATATTCAAATCAGTCATGCCGAATTAACCCGAGTTCCCCAAAGCACGGTTCCTTTAGATGAAAAATCTGCAGAACGGGTTCTGAAATTGTATGAACAATTGGAAGAGCACGACGATGTCCAACAAGTTTTTAGTAATTTTGACATCCCCGAAGAAATTATGGAAAAAATTTCCCAAGAAGTACTTAAAGAATAAGTCGAGTTAAGTAATCCTGCTGCGCTGGGTAAAAACATCTCGTTGGATGTAATGCCTTCTAAAAATACAAATGGTGCATCGGATCCGGATTGTTGTTTAAATAATAAATTGAATGCCTTCAGGTGACAGATCGCAAAGGAAAACAAAAAATTTCAGTGACCTTAAGAACCCAGACCCTAAAACGATTTTGTCTAAAATCTCCCGGGTATTGAAATAGGCTGGTGGCGAACCGCATAAATATGATTTGGAACAAGGAAAAAATCTAAAAATCTTTTGAGAAGTTTCAACTGACGGTAAATGATATAAGATAGTTTTTAATTGACCAAGGTCATCTGATAGATTTAAAAATTTTGTGCTAAAATCAAAATCTTCTAAACCACGGGTTATAATCGGTCTTGACCCAGGACTTTCTGCAACTGGTTACGGCATTGTCCGAAAAGGTCAATGTATTGATTATGGCATTATTAAATCCGATCGGCAAAAACCTTTAGCTGAACGGATCAATCAGATTTCACATGCCTTGCAGAAAAAGATTAATCAGCATTCACCAACGGTCTGTGCGATTGAAACCCTATTTTTTAAGAAAGAATCAGCCCGAAGTGTAATCCATTCAGCACACTTACGCGGTGCTTTGTTTTTTCTTTTATATAAGAAAAAGATACCGATTGTGGAAATCACTCCGGCCCGGATTAAAAAAGCTTTGACCGGTAATGGCCGGGCATCAAAACCACAGATTAAATTTATGGTGAAGAATATTTTCCATCTTGCCAATGAACTTAATGAACATGCATCGGATGCCCTGGCAGTCGCTTATACTTTTAGTCTTATGGATACAGAGATAAACTTAAAAAGCAGATATTAAGTCGTTGACAATGAAAATGGACACATAAAAATAGTAGCCGTACTTGATGAAAAAATATCACAAGGAAATAAAAAAGATAAGGCAGTTGTTTTCACAAATTGAAAGCAATCGCTATCAAAATTTAGACAAAACACCTTATTTCAGATTATGATTAACTATTAATCCTATAAGTCAAAATTAGATGTCAAGGCAACCACTTTCAAAAAATGAGACTAAGCAATTTCTTCAAAACAATACTAATCACTAAAAATGAAAGAACATAGCAATGATTTCTATTTTACACAGTAAAAATTATCGCTAAAAATATGTGGAAACAGCCACCATCAAAAATGAAACCCTGCAACTTCTTAAAAATAGAACTAATCATTAAATCTATGAAGGGAAAATTATAATGATTTCCATTTTACACGGCAAAATTATCGCTAAAAATATAACTAATGTCGTAATTGATTGTGCGGGGATTGGTTTTTGGGTTAATGTACCTTTTCCGGTTGCGCAAACTTTAGCCATCGATTCCATTGTCACGATTCTCGTCCAACCGATTTTTTCCCATGACAGTCTGGAACTCTATGGCTTCCTTAAAAAAGAAGAACGGGACACCTTTAATCTCTTAATAAAAGTGCCAGGAGTCGGTGCACGTGCTGCACTTAACATCCTTTCGCGCTTGACCCCGGAAGAGATTCATTCCGCAATTACTAATGGTAAAACCGAAGTCTTTAAAGCCATTTCTGGTATCGGTAAGAAAAAAGCCGAAATGATAATTTTTAATCTCCGTAAGTCTGTGAAGGAAACTGCTACTCAACCTGAAGTTCAACAATCCGCATTAGAAGCCCTGATGGCTTTAGGCTTTACTCGTAAAGAAGCGTTACAAAAATTGTCCGCAATACCTGATGCTCATTCTAAACCGGTTACCGAAATTGTCCGTTTAGTGCTTAAATCACAGATTAAACAATAATACTTATGAATTCTTCAAAGAAATAATAAACAAGTGAATGATTGGAAGAAATTCGGAAAATCTTTCAACGCGCGTTATCGTGCCAAGGCTTATTGCAGTCATTCGACACTTTCCGATTCAGCAGAGTTAAAAAAGTCTCATCTAACACACAAGCGATTAAGGTCTCGGACTAATTTGAATAAACAAGATTTTTAAACTTGCAATACACACCGATTTTACTACGATTAACCCAAGCCATGCCTGAGAATTCTTATATTAGTGAACTGGGCAAAAGTCCTTTTCACCATAAAAGGATTATTTTATTTCGTCCGAGTTTGATGAGATTCGACAGTTTTTTAGAACTTGCCTCGCAGAAAAAAACTTCTGAAACCGCAGAAGACAAAGAGAAAAAAACATCGGGAGATTCAAAACAAAAATACTTCTTTAGAACCTCATATTTTTTTCTTTGACAATTCGGTTAGACGATGATATTATAATTAATAGCACTAAATGTTAATCATAAGGTCATGATGGCGGAATCAGTTATTTTAGGTCTTCAGGATACTAAAATGCTCTTATTATTATGTAAAATATATAAAATCTTGGCAATGTTTATGAGTATCATGATTGATAGGATTGATTTTATTGAAGATAATTAGATAATGTCTTCTGGATTATTTTAATATTATGCGGACTACTAATCATACACGTATTATTTCGCCTAAGAAATTAGAAGGCGAAGAAGTTTTTGATATAAAATTAAGACCGACTTCATTGGTTGAGTTTATTGGTCAATCCAAGATTAAAGAAAACCTTGCGGTTTTTATCACCGCAGCCAAGCAAAGAAATGAACCATTAGAACATGTGCTATTGTTCGGACCCTCAGGATTAGGAAAGACGACTTTAGCCTATATTATTGCCAATGAGATGGCTTCAAACATTAAGACTACTACAGGTTCAGTTTTGGAAAGGCCGTTGGATTTATGTGGCATCTTAACTAATCTGGAAGAAAAAGATATTCTCTTTATTGATGAGATTCATCGTACCAATAAGACTGTGGAAGAATATCTGTATCCGGCCTTAGATGAATTTTCTATTGATATTATGTTAGATAAAGGACCTGGTGCTCGAACCTGCAAAATCCCGATTAATAATTTCACCTTAGTTGGAGCTACGACCCGCTCCGGGTTATTGACTGCACCATTAAGAGCACGGTTTGGCATCTCGTTTCGTTTAGATTATTATTCAAGCCAAGATTTATTTCAAATTGTGAAACGTTCAGCCCAGATTTTAGATATTGCGATTGATGATGAAGGCGCAATGGAAATTGCCAATCGAAGTCGGGGTACACCAAGAATTGCCAATCGTCTCTTAAGACGAGTCCGAGATTTTGCTCAAGTAGAAAAGAAGTCGATTATTGATAAATCCATTGCCGAATATGCCTTAGAAAAACTCGAGATTGATAAAAACGGCTTGGACGAAATGGATAAAAGGATTATACTGACTATTATGGAAAAATTTAGTGGCGGTCCGGTGGGAATAAACACTTTATCAGTTGCCTTAGGAGAGAATGCGGAAACAATTGAAGAAGTGTATGAACCTTATTTAGTCCAAATTGGTTTCTTGCAACGAACCCTCCGCGGTCGTGAAGTCACTGAAACTGCATACCAATATTTTGGGAAAAAGTCTAAAAAGCAAATCCATATTGGCTTTACCAAACCCTGACAGTCAAAATGGCATTGATATCATAAATATTATGTTTAAACCATACTAAAACAGCATAAAAGTTAGATTAATATAATTATCTCAATGACTAACACCCTATCCTTTATTATGCTAATAATAGAAATTTAATGATTATAGACTATATCAACAAAGAAGTTGAACTCAAAAAATATGATTAAATCCGTAATCTTACTCAGTGTATTGCTAATTAGTTCCTTAATGGCTAAGGCCAATATTAACAATAACACACAGTCAAACAAAAGACAGGTCGTTATCTGTTTTGATGATGGCTTCTATGGAGTTTATAAATACGCGTTTCCCATATTAAAACAATATAAAGTACCATTTGTTATCGGCTTAATCGCTTCTTATCTTAAACCCACCAACCCACGACAAGATGCTTCTCCCTATTCCTATATGAATCAAGGAGAAATTAAAAAGATGCTAAGTTCAGCCAATGTGGAAATCGCTAGCCATTCTTTGCATCATTGGGATTTAACAAAATTACCCTTAGAGTCCGCAAGTTATGAAATCCAACAATCAAAAGTTGTCTTAGAATCACTCTTTCTGCAAGAAGTTATTACTTTTATCTATCCGTACGGCAATACCAATAGCCATATTGTTGATTTGGTAAGAAATTCAGGTTATAAATTAGGACGCAGCTGCCGATGGGGTGAAGTAAATTTGTGGACTGACCGTTATTGTATTCCTATTAAAGAAGTCAAAATGTCCACTAACATTTCTGAGATAATTGACCATATTAAGAATAATAACATTACAGTGTTGGTATTTCATCGAATAACCTCTAACCCTTTGGTTTTTACTGACTTCTCTTACGATAAGTTTAATAAATTATTATCCACGCTTGCTTCTTTAAATACAATTCAATTTGTAACTTTTAAGGAATTATATCAACAATGGTGGCAAGAGATGACTCTGAAATATATTGCCCAAAAGGATTGGATTTATAGTGCAAAAGATTTGTTCCAACAGGCTGAACCAGATAGAATTAGAAGTATTATCCGACAATAATCTCTACTTTTTAAAATTCACAATCCATTTATAAGGCTCTTAACCATTTAGTGTGGAAGAAAGTCAGAGCCTTAGATCCGCTACTTCCACATTTTTAATCCCACGGTGCCCCTCATTCG
>CAYYPG010000075.1:0-10683 GCA_964473505.1 uncultured bacterium | reverse complement strand
TGGTAAAGATGGTAAACTTTGAGGATATAAGATAACATAGCTTGATACGGCTTTCAAGACACTTTGACTTTTTCAGAACGCTCTTAACATAATCCTTGACATGCTACCTAATTTTTGTTAAACTATAACATATGTTAGTATTTTAAAAAAGAAAGGCGGTGGTAATGATGCCAGTAAGACCTTCTTTAAGAAGAATTCAAAAGTTTCGGGCTAAGTATGACCCTGAGGCAATTCGTAATGCGATTGAGAGGCAATTGGATGCGATTATCGAACAGCAGACTTACACCCAAACTCAACTAGAAAAAGTTGAGAATTTGACGAAAACAATTCTGGGCGAAGAAGGTGTGCCTTCACCATTAATTCCCGCGTATTTGGCTTATGCTCGACAAATCTGGAAATTACGTAATAAATTCTCGGCCGAAACCTTAAAGATTGAAGCAGACATTATGCTCTATAAATGGACTCGGCGTGCTTTAGTGAAATCAATTTTAATTCGTATTCGTGATACCATCTTTACCCTCGAATAACCGAAGCCATAATCATTTTCTGCCTACAGACGCGAAGCTATAGAGAAAATCAGAGAAAATTTAGTGTCAAAGAAAATTCCTTTGAACTAAAGAATTACATATTAATTTCCTTCTGAAATTGATGTTCATCTAAATGTTTTCTCTATTAAAATAAACTCAATTACATTTCCTTCTGTCTGTATTGTGAATCTTTTGTGATTCCTGTCTTTGTGATATATAAGTGATATTGTCAATGTTTGTGGAAATTTGTTATAGTTAAGCATATCTTTTTTCTTTCTGTAAGGTTCCATCAAGTTGTTTCTGTTGATACACGATTGATGTAACCAGTTCCGGATAACTTAACCGCGTCCATCCGTTCTCTAATCTTAACATCATCTGAAACACTAATCCCAATGCACTCTTCTCACTCCGCAAGCGCTTAGTCTTCCTTAATCTTATCTTTGTGATATATAAAAGGACTAATTGATATGCTTGGTTATGGCCTGGGCTATCCTATGGGTAGACCCCCAGGATATCCGGAGGGTATACCTGGGGGCTATCCAGTGGATTATCCTTGAGTTGGTTGATTTGACCATTTTCCCCGTAATTTTACAAATCTCCCAATAATCTATCTATTTAATTTTCAGGGAGATAGCAAATTGGTTTGCTGATTAGGTTAACTACTGGGTTACGGGAGTTTTCAATTTTCCACAACATTTGATTATATCTCGTTTTTGACTGTGAAATTTTTCTTAGTGAAGGATGTTGTTGGGATGATCTAAAAATGAAAATTATGTATATTTTAGTTAATAATTAAATAAAAATGTTCGAAGCTGAAACCGGAGTGTTTTATCATATAGTATCTAATTTCAGTTTATGCAATTTCAGATAAAATTGATAACCGGATTTTGATCCTTTTAATTATCAGTCTTTTATAATTTATTTCTCAGTTAAAAACAGGTCTTTTATGTTTGTATGAGATAATTAAAGCAATGGTGCAAAATAAAAGGGTAATAAATGTTATCAGTTGACCCTGTTTATAGAGTTTGGAATAATAGTAAAATTCTATTTGATGCTTGCCTGGTTCTAAATGGATTGCGCGCAAAGTATGGTAAGCACGATAGACTTTAGCTGGCTTGCCGTTAATTTTGCATCTCCAGTCCGGATGGTAATTTTCGCTAAAAACTAAAAATCCTGGTTTATCTAATTCCGCACTTAAAAGAATTTTGTTTGGTGTATATTTAGTTATCTCAGTTTTACCAATTAGACTATCATTTGTTGATTGAAATAAAGAAATCGATTCTGAAATTATAACATATTGTAATGGGTTAAAATCGGGGTCTTTGAGTTGTGCGATTATTTGGTCTTTTTCTTTAATTACCTTATAATTAGGAACTAAAAATGCTCGGGGTAATGCGTTGTTGTTTTTATAGATGATATATCTTCGTCCATGAAAAACAGGTTCTATGCCGGAACGAATAACAAAATCACGCATTTCCATAATTCGGGCTTGAGTTTGAGCATCGAATTGCGCTATGTTGTTGGGTAGGGGAATGGATATAATATATTTGATGTTAAGCAGATTTAGAAAGTTAGAAAATGCTAAATTGGGTGCATTATACATTACGGTGCGTTCGGCACCAATAAAATCTTGATAGGTTTGTAAAGGGTTGGGACAATAACCACCTGCATTTTGAATGTTATATAAATCGAGTATACCATCATTAGAGCGTTCATAATATAAAGGATGTACTCGATAAAGGGTTGTATCATTATTGAGAAATTTTACTACTTCATCTGGTGCATAATAGACATCAGGGTGTTCAACCTGTTTTAAAAAGATTTTATCAACACGCCACAAGTCAAATAAGATTAGGGGAATTAAAATTACGAGTCCGGTTTGAATTTTGATTTTATGGTTAATGAGTTGGTAAATAAGAAAAAGGGAAACAGCGATAAGTATTGAGGTTATTAAGACTCCTCGCCAAAAGACCGATTGGTTGTCGTTAAATGCCCGGAGTTTACCAGGATCGTTAATACTTGAGGCAATAGTTGATTTGCTCAATGTAAATAGCATAAGTAAGAAAACAAAGCCAAGTATTGTGATGTAGATAAACTTTTGGATTCTTTTCTTGGTTTGCGGTTCTAAAACTTTTTTCCGCTGATTGTAATCAAAAAGATATTGTAAGCCAAAGGAACCTAAAACAATCGCGGAAAAAGCAACTAAATAAAATACCATTGAGGGGCCACGAAAACGTTTTACTCCGGGTAATAAATAATAAACGAGTTTGAAAAATGGGGTATGGCCACCAAAAGCGGTAAGTGCGCTAATAATACTGGCAATAAAAAAGAATAAGACTTTTCGGTCTTTGAATTTTATGAAAAGCACTAAGATTGCCAGCAGGACGAAAATTATACTAAAATATTCGGTATGCAATTTAAAGAAATTTTCGCCCCAATAGTTATTGAGCAGGCCGCTAAATTGCGGAACAATCAAATCAAAAATTTCTTTAACCGGCAATGCCCATGAAGCTGCAAATTCATATCCCCGAATTTCTCCCCGGGCCCCAAAAGCCAAATTGGCTAAAAACGGTAGATAATACATTGCCAGAGTTCCTAAAGCAATTAGTACAGTAATGATAGCATAACAAATAAGTTTTATGGTTTCTTTTATTTTGTTCTGTTGTCTTTGCCAAATAAGTTGAGCGATAAGATAAGCAAAAGCCATCCACAAACCATAATAAGTTAATTGGAAATGGGCATGAGTCATACTAAAACCAGCCAAAACGCCGGCTAAAATAAACCAGAAAATCTTATGCGTCGTGAGTGCTTTATTCCATAAGAAGAAAGCTAAAGAAAAAAATGCCATTGATAATAATCTGCCTTCATGACCAGCATAAGTCGTTGATGCCAGATTACCGGCAAATGAATAAGTTATTGCTCCAATTAAGGCCGTGTAATTTGAAAGGTCTAACGATTTTAAGAATAAGAACATTCCTAATCCGGCAACAATCATTCCGCAAACAAAAAGATAAGTCCAAAAGATATGAGTCGGTATCACCAGACGGATAAGTGTATATAGAGAATTGCTGTCGCCAAAAAAAGGAAGCCCACCAAAAATATAATTATACCACATAGATGGAGTCTTATACTGTGCTAATTGTTGAGCAGTTATGGCACGCGAAGCATAACCACCTAATAACCAATCTGAACCGTACATCATTTTAGAACCGGTAAGTAAACCCGGAGCGAAAATTAGAAAATAGATTAAAGGTAAAACAATTAAAATAATAATTGCCAGTTTATTAGAAAAATGAAACGGTTTTTCTGGGATTGGTTTAAGAGTTTTTCCTTTTTTCATAATTTATCATACTCCTTTATGGTTTGATCAAAGTAGCACCAAAGATTCTAAATTTTTTATTGGTGTCTTTTTGTTTTAATGACTGTTCAGAAATCATGGTTAAACAAATTGAACTACCAAAACACAAGATACTAAAAATTTATTATGGATATCTTTTTGTTTTGACAGTTGCTCATAAATCATGGTCAAAATGGTTTGAACGTTAAATATCGAAGCTACCGTAATTTATTATCTCGGTTTTTAACAAATGTTCACATATCATGGTCGAATTAAGCATGAGTATCAATATCCAAGATACTGAAATTTTTTATCTGTGTTTTTTGTTTTAACATTTATTCACACATCGTAACAAAATCTGATTGTACTCCAAGCACAGAAGAGTCTAAATTTTTCATCAGTTTTTTAATACATTTAGTTATTTTTTTATAATTATCTTGAATTAGTTGTTTTCTTTGTATTCAAAGGCATTATGTTGAATCTGCCGTTTTCTTTATATTTTAAGATATTCCAGAACATTATCTTAAAATCCTATTGATGACTTGGTGATATATTTCATTATACGCTTTTCCCATTTTTAATAGATTAAAATTTTCAATAATCTTGTTACGATTCCTTATGCCGATTTCGTGTCTCATTTGCTTATTATCGGCTAACAAATAAATTTTGTCAACAAAATCTATAACATCGTCGATTGGGCATAAATAACCATTTTCACCGTTAGTCACTAATTCGGGAAGTGAAGAACAATTGGTAGTCACAACCGGCTTAGCACATGACATGGCTTCAGCAATTGCATATCCAAAACCTTCAAGTCGAGTCGGTAAAAGACAAATATCGCAAAGATTATACCAATAAACTAATTCAGATTGGGACAATTGACCTAATGGAATCATCCGCTCATCAGAAAAAACCTTTTTAGGACTTCTAAGACCAGTGGTATAAAATAAAAGAAATCGATCGTCGAGTTTTGCCATTATTTGAGGTAATAAATCAACACCTTTTCGCCGGGTTAAATTGCCAACAAAGAGCAATTTTATCTTTTCAGGAAATGGATCATTTGTAATTTCGATTGGTTTGAACGTTTCCGTATCAATACCACAATAAATAGTTTGAATGTTATTTATTCCAAATAAATCTGCCACAGTCTTTTCTGTCGATTTACTAATGGCAATAATTAAATCTGCGATATGCAAAGATTTTTCCAAATAATCAAGAATCTTTTGATAATAAATTTTCTGACCACGGGTTAAATAATCGGTTTGTTGAGGATCAGTGATAATATGTAGGACTGACACAATTAATGGTTTGGGATGTTTATTAAAAGCAAATCCATATTCGGCATTTGAGTGAATTATATCATAAGTTTGGTCAATTTTTACAAAAGGACGCAGTAAATAAGGATTAATTGACCAATAACGGTGATAAGACAAAAGTTTTATTTGATTGTTAAATTTAACCTGGCTTTTTGCTAACAGGTCAAAATAAATGTCGCCACCGGACTTACCTGATAAAATCGGATAGAGTATTTTTACCATCACGAAATATACTTTTTGAGGCTTTGGGCAAAGAAGATGAATGTGATAATTTCACCAATAGTTCCCCATAAGCGAATTAAGACTGAGGCGACGATACCAATACTGGTCGGCATATAAAAATTAAAAAGATAGCTTAAAATTCCTTCTCGGACTCCAATTCCACCTGGAGAAATAAAACTCAAAAAACCAATCACCCAGGCTGCAGGATAAATCGCACATAAAGGTAATATAAATGATAAATGGAGTGGATAAAAAGAGTTAATTAAGAAATAGATACCAAGACATTGAGAAATCCATAATAAAGTATATAAAAATAAAAGGTAGATGACCTGAGAGTATTTAGGGATAACGGTTATCTTATTTTTTTTTAATATCTTTAACCCCAAGTTTACAATTTTGACAAACAAAGGAGGATAAAGAATTATTAAAAAGATTGGAATCGAAAGAAATATAAGATAATAAGTTTTGCTAAGGGTATTATGCTGAGTTAACGGAAAGATTAAGACAAAGAGTAATATTCCACTTAAAGTATTGACTGCAGTTCCTAAAATAACGCCGACACCACTTTTAGAACCGGGTATCGCACCTTCTTTTTTTGTGAGATAAACTTGACCGGCAATGCCCCAAATTCGGCCGGGAATATACCGAGGCAAGGCCGCAATCGCGGTAATTCGTAAGCCTTGCAAAAAGGAAATTTTTTCTCCAATTATTTCAATATTTCTTTTCCAGATATAGGCATTCAAGGGAAAACCCGCAAACCAGATAAGATAAGATAAAGCCAGGTACCAATAATTAAATCTTAATTCATTAAACGGAACCTTATGCCAATTGGTATAAAAGTATTTTGCCAAGAAATAAAAAATAATGCCCAAAATTATAATGTAGATAATTATTCGAGTCGTTTTTTTTATCATTATAATCGCGAAGTTTTTTTTGCTATTAAATCACAGAGTATATTTTCAACGGTTTCACAGTATGTTTCATAGCTGAGGTTTTTCTTAACATAATTGTGTCCTCGAATGATAGTATTAATCGTTATATCAGGATGATTATATATATATAACATTTTTTCGGCGAATTTTTCAGATGTCGGGTCACTGACTAAACCAATATTTTCTTGTTGGATTATTTCACTGGCACCACAATCGGAAGAAACTACCGAAATGGTATTTGCGGCTAAGGCTTCAAACGGCGTTAAACCGTAAGTTTGTTTTATTGCGGGAAATGAACAAATATGAGATTTTTGATAGAGCATTCTTAAATCTTCTTCGCTGGTTTGGCCGGTAAGTTCAACGCAATCCTGGAAATTGAGGTTTTTGATTTCGGACTCGATTTCTTCTCGTAGCGGTCCATCTCCCACCAAAATTAATTTAGCATGTTTAATGTTTTCTTTGATGATCTTAAAGGCATTGACGGTGCATAACTGGTTTTTGGAGTAAGTTAGTTGACCAACCTGGATAATATTAAATTCGTTTTTAATTCTATTGTTATATTTGTCATATAAGTCTGGCAGGTTGTGGGAGAAAAAGATAAAATTAATTCCTAAACGAACAATCTGGGAATTTCGATTATAGTAATCTTTTATCCGTTTTTGTCCTCGTTCATCTAAAACAATGATTTTATCAATACCAATTTTGACGATAATTTTATCAATAAATTTGTATAAGGGAAGGCTGATTTCCTTAAGCAGTGAAGCCCGTTTTCGAGAGTTTAATGAGAAACTACTACCTTCATATGGTTTAAAAGTTGTTATTGGGTCATTGGCTGACCATAACAGAGGAACACAATGAAATACGCTCATCCAATGACCTGGTGGATTATGAGCATGAATGACATCAATCTTTTTATCGCGGATTATTCTTTTTATCTTTTTTCTTAATTGGAATAATCGGGCAACAAACAATAAAGGATTACTTATTAATTCAAAACGTCCTTCGGTGCGTTTGAGAATTTTGATGTTAGGATAAATGTATTCCAAGTTTTTGGCTTCGTTTGGCACATTGGCAAAATCAAGATAGGTTGTGAAAATATAGACTTGGTGTCCTTTTTGTTTTAAATAATGTGCTAAATATATTACCGCACGTTCCGCACCACCCAAACAGATAGTTGGACTAACTAACAGTATGTTCATAAGCAAAAGAATTTTTTGTTTGGGTGTCTAGTTTGATCTAACAAAATTATGAATTTCTTCAACGATATAATCCAAATCTTGTTTCGTAAGATTTTGATGCACTCCCAGATAAAAGCCGTTTTCACCAATATACTCAGCATTAGGGAAATCTCCGAGTTTATGATTCATAAAACGATAAGCGGGTTGTTGAGTAGGAATACAACCAAAGATTGGTCGCGTCTCGATTCCTTTCTTTTCTAAATAGATGGTAATATCTTGACGATTAAAAGGCGCATTTTTTCTAATGGTTAAAGGATATACCAACGGGCTGATTTTTACTTTTTCTTTTTCTTTAAGCAAGTGAAAATATTCTTCTAAATCACTAAGCTGTTGATTAAGATAAAAGAAATTTTTGCGGCGTTTATCAATAATTCTGTCTAAGGATTCAATCTGCTCGATGCCCAATGCGGCCTCCAGTTCATTCATTTTACTCGAGTAACCGATGTGTTCAAAATAAAATCTGGGGTCAAATCCTTCTTCTTTCTCGTATTTAAATCGTAAAGGACAGTATTGAGAGGAAATATTAAGCACGCACTTTTTGCATTTACAAGCGCGTCCATGTGCCCTTAGCGAGCGGGCAAGAGACGCGAACTCCTCATTATTGGTTATGATTGCACCACCCTCGCCAGTAGTAATAATGTGAGCAACATAAAAACTGAAAGCACCGGCAATACCCAGTGTTCCAACCTTTTTATTTTTATATATTGCTCCATGTGCTTCCGCCGCATCCTCAACAACCAAGAGATTATATCTTTTAGCAATATCGAGAATTGTGTCCATATCTGCCGGATAACCTAATAGATGAACTGGTAATAATGCAAGAGTTTGTGGAGTAATTTTTTTCTCAATCCGCGTAACATCAATTTGATAATCATCTAAGTTGACATCAACGAAAATTGGTTTAGCCCCGGCATTTACAATTGCATTTGCCGAAGCAATAAAAGTTAATGCTGGTAAGATTATTTCAGGAGATTTTTGGTTGTTAAGATTAATACAGGATGCAATAGCAATTGTTACTGCATCGGTGCCAGTAGCCACAGCAATACATTCTTTAACTTTATGATATTGAGCAAATTCTTTTTCCAATTGAGCAACATATTTGCCCATTGAAATTCGACCACTATTTAAAATCTCATTGATTAGTTTCTTGGATTTACTTCCAATTGAAGTTGTGCCAATTGTTATTTTTTTCTGCATAATTTCTAGTTAAACATGTATTATAGAGGCGCAACAGAAAATAGTCAAGATTTTGGTTTCGATTTATGGTTTTTTATAAATTTCTATCATTTGGTCAATAATATTATTCCAATTATATTTACGATTAACATAATTATAGCCTTGTTCCGCAAGTTGTCTGGCCAAGGATTCATCTTGTAAAACTTTTAATATTGCTTGGGCCAATGCATTAGAATCTTTTTCTGGTACTAAAATACCGGTCTGATTGTCTTTTATAATATCAACAATACCTCCAACATTAGTTGCAATAACTGGTTTTTTATAAGTTAACGCTTCGATAAGCACCACACCAAGCCCTTCAGTATCGCCTTTACGGTCGATAATTGCCGGCAACACGAAGAGATCGCAGTTTTGATAGCAGTCATTTAATTCTAGTGGAGAAACTTGACCCAGAAATTTAACTTGGGATGAGAGATTTTTTTCTTGCACCAATTTTTCTAAAGATGTTTTTTCTGGGCCAGTGCCAACAATGTTCAAAACCGCATTAACTTTATTGTTAATTTGAGCAAAGGCTTCTATTAGGTATTTAACTCCTTTACGTTCAACTAATCTTCCAACGAATAAGATAATTTTCTGCGAGTCAGTTTTGGTTTTCTGAGAAACAATGTCAACTTCAGGTTTTGCCGATTGGCCTGATGGTAAGATTATAATTTCTCGGTCATAAATTTCTTTGATTCTTCCGGCAGTATGACTGGAGTTACACATGACAACATCGGCTTTGCGGATCGCCCAGCGAAGAAATGGTTTTAAGAAGGGAAGCTCTTTTCTTACCCACATCAATTCGACACCATGAAAATACAAAAAATGCTTAGCCTTGCAAGTCTGAGCGGCAACATAACCAAATAGGGCATGGGGAAGAGGCCAATGAGTGTGAATTATATCGTACTTATTATTTCGACATAGTTTATAGATTTGAATTGTTCCACATATGAGATAAAAAGGAACTTTTAATTTATTCAATAATCCTTTTTTGACTCGGTCAACAGCTGTTTCTTCGTGAGTTAGATTTTCCCATTTTTTCAGAAAGTAGCGGAAGCGAATTATATTAATTCCCCAAATTTTCTGATTGGAAAGTCCTTTATATGAGGAAGTATAGACATCAACATCGACACCCCGGGCTTTTAATCTTTTTATCGCTTCAACTAACCAAGGAGTTATAATATGATTTTCAGAAACGGGAAAAGCAGTGGCAATATATAAAATTTTCATTTAATATTTAGTTTCAATTGTGTTGATGTTTCTCAACGAGCAATATTCCAATCCGAATCACAGTGTCTTTAAACAAATTGTTATAAATAAGAATAGATATATTTAAAGAAGTTCTGTTATAAATAAGTTATAAAAAGAGAAATATTTTGGGTGTTGGGTATTTGACCAAAATTATTTTTTTTCAGTTGATTTTGCGATAAGCGCCATCAAGCGTGATTTCAATCGAGATGCCTTGTTTTTGTGAATGATGCCTGATTCGGCTGTTTTATCAATGATTGCTTGAACTTTGGGATAGAGCTCTAATAACGCTTTTGGGTCCTTAGTCGCACGAAAGTCTTTAATTGCTTTTTTTAGTCGAAGTTTTTTTAGCCGATTAGTAATACGCCTTTTAGCAGATTTGCGTTCGTTCTTTAATGTTGACTTAGTTCTTTTAGCCAAGTTGCCTCCATTTTCTAAACTACAAACAAATATTTTAAATGCCGGGGGGCGGAATCGAACCGCCCACACCGGGATTTTCAGTCCCGTGCTCTACCAACTGAGCTACCCCGGCTGTAAGCAGTATTGTATTAAAAATTTTTGATTTGTCAATCAATTTATCGCGAATTGAAAAAGATCTAGCCCAGGTACATGGTGCCCCCTAAAAGGAATAAACGGATTTGAAAAGTT
>CAYYPG010000074.1:0-10734 GCA_964473505.1 uncultured bacterium | reverse complement strand
ATACATTTCTACTAATATTGACTATGTCTCTTGTAGAAAAAGAAAAGTTACACCTGACGATGAAAAATTTCCACTAATTTTGACAATCTCTTTTTTATTTTTACCATAAAACAGCATGTTTTCAATTTTCTCAAACATTTAATTATATCTCTTTTCTGATTATTTACCAGCAACGGCTTGGTCTTCTGGGTAAACTCAAAGATAGTCTAAGGGGCTATCCCATAGATGACCCAGGGAATAACCTATACGTATACCCCCAGGATATCCCCCAGTTTACCCACTACATGGTCTAACCCTTTGTCTAATAGATAATTAACCAAATTACCGACTCTACTTATAAGTAGAGTATCAAGTCAATTATATTTTGAACAATCTCCTTAATCAATTTGCTGTCTGATTACAATAGATTATGACCATTTCTTATGAAACTTCTGTTTTCTATCAATAAGATTCTAATTCTTGCGATACATTGATAGTGTTTAATTGCTTTGAATAAATTCAGACTCGATATGTTAAAGATAAAGTTGTGTGCTCCGCCTTATTTGTTATAATATATTTAAACTGGTAGTGGAATTGAGATATAATCGGGACATAAGGAAAAATCGAATGGTTGGTAAATATTCGCACATTGACAATGATTAAGATAAAATGAAATAAATAAGATAGAGAAAAGAAAAAGCTAATTAAAGATGATAATAGTATCAGTTCCCTTTTTTACTTCCTCAAGATATGTTTAAGAGAAAGCATCTTTGAAATAATAAGGCTCGTTCTTGTAAAACTTGTGTCTCGCCGTTCGGGAAAAAACGAATTTCAGTTTTTCTCTGTGGATAATAGTATGATTTACTAAAAACAATAACTCGTCGTCGTAGTATGACCAAAATATTCTTATCTTTCGCGGTTGCTCAGGTTTTCTTAAATATATTTTCGGTTTTTTATTCTTTCCTCAGCATTCAATTTTTTATTTCAAGATTGTAAATTTTTTAATTTTACCTTCCAAATTTAGGAAATAAATACCCGGGTTCATATTTTTTAGCGATATTTGAGTTTCAGGATTTGCAAGATTGATTTCGCGGATAAATTTGCCAGAAATGTCATAAATTTTTAATATGGTAGGTTGAAAACTTTGCGTGTAACGAATATTTAAGACTGTTTTGGCGGGATTAGGATAAATTTCTAATACTGAGTTTATTGCATTATGCATTAAGCATTCTTCATCCATACTTAAAACATATTGCCCGTTTAATGAACCGCCGTAAGTTCCTGCATAAACACGTTGGGTATACGAAGGATGAATCGCTAAACCTGTAATTGACCAACAATTTAATCCTTGATTGTAAGAATACCAATTGTTACCGCCATCAGTTGTCTTGTAAATACCTTCATTATAAGTTCCAGCATAAACAATGTTGGGATTGACTGGGTCGATAGCTATTGCCGTAATATTTTCGCCACCGAGATATTGCCAACTTGTACCACCATTGGTGCTCTTATGGATACCTGCATCAGTTCCCACATAAATGATATTGGAATTTAATGGGTTGACAGCAATAACCGAGACACTCCAGCCATAGATACCCGTAGAAATATCGGTCCAAGTTATGCCGGCATTTGTACTTTTGAAAAGTGCCGGTCCAGATTGTCCTGCGCCACCAACATAAATTGTATTGGGATTAGATGGGTCAATAGCAATTGAATATCCGTAAGAGATATTATCAGCAATTGGAGTGGTTGACCAAGTGCTTCCAGCATTTATGCTTTTCGCAATTGCCATCCTTTCAATTTGTGCTAAAGTATCATAATAAGTTCCGACAATATATAATACAGAAGCATTGTTGGGATTGATTGATATTTTCTCGGACCAGAAAAATTCATCTAAGTATATTTCAGTCCAGTTTTGTCCGCCATCAGATGATTTGTTTAGGAGATAATAATAAAGGGCATAAACAATATTAGGATTATTCGGTGCAATGGCTAATGAGTAAATATTATGTGAACCTGTAAACTCGGGTAATCTTGTCCAGTTAATGCCCATATTTGTGCTTTTATATAATGCATTATTATCAACTGCTAAATATATTGTGTTAGGTTGTGATAAAGCTAAAGCAAAACAGTTGACTACTGTCGCATAAAGACCATTATTAGCTGATTGCCAAGTTGTACCGGCATTAGTGCTTTTAAAACAACCGACTTCATTTCCTGCATATACAATTGAAGGCGATGTGAGATCAATCAAAAAATTTCGAATATTATTCCCAGAAATGCCTGTGCCGGTTGCATACCAAGTTAATCCAGCGTCAGTGCTTTTGTAGACTTGGCCATATGAATTAGAACCCGCATAAACTATATTAGGTGAACTCAAACTAAATTTTATCACCGGGCATTCATCATAAAAATTAGTGGGATTCCAAGTTAGACCGCCGTCTGTGCTTCGATAAATTCCATAATAAGTACCAACTAATATCGTATTTGTCTGGGAGGGATGGATTGCAATTGATAATACAGCATCGCCCATTAAATTAGCACTAAGATCAGTCCAAGTTGCTCCACCATTAGTAGTTTTATAAAGTTTGATGCCGTCGCCACTTCCACCACCAATATAAACCGTATTAGGAGAAAGCGGATTTATCGCAATTGCCAAACTTGCGCCATAAGTAGTCGGGAGTAAAGGACTGCCCTGCCAAGTTATCCCGCCATTAGTACTTTTATAATATGCCATCACATAATTATTATTGAGGTAATAATCCGCTGCACCCCAAACAATATTGGCATTAGTTGGGTCTACGGCCAAGGCATAAATCCAATCCCAGTCATTGTCACCAAAGGCAAATTGATGATAAGTCCAAGTTTGGCCACCATTGGTGCTTTTGAATATTACCGCAGAATCATTAAAACCAGTTGCATAGAGAATGTTCGGACTATTCGTACTGATTGCCATTGAATTGACATAATATTCGATTGTGCCGACTACATTCCAATTAGCTGCCGAATTGGTTGTTTTATAAATTTGGCCGGGATATCCGCTGGGTGCAAGATATATTGTTGATGCATTTGACGGATGCATTACCATTGAAGTGACATTTGCACCTTCAGGACCTAATGCATTCCAATTATTAAACTCTTGCGAAGGCAACATTTCTTTAGGACTAATTCGTTTGCGATAGTTTCGATTGGGACAGTTTTTAAGATTAGATTTCTTATATGCCATATTTTTTATAGGATGTGCGTTTTGCTTTTTATAACGGTAATTAAAATTTGTAGCCCAACAAATGCCTGATATAATAGCCAACAGAATAATTAAATGCTTTTTATTAATCATATTTACTCCTTTCTGTGTACTAATAAACGCATATATATTCAGGTTTAATATTATAATCTAAATAAGATTCAAGTCAAGTAAATGATAATGGCTTATCATAATTTATTTAATATATTTTAGGAAATCACCATGTATCTAGGTTCAATCTATGATAAAGGTTGATTATAAATTTAGTGATATATGTTTATTATGAGAGATGCATTAAAATTAGAAATAGTTTTTTTATTGTAGTTATCGCTTAACAAAATTTAAATTAATCGTCAGAACAATAATAACATACTGATTAAAAGTATTAGAATCTACTGAATATAATAACTTAACTTAAAATGAATACAGGGGTATCTTTGGAAGTTGAAATTTGAAAAGTAGTGCTAATTTATTTTATTACATTGTATTTCTTGCCGATTTTAGTAAATGCTTCAATTGCTTTATCAATATGTTCTTTTTCATGGGCGGCAGAAAGTTGGACGCGGATTCTTGCTTGGCCTTTAGGAACTACTGGGTAGAAAAATCCAATAACATAAATACCTTCATAATACAAATCTCGAGCAAAGTCTTGTGAAAGTTTTGCATCATATAACATAATTGGTACTATTGGATGAATTCCGGGTTTTATGTCGAAACCACGTGCCGTCATTTCTTTTCGGAAATACATCGTGTTCTGTTCCAGTTTATCGCGTAAAGCAGTAGTTTCAGAAAGCATATCTATGACTTGAACGGTTGTTGCCGCAATGATGGGAGAGAGGGTGTTGGAAAATAGATAAGGCCTTGATCTCTGGCGAAGCATCTCGATAATTTCTTTACGGCCAGAAGTACAACCACCAGAAGCACCGCCCATTGCTTTGCCAAAAGTAGTAGTAATTATATCGACTCTATCTATCACATCACAAAATTCATGTGTTCCCCGACCGGTCTTACCAATAAATCCTGTAGCGTGAGAATCATCAATCATTACCAGGGCATTATATTTATCCGCCAATTCACATATGTCGGCTAATTTTGCGATGTCGCCATCCATTGAAAAAACTCCATCAGTAGCAATCATTCGAAATCGATGCTTTTGTGTGTTCTTTAAGTGTTCTTCCAATTCTTTCATATCAGAGTGCGTATAGCGAAATCGTTCGGCTTTGCAGAGTCTTATTCCATCGATCACTGAAGCATGATTTAACTGGTCAGAAATTATTGCGTCTTGTTCATTGAGTAAGGTTTCAAATAAACCGCCATTAGCATCAAAACATGAAGAATAAAGAATCGTATCTTCGGTCATAAGAAATTCGCTAATTTTGCGTTCTAAGGTGCGGTGAATATCCTGGGTGCCACAAATGAATCTTACCGAAGACATTCCATAACCCCATCGGTCAATAGCGTCGCGTGCCGCTTGAAGCACTTTAGGATGACTCGATAATCCCAAGTAATTATTGGCACAGAAATTAAGAACTTCTTGTGGTTCAGCGCCCGATGGATATTCGACTTTAATATTTGCAGCTTGTGGAGTTAAAATATATCTTTCCTCTTTATATAAGCCTTGCTCTTTTACTGACTTTAGTTCTTGTCGTAAATGTTCTCGAAATTCTCTATAAGCCATTTGTTCCTCCGTTTAATTTTTAACCAGAAATTCTTATCTGTCTTTTTAATGCTTCGTCTAAATCTTTTTGGTCTAAAAACATAACAACCTTTGCTGATTCTCTGTTAGTCGCAGTCAATTTATCAAAGGCAGTCTGATAATCTTCTAATAGAAACATATCGGTAATTACGGGATTAATGTTAAGACGACCAGATGAAAGTAAATTGCGCACACGATACCAGGTATCAAATATTTTGCGACCCGAAATGCCGTGAATTTGGATACCTTTGAAAACAATGTCATTGTTGTAATCAATATTTACGATCTGAACAGGTGAAATCCCAAAAGCAGAAACTCTGCCACCTTTGCGCACCATTTTGAAAGCATCATTTATCGACTGCTGGTTGCCGACAATTTCCAAAGCAATATCTGCACCTACACCATAAGTATAGTCCTTGATATATGCAATTCGATCTTCATGGGTAGTTTTGATTACCGAGATAATATGGTCAGCACCTAAAGATTGGGCAATTGCCATTCGCTTTTCTGACATTCCGATTAAGAATATTTTAGCCACGCCACAACAACGAGCAATTGCAACGGCAAAAAGCGAAATCGGACCATCACCCGTAATTACCATTGATTTGCCTGCGATATCGCCATCTTCACCTAATACGGCATAACAAGCATTACCTAATGGTTCTTGAATGGCCGCAAGCTCAAAAGGTATATTCTTATCATTATGCCATAAAACTCGCTCTGGAATATTAACATATTCAGCAAATACGCCATTACGGTCAACACCTAATATTTCCATCTGCTCGCCAATGTGGACTTGGCCTAATAAGGCATTAAAATCTTTAGGAAAATAGATGTGAGTTTCTGCGGAAACATAATCACCTTCTTTTATTCCTTGAACATTTTTGCCGACTCTCTCTACGATGCCGCACATTTCGTGACCAAGAATTAGGGGTAATTTTTTTTCGCCGATCCGTTCTTGGGACCATCGGTCCCAGTTGTAAATGTGAATATCAGTGCCACAAATTCCGACCGCTTTAATTTTTATTAAGACTTCATCATCATTCAAATTAGGAACTGGCACATCTAAAAGCGCAACACCTGTTTGTGTTTTGGTTTTAACAATTGCTTTCATAGATTAATAATCGATATTACTTTGCCCGATACAAAGGGTTCGAGCATTATGTTTTCTTTAGTTTTAGATTCTTCGTTATTGTTCAAGATGAGATTAATTGATAATGAAATCAAAGAGATTTTTATCGCTAACGTCTTTAATACGAATAGGTGCATTTTAGTAATTAAATTTCCCTTGTAATTTTTCTAATTTTTCGCCTTCCATAATTTGGACACCGGCGCTTGTACCGATTCGATTTGCACCGGCTTTTATCATCGCAATGGCTGTTTTATAATCTCTAATTCCACCTGAGGCTTTTACGCCCATTTTTTTGCCGACGGTTTTTCGCAAAAGTTTGATATCTTCAATCGTTGCACCGCCAAGGGAAAATCCGGTAGAAGTTTTAACAAACTTTGCACCACATTTCTTGACAATTTGGGCAACGCGGATTTTTTCCTCGGTAGTTAAAAGACAGGTTTCTAAAATTGTTTTGACGCCGATAGGTTTTACAGCTCTCACAACGCTTTTTATATCATCTTCTACCAGTTTATAATTCTTTGATTTTACTGCACCAATGTTGATCACCATATCAATTTCTTGTGCGCCATTTTTAATTGCCTGTAATGCTTCCTTAACTTTAACTTCGGTTGTCGTTGCACCTAAGGGAAATCCGATTGCACAGCCGACCTTAACTTTTGACCCTTGTAATAACTTTGCCGCTAACTTTACATAACTGGGATTTACAAATACTGTGGCGAATTTATACTGCTTGGCTTCAGCACATAGTTTTTCAATATCTTTTTCAGATGCTTCAGGTTTTAGTAAAGTATGGTCAATATATTTATTAAGATTTTTTATCATAGATTACCTTTCTAATGTTTGTTTTCTTTTAATCTGAGGACAAATAAATTTTTATCTTCGGTATATAACTTATTAATTATTTTATAGTTATGTCTCATTTTTATTTAGCACATCCTTTTTCAAAATTTCTGTAAGTTTAGGTTTTTTATTCATCAATCCATTTATCGCTATTTGACAAGTTGCTTTGAAGGTTTCATATAATAAAGTTTGATACCAGCATTTCTGCTATTCTACATTTTATTAGTTCTAATGAATAAGTCATAATTTATACTTTTTTAAAATTATAAGTTTTATCAGTACGGCTGAAAAACAAGTACTAAATTGTAAACCCGAAGGGTAATTCTGATTGTATCATTGATCTTCATGTTCGTCTTTAGTGTTTTTTCTTTAACCTGGTTCCTTTTTCCGTATCTTCTAAGATATAACCTAATTCTTGTATGCCATCTCTTATTAAATCGGCAATATCAAATAATTTTTTATCGCGTGCTGATTCACGTGCAATGATAATTAACTGATAATCATTTTCTTGTAGACCCCTTTTTATCAAATAGGCGATATCGTCTTTGTTCTTGTTCTGTGCGATCGATAATGCTTCGGATATTTTGGGTGAAGCTACAGTAAACTCTGAAGTAAATGTTTCGTGGTCATAAATTGTAGTTTTTATGATTTTTCTCGTTCGAAATTTCGTTTCAGTAATAAACCCTAAGTTATTGAGGAGAAATAAAAGTTCTGAATATTTCTGATGTAATGTGTTATTGTCTTTGTTTTGGATTGCATTAAAGCCATCTTTGACTGCATCAAAGATTAGTGCGACTACTTTGGGAGTATTTAAATCATCGTCCATTGCTGATTTGAATGCGGTCTTTGTGTCTTCAGAAATTGTTTCGGGTTTTTCTTTTATTTTTTCTTCTTCAGCTTGATTTAAGAAATCCTCGATTCTTGTCCAACCTTCTTTGGTTGAATCGAGAATATCAAAGTCGAATTCCAACGGTGAGCGATAATGCGACTTGAGAAAATATAATCTTAAAACATTAGGCGAATATTTTTGTAATAAATCCTTTGCCATAATAAAGTGTTGAGTTGATTTAGACATCTTCTCGCCAGTCAAGTTAAGCATCGCGTTGTGTATCCAAAATCGGACAAAGGGTTTACCAGTTGCTGATTCGGATTGGGCAATTTCATTCTCGTGATGGGGAAAGATTAAATCTTCACCACCGAGATGAATATCAATCGTTTCGCCTAAATGATACATTGACATTGCTGAACATTCAATATGCCAACCCGGTCGACCTTTTCCCCAGGGACTGTGCCAGTATGGCTCATTTGGTTTGGAAGCCTTCCATAAAGCAAAATCAAGGAGATTTCTTTTATGTTCACGCACTTCAACTCTGGCACCGGCGACTAAATCCTCGAGTCGTTTTTTAGACAGCTTGCCATAATCAGCAAATTTTTCCACAGCAAAATAGACATTACCTTCAGACTGATAGGCAAATTTTTTATCAATTAGCTTTTGAATTATTTCGATGATTTCTTGAATATGTTGAGTTGCCAGCGGATAAAAATCGACGCGTTTGATATTCATCCTATCGGCAACTTCAAAATACTCGTCAATGTTTCGTTTAGCGATTATACGATAATCGGTCTGCTCAGCGATTGCTTTTTCAATAATCTTATCATCAATATCAGTAAAGTTTTGAATGACTTTCGTTTTATAGCCTGAGAATTGTAAATATCGGATTAATATATCCGATGTGACATAAGCCCGTAGATGGCCGAAATGGGGTTGGCCTTGTACGGTCATACCACAGATATAGATTTTAACCGTATCACCGAGGGGTTGAAAAATTTCCTTTTTTTGTGTTAAAGTATTAGTGAGAACAAGCGCCATTTTTTGATTAAGTTTATCAAAGAAATAATAAAAGTCAATAATTTTTCTACTGCGAGGTAGCAACAAAATTTTTGTGTAAATTGTTTTTTCTTCCATAGATATGCTTTGCTTTCTAAATAATATATTATCTTAATATAGTTAAACAAAGAGATGGATACACCTTATTCTTTAAATGCTTTAAATCAATACTGAATTTACACAAAATATTTTATACAAATTTTAATTGCTCTTGCTCATAGATGATTAGATAAAGATAAGACGACTTATTACGAAATGTTGTCAATAACGAATCAAGAGTTGAAACTCAAGACTGGTAAAAAGACTTCAGCACCGTAAAATTATAAATAGTGCTAATGAAAGCCAATATCTCCTTAAGTTGATAACACTATGATATCTAAATAATTAGCGTATTGTGGAGTATTAAAAACATATAGAACATATAAAAACAGATATTTTATTATGTTATAAAGAAGATTCTATTGTTTTACCAAGTAAAAGTTATGGGTGTCCTTTTGAATTTTTGTGCTTTTGGGATAGTTTTCAGTATTAGGTTTAAAGAAAACTTTGAATGTTTTGCAAGTTTTTTTCGGTGTGTTTGGAGGCTTAAGCCATTTTTTGAAATCAGGCAAAAATAAGTTGACAAAAGCAGAAATATACTGATAATAAGTATATGAAACTATCATATATGTTTCGGAATTATAGTTATAAGATATTAAGATATATTAAAATATTAAGACATTAAGAAATAAAGATGGAGATGCAAGTTTGGTTATATTCAATCATTAGTGTTATAATTGTAAGTGTAATCTCCTTAATAGGAATTCTGACCATTACCTTGCGAAAGGAAGGTCTTAAAAAGATAATACTTTTTTTGGTCAGTTTTGCAGTAGGAGGATTGTTTGGTGATGCTTTTATTCATTTGTTGCCAGAATCATTTGAATCTTTAGGTATAAACCTTAAGGTGCCAGTATTAGTTATTGCTGGTATTCTTATTTTCTTTGTATTAGAAAAATTCTTACGTTGGCGTCATTGTCATATTCTGTCAAACGAGGAACATCCTCATCCCGTGGTAACAATGAATGTGATTGGTGACGCAATTCATAACTTAATTGATGGAATGATTATCGGTGCGAGTTATGCAGTTAGTTTATCTATTGGTATTACAACGACCTTAGCAGTTATCTTACATGAAATTCCCCAGGAAATAGGTGATTTTGGGGTTTTGGTTCATGGCGGGTTAATACCCCGAAAAGCAATATTTTATAATTTTCTTTCTGCATTAACCGCATTTCTCGGAGTTCTTATATCTTTAATAATTGGTTCTCATATCAAAAGTTATTCGCAAATTTTATTACCTATAACTGCTGGTGGTTTTATCTATATTGCTGGTTCAGATTTAATTCCTGAACTTCAACACAATATAAAAGTATCCATATCTTTATTACAATTAATCTGTATTTTGTTAGGAATTACCGTTATGGTACTTTTAGGGTTAATGGAATAGTTTTAATGGTATCGTTATACAAAAATTTTATCTAAATTATCCCGATTGTCTAAATTATCTAAAATCATCAAAATAGTAATGCGGAAATTTAAGAATGCAGTAAGCTCGGTTTTTAGAGAGACGCAGAATGAAAACTTCTGAATTATCTAAATTGTCTAAATTAGCTAAATAGTAATACGAAAATTTAATAATGCAGTTAACTGCGGTTTTTTATAGAAATATAGAAATACAGTATGAAAACTTCTAACGAAATTGAAAAATATTTTCTTCGACTGAACCTAAATAAAGAATCATTGCGTTATTTGAAATATCACTCAAAACGATATGCTTTACTTTTAAAAGTAATTAAGCATTTGAAAACTTTGTTATCTCAGACAATTACGATTATGGATATTGGCCCATCTTTTTTTACTGTGACGTGCCCGGGTACATCATGACCCCCAATGTCAGTTTGCAACATATTTGATTT
>CAYYPG010000073.1:0-10734 GCA_964473505.1 uncultured bacterium | reverse complement strand
GGTGGTGTTTTTCTTAACTTGGTGGTGTGGTATTTTAGGCCGGTCTTGTAAGTTGCCTTGTTGGAATTTATCAATAATATCGTAAACTACGGAACGGTTGATACCAAATACTTTTGCGGTCGCAGAGATATTATGACCGGTAGATTTAAGATATTCGATTACGGATTGTCTGGCGGTTTTGAGACTAATTTTTCTTAATTCTTTATAATTGATAAGGGGAATATTTTGCATATTGCCTCATATCTTTGAATAATTGATTAAAATTAACTTTTGCTAATTGAAAAACCTGTTTCACGTAACCATTATAATTAAATTTCATAAACTGTATAGTATGTGTTGGACATATTGCATTATTGACATTTACTCTTTTTCTACTAAAATTATGCGATGTTTAAACTTTTGAGTAGAAAACGGTCGGTTTTTGGCTTTAAAGGCGGGATCCATCCTGCAGAAAACAAAGAATTATCTGCGCATAAGCCGATTGAAAAAGCTCCGATACCCAAACGCGTCTGGCATCCTTATGTTCAACATACCGGCATAAGAACAAAGCCGATAATTTCAGTTGGTGATATTGTAAAAGTTGGTACGAAAATCGGCGAAGCCGAAGGCCGTATTTCGGTTCCGATTCATGCATCAATTTCTGGAAAAGTTGTTGACATAAGTGAAATTGACCATCCTATTCTTCCAACACGCACATTAACCTGTGTCATTGAGTCGGACGGTCAAGATATCTGGGAAGAAAGTATCAAAGAAAGAGATTATCAAAACTTTTCTAAAGAAGAATTGATTAGCATTATTCGTGATGCCGGAGTTGTCGGTTTAGGCGGCGCGGCTTTTCCAACTTATGTGAAACTCTCACCTCCAAAAGAAAAACCAATTGATACTTTAATCATTAATGGCTGTGAATGTGAACCCTATTTAACTGCCGACCATCAGTTAATGTTGGAAAAGCCCAATGAAATCATTGAGGGTGCAAAAATTATCGCTGAGATTCTGGAAGTTAACCGAGTTATCATTGGCATAGAAGATAATAAACCTGACGCTATTAAAATTATGAAACAATCAATCCCTCAAAATAACATCTTCTCAGTGGTGGAATTAAAAACCAAATATCCTCAAGGTGCGGAAAAACAACTAATTAAAGCGCTATTAAATCGCAAGGTTCCATCAGGTGGTTTGCCTATGGATGTTGGCGTTTTGGTCCATAATGTTGGTACCGCTTTCGCAATCTATGAAGCCTGTCGTTTTAATAAACCGTTAATTGAACGCGTGGTCACGGTTACCGGTAGTTGTATCCGGGAACCCAAAAATCTTTTAGTCCGTTTAGGAACACCAGTTTATGATTTGATAAACTTTTGCGGTGGTTATACCCAAGAACCCGGTAAAATAATTTTTGGTGGACCAATGATGGGTATTGCCCAATACAATGATGCAATGCCAATAATTAAAGGCACCTCCGGAATTATTGTTTTAAGTAAAGATGAAGTGGAAATATCTGAAGAAGAAAATTGCATCCGTTGTGGCCGATGTGTATCTGCCTGTCCAATGTATTTATTGCCCTGCGAATTGAATAATTTTATTCGTAAAAAAGAGTTCGAAAAAGCCAAAACTTACAATTTATTTGATTGCATTGAATGTGGTTGCTGTGCTTATGTCTGCCCTGCAAAAATAAAATTAGTCCACGCATTTATTTACGCAAAAAGAGAATTAAGAAATGTCTAACTACAGTATAAACATTTTGAGTTGCCAGTTATCATCCGAAACTGATTCCTATGTTGCAAAAAGAATCGGGTGCCAATTGAAAAATCGGCTGAAAAATATGACATCTGGTTGTTTAGATTTTCATCATAATTATTTACGCAGAAGAGAGTAAAAAATGACTAATTATAGCATAAGCATCTTCAATTATCAGTTATCTTCTGAAATTGATTTCTATGTTGCAAAAAGAATTGGGCACCTATGGAAAATCCGATGACAGATAATAATAAAAGTCAAAATTATAAAGATATAAAGAAATATAATAAAAGATTAATAAAAGATAATAATAATGATATAAGATACTGTTAAAAAAGATATAAATTATTGTTAAATATGGCATACCATTGTTTGAGTTTTTATGCTCTTTACTTTAAGGCTTAAAGGGAATTTTAAAATGACTAATCCAACTAAAGACGCAAATAATCAAGAAATTAAAAACAATCAGACTATTCCGAATTTATCAGAGACAAATAAGACCCAATCTATTACTATTAAAGAGTTATATGTATCAGCCTCACCACATATCCGTTCAAAAGTCTACGTGCCATTTTTAATGTGGTCAGTTGTTATTGCTTTAATTCCGGCTTTGCTTGGAGCAGTCTATTTCTTCGGATTTCGGGTTTTGACTATTATTGCTATAAGCATAATTTCCGCAGTTTTATTTGAATTGTTAGCTCAGAAGATTTGGGGCAGAAAAATTACGATTATTGATGGCAGTGCGGTAATTACTGGATTACTTTTAGCACTCAATTTACCACCCGGAATACCTTTATGGCTACCGTTCATTGGTTCAGCTTTTGCCATTATCGTCGCCAAACAAGTTTTTGGTGGTTTAGGTTATAATTTTGTTAATCCAGCATTAGCCGGCCGAGCATTTTTAACCATATCTTGGCCCCAACTCATGACAACAAGTTGGTTAGCCCCAAAATCCGGTTTTCTTGCCGGTTACGATGCCGTCACCCAAGCAACTCCTCTATCTTTAGCGAAATTACATAAAACACCAGAAATAATACAACAATTAAATTCCTGGCCAGTAATAAAAAATCTTATCATTGGTAATTGCGGTGGCTGTATTGGTGAAACATCAGCAATTTTATTACTTCTTGGTGCAACTTATCTCTTGATAAGAGGAATAATCAGTTATCGAATACCGGTTGCGTATATTGCTACTGTTCTATTCCTATCTTTAATCCTTCCAACACCCTTATCACCACTTTTCCATGTCTTTTCCGGTGGCTTAATTTTAGGTGCCTTCTATATGGCGACAGATTATGTAACATCTCCCATCACACCAAAAGGACAATGGATCTTTGGTATTGGCTGTGGCATTATCACGATGCTAATTAGAATCTGGGGTGGTTATCCTGAAGGTGTATCTTATTCCATCCTTTTAATGAATGTTGCTACACCATTAATTGACCGTTATTCAAAACCAAAAGTATTTGGTGCCAAATGAGATTAGTAAACTCTAAAAAATACCCAAGAATCCCTAAGTTCACAAAAATAAATCAAGAAATTAAGCTGTGTTTTTCTCTTCCAAGTAAGCGTTTCATAATAAACACGACTAACACAATGTTTTTATGGCTCAAATTAAATACATTAGCAAGTATTGTAAATATTGATAGTTAATTAAAATGAAATCATTGGTTTGGATGGCGTTATCTTTATTTTTGGTCTGTTTAATCGCGGCTGGACTTTTATCCCGAGTGTACACCTTAACAAAAAGTCAAATTGAAAATCAGACTCGCAAAAATATTCTTATGCGTTTGTCTCAAGTCTTACCCGATGCAGTAAATTTTCAAGAGGTAATTAAAGATACCGTTTGGATTGGTTGGGATAAAAATAACAAGCAGGTTGGTATCGTCTTTAGAATTGGACCACGGGGTTATGGCGGTCCGATTCCAATCTTAGTCGGTCTCGGTGTTGACCAAACTATCAAAAGAATCTATATCGGTTCAGCATCTGAAGGACTTAAAGAAACTGCTGGCTTAGGCGCACAAATTCAAACTTCCCATTTTATCGACCAGTTCACGCATAAAATATCTCAGGAATTAAAACTAATCCGAGATGGTGGAAAGATTCAAGCAATAACCGGTGCCACGATCTCATCTCGAGCCGTGGTCGACGGTATTCGCCAAGGTATTGAACAGTATAAACATCTTCTTCCAACTGATAGCACTCCATTCTCACCGAGTGAGTCCCAGAATGACACTATCCAGAACAAGTTAAATGGGACTTCTTCACCTTAGGACGACAAATATCTTTGACTTGTTGCTTTACCTCAAATTATCCCACTTTGAATGAATTTCACCATAATCATTGAAATGACAAATACACGGCTGATTTTAAATCAGTTTGTCTACCTTGTTGGGTAAAGTGAGGAGTAAAAAATTATGGCCGTTAGTTGTTTTTTTTATGAAGTTATCAATCATTGATAGTTTTTTATACTACAAATGGGAAAGTAAAGGATCTATTCTTGACTTTAAAGGATATTTCTTTTATAATTCTTTTTCATAAAATGTAACGTAAGGAAAAATATAAAATGCGAAAATTCTTTCTGTTTTTGCTGCTATTATTAGCATTATGCTCGGTCTTATTATGTACTAAGAAAAACGAAAAGCCTCAGCCGAAAACCTACTATTTTGTTGACACCTTGAAATGCATTGGTTGTGCTGCCTGTGTAGATTCGTGTCGATTTAATGCGATTAAATTAGATACTGTAACTTGGAAAGCAAAGATTGATACCAGTATTTGCACATCATGTGGTGTGTGTAAACGAGTTTGTCGGTATCAAGCAATCAAAGATACAACTTATTAGAAGTTAGTGCGTAAACAAGATCGAAATTCAAAATTTAGTTTAATGATAAATATAATTTTATTATCTTGTCTGCGGCAAAAATTAGTTCGGTTATTTTTTATTCTTCTAATAATTTGTACTTCAGTTTTTGCTACCTGCCAATGCTTTTCAGAACTCTTAGGAAATTTAAGGCCCATCAAAAATAATTTTGCTTGGGGAGTTGAGCTTGCCAATTCATACTATTTCGTAACATCCGATGCGGCAAAACATTATTATTTCCCTAAAATAAACTCGGCAATAACATATAATACTCCGTTTAATGCGTCATTTTTATTAAATTTAATTGTTAAATACCGTCCGCTAAACTCCATCAATTGCCCCCTTCAAGTTGCCAGGTCCAAAATTGTTTGGGGGATTTGGCAAGGTTTTGCTGATTTTTTAACCGAGAAATGGCAGGTCAAATTAGGTCGTCTACAATATAAAAACGGATTGGGTTATATTTTCGACATTCGAATGGATGGAATTATGATAAATCGAATCTGGGACAAATACACCGGCAAAATATTTTTCGGCACGGTGGCAACCGATATTGGCCAGAATGGTTTTTTCTGTCAAAAAGAAGTGTTGCTCGAAGATAGACTATGTTTCCGACAACTTTGTAAAGCAAATTATGGAGAAAACAGTTTATTTACAATTAGTTTTGATGCTCGTCGGTTTCAGATCACATTTGCCCGGCAATTCGCCCGACTTAAAACATTCAACGAATACATAATTACGGGATTAATAAATCTACGGATTCTAAAAAACTTATCATTAATTAGTGAACTAACGCCTCGCTATGAACTGGAAAATTCCCGGATTTATTATACGACAATTAGTTATTTAGATTATCGGCATAATCTATTAAGAACAAAACTGGGTAGTTTATTAAGTAATAAAGGAGTGCTTTTAGGCATGGCCGGTCTTGGTGAACGAATGCGTTATGGACCACTTGACCGTAAAGTTGGCTTTATTCAAACCACAATATTTCCTGCGCAACCAATAAATTTCCAAATCAGTTATTACCAACGATTTGATAGCGAATATCTAAACCAAAATAATGAATTGGACCTCGGAGTAATAATTAGACAATTTCCCCGGACCCAAATTTTTCTCTTTGGCACGGTTGTTGATTTGTTATATACAAAGCCAATCTTTCAAACCTATTTAGATGTGCGCTATGTTATATAGTCAATATCCGAGTAAAAAACCCGTAAAACTAAATTATGCTCAGTATTGGCAAAAGAATGTCGCAATCATAAATTCAGCCGATTTCGTTATTGCTAATTACTTTGTCGGTTGGTATAGTAATTCTTTCTTACCAATTTATGTATTATTAAATAATATCTGCTAAAAAGAAACTTAAAGATGGAGAAAAAAAATCTCCGAACTATCAACAATACTGCTATCTTATGCGAATAGTTCGCTGACTTCTCTATCAATTTTGATATAAACATATTATGTATTTCCAACAGTATCTGATAAAAAGAACTGTAAAGAAAAAGATGAAAGTAGCGACAATTTTGTTATCTTGTCCAAACAATTTTCAAAATCCTCTTTCAAAATTTAAGATAACCAAGGAAAATGAACCGGAGGAATAAAAATGAAACCATTTAAAAATTTAGGATTTTCAATTTGCCTGGCGTGCGGGTTATTAATTAGTTTAATTGTTATTACTGAAGCCTGCACAATTAAAATAACTCCCGAGAAAAGTTCTGGTTTGGTTGGCGAAGAAGTTAAAGTGACGATCTCGGTTCGTAACCAACACATCCCTTGTCCTTTAGCGATTACCGCTTCGGAAATATCGGTTGACAATGGCATAATTGTAAGCCAAACTGATTGGCAAAAGAAAAGTGCCACGGACTACGAAAAGTCTTTAACCGTAAAATTAACTGCTATGCCTAAAACCTCAATAAATGTCAAACGGGTTTGCGACATCAAAACCTCACAAACTATAGCCCAGATTGAAGTAAAAAATAGTACGCCGAGCGATTTTAAGACAATAAATCTTAATCTAAAAGAAACTACCACCAAACTGCTTGACGAATTAGGTAAATTATATTCATTACGCTCTAATCTTAAAACCATACGTCAGTCTGAAAAAGATCCTGTGCATAAGAAAAAAATCTCTGATATTATTATTCAACTCGACAGTGTTATAAGATACTCCCAAGAATTTGTCATTCAATGTTCATTATTATTGAAATCATTATAGTATCAAAATTATGAAAACATTTCTAATCTTTAGTCTATTGTTAATCACTGCCGATGTATTCGCATACGCTGTTGGTGATGGAAACTTAACTATTGGTTCATGCAGTAATCATCCAACCGGCGGTCGGGCGACAATTTGTTTTAATCCCAACATTCCTTTAACCGCAAATGTCAATCAGGAGATACACATCAGTGTGATCTTAAAATTAGGACCAACGACAAATCGTTTAGCCGGAATTATGTTAGTTAACGGCATCGGTAGCTATCCTTCAGCTGATGGTTGGATAATCCGTCAAGACCCGAATGGAAATACTACGCCCTATAATTATAACGAAAAATCAAACTTACCAGATAGCGTAGAATTTTTATGGATACTTCGTGCACCCAGCACTGCAGGTACTCGCAGATTTCGGGCTAAATTATATTATGGAGATAACGGTGCAAAAAGTAAAGAAGCAACACCAATTGATATCCAGGTTATTCCGGTCGGCATCATTGAGAATGAAGTTATCAACCAATCAAAACTAAAGATTTTAATTCCGACGATTGTTAAAACTAATCTGTCATTAGAGACCAACGATAAACAATTCAAAGGATACATTGAGATTTACAATACTTTGGGAAAATTAGTATTACCCCGAATACCGATCCCAACAAATTCACGATTTACCATTGACCTTAAAACCTTAAGTCCGGGAATATATTTTGTGGGATTATTCCGTGAGAACAATGTTCTTTTACAAAAGTTCATTAAAATTGACTAAAGAAAATAAAAAATGCTGAATTTAGAATCCATCGCTTGTTCTCTTTATTTCAGTATTAATCACCAAACTGTTTTTCGGAAATTAGTTAAAATTATATGATGAAGCAAAAAGTTAATCGCCTAAAATACTTAACTGATGGTATAGTCATTGAGAATCCAATTTTAGTGATTATGATTGGGTTGTGCCCAACCTTAGCCACATCGATTACTGCAAATGACGCTTTGGGTATGGGCATAGCCGCATCATTTGTCTTACTGTGTTCCAATATTGTCATCTCCGCAATTCGGAAGTTTGTTCCGGATTCGATTCGCATTCCCATTTTCATTATTATCATCTCGACCTTTGTTACTATCGTTGACTATGTGATGCAAGCGTATGCTGGAGGGCTTTATCGCGTACTTGGAGTATTTGTTCCTTTAATCGTTGTCAATTGCATCATTTTAGGACGGGCTGAAGCATTTGCTTATCGTCACTCAGTTTTTGATTCCTTTCTTGATGGATTAGGCAAATCAATTGGTTTCACCTTAGTGATTGTGATTATGGGCATAATTCGTGAATATTTTAGTAAAGGTTCAATCTTTGGTCTTTTAATTGGTCCTAAATTTCTCATCTCTCAACCAATGCTCTTTATGATTTTTCCACCTGGCGGATTTCTTTTAATCGGTATCTTAAAAGCATTAATTAATAAGTATATAATTAAACCGGAAGCGGTCGATTAAAAATGAGTCCTAACACTTTACTGATTTTCTTCGCTATCTTCGTGGTTAATAATGGCTTATTGAGAACTCGGCGAAAATTATATTTACAATTAAATGAATTGAATTTACCGAATATTTGCTCTGTTTTTTTCTTTACCTGGCTGTAAATTCAATCAATATGACTTACTCGATGCGACCCGGAATTGATTTACTTTTTTCAATGATTACTATTACTTAAAAGACAATTGATTAGTAAAAAATATATAAATATATGGTTAAAACAAAAATCTGTTAATTAACAATGATTACTAATCCTCTACTAATCTTTATTGCAGCATTTATCGTTAATAATATCTTATTAATGCGCTATATCGGACTTTGTCCTTTTTTCGGTGTTTCAACCTCCTTAACCACGGCTTTCGGAATGAGTTTTGCAGTTCTCTTTGTAATGCTTATCGCCACCTGGGCTACATGGATAATCTACCATTTTTTATTACTGCCACTGGATTTAATCTTCTTGCGCACCGCAACTTTTATTTTAGTTATTGCCACATTGGTTCAATTTGTGGAAATGTTCTTAAAAAAGAACTTCAAAGCATTATATGTTGGTATGGGCATTTATTTACCTTTGATTACAACGAATTGTGCAATTCTGGCAGTAACTTTTTTAGTTATTGATTATGAATATTCATTGTTCCTGTCTACAATTTTTGCTATCGGTAGTGCTTTAGGATTTGCATTAGTCATTATCCTATTCTCCGCCATCCGTGAACGATTAGAATATGCACCCATTTCTCGCTCATTAAAAGGATATCCGGTCGCATTTATCGCTGCGTCATTAGTTGCCTTAGCTTTTTTAGGATTTATTGGATTATTTGGATTATCATTATGAGTGTCTGGGACAAAAACAGTTTGATGGAACCTTACAGAAAGAAAAAAGATATGCTTAACTTTAATAAATTTCCACAAGCATTGACAATTTCTCGTGTCGGCGTATTTATTTTACCCATAAAAGGGCATGTTTTCAATTTTCTCAAACATTTGATTATATCTCTATATAATTTGGCACCAATTTTTCATCACTCAAAGTTATTGCTTCAACTATTATCAATATTATCTTTTCATTATTTGGCACTTGTCCTTATGAACAGGAATTGGAATATGTGTCTTTTATCTTTCCGTTTGTATACCCGGTCTCTTAACTCTAATCATTCGTCCTTTTGTCGATTACAAGGTATACGATTTGATAAAAATATAAGCATATGCCGGTTCTAATTAAATCAATATTTGTCTTAGGTGGATTAGGTTTGGTTTTAGGTGTGGGCTTAGCCATAATCTTCAAAAAACTTGCTATCGAGTCTTCCGATTTGGAAAACAAAGTAATATCCGCCTTACCTGGTTCTAATTGTGGTGCTTGTGGTTATCCTGGTTGTGCAGTCTATGCTGATAAAATTATCAAAGAAAATGCACCGCTAAATCGTTGTCTTCCTGGCGGTAAAGAAGTTGCGGAGAAACTGGCTAAAATAATGGGTAAAGAAGTTCAATATGAAGAACCCAAAATTGCAGCCTTAATTTGTCGGGGTGGCAAAACAGAATGTCGTGAACGATTTATTTATGACGGTGGCACTGACTGTCGCCAGGCATATATTCTACATGGCGGTAATAAGAGCTGTGTCTTTGGCTGTGTCGGTTTAGGACATTGTGCTTTAGTCTGTCCATTTGGCGCAATTAAAATGAGCAAAAATCGTCTGCCCCTAATCAATGAAAAGAAATGCACGGGTTGCGGAATTTGTGTCAAAGAATGTCCCAAACATACCTTACGACTAATTCCCCGAACTAAACTCGTCTATCTCGCGTGTGTATCCCAAGACAGAGGAAAAGCAGTAAAAGATGTTTGCACTGTCGGTTGTTTTGCTTGCAATATCTGTATTAGAGCATGTCCTTACGGAGCATTAAAAATGGAGAAGAACTTACCAGTAATGGACTTTTCCCAATGCACTGATTGCGGTATTTGCGTTCACCGCTGTCCCACTAAATCTTATATTGACCGAGCCAAAGCAAGACCTTATGCCATCATCTCCTCTATTTGTAATGGTTGCGGTGAATGTGTTAAAGTGTGTCAATTCAAAGCCATAGAAGGTAAATCAGGTGAACGACATAGAATACTCACTGCTAAATGTATTGGTTGCGGTGAATGTTTTAAAGTCTGTCCAGTCAAAGCCATAACTATGGCTGGCGCCTTAGGCCATCAAGTTCAAGCCGCCTAATTTACTTTTTACCTCCATCAAAACTGAATTATCGAAAAATACTAAAAAGTCGTAATAGTATTATCAGCATGGATTCTTCTAACTATATGAAATCATTAAATTTATTAAAAAGTAATCGTTCAGGGAACTGTATTAGGGCTAGCGTGGATGTGCATAAATTAAATTAAAACACTCTTTTCTTGTCTTAAAAGCCTTTA
>CAYYPG010000072.1:0-11010 GCA_964473505.1 uncultured bacterium | reverse complement strand
TCATACATTAGGATAAATATCATGAATTTGTTATGAGCAGATTGGACAATAGGATTGACATTATAATTTAATTGAACTAAAATTTTTGTATGATTATTAATAAAACTGGTTTTGGTTGGATTGAAATTGATAATCGACGATATAATACTGACATAATTATTTATCCTGATGGCACTATTGAGAATCGGTATAAGGAGTTTAAAGGCGATAATCATCTTATCAGTAAATGGGAAATAGAAAAACTTATAAAAGATGAACAACCAGAAGTTGTAATTATTGGAACTGGTCAGGCAGGTATTGTTACTGTTTTGGACGAAACTAAAAAGTTCTTATATAAAAAAGGCATAAAACTTATTGCTAAACCAACACCACAAGCAATTCAATCTTTTAATTGTATTGTAGAAAAGAAATGCGCGATATTTCATGTGACTTGCTAAAAGATAACTGAAATAAAGTAGGAATGATTGTTTCTTAAGATTTATCCCAAGGCAAATAAAACTAAGATTTTTATTTACACAGCATTCTCAATCATTCGTAGAAATTCCTATAACAACTTGTGAATTTTATTTAACTGATTGATTAGAAAATGAGATCCTAAATGTTTGAGAAATAAGTTTACTAGAAGGCAGACGAAATGATTATGGAATTGATTGAACAAATGACTTTGAATTTAAATCTAATATAGATTTCTTTTGAAGATGACGGTATTAACTGAATAACCAAGATACCAAAAGACCTTGTAATTGGCAAATGCACGCATATATTATTCACTAATTAACTGTCTTTAGGTACCATGGAGGAAGCACTACCCTCTATTTTGATGTTATTGATTATTATTTTTTGATTTACAGTCAGTTAGCGGAAAATTTATTTAAATTTTGACATAAGTTTTAACTAATGCATTAATTGGACAAACATTTTATTGGGAATTTGATTGTATGGACAAAATCTTTTAACATAATTTCAATATTAGGTATTAGGACTGGACATAAACAGTGTTTGTAAGTTAGGGCATAACAAATAAATTTTTGCATCTTGTATTACCATGGTTGGATTGAAGACTTGAACTTACTTCTAACATATAACATAATATTTCACTTGTATGAGGATTGAATGTAAGTACAATATTTATAGTACAGTATTTATAAGACAGAGCATTTCAAACGAATTTTAGCATATTGTACTATTGAGATTGAACATATTGCATTGAAAATTTGCCCTTACTTCTAACGCATAACATAATATTGTTGTATAAGGATTGGACATAAGGACAGTATTTGTAAGGCAGCGCGTTTCAAATGAATTTCAGTATCTTGTATTACTAGGGTTGGACACGATTATTTTCAAGAGTTGACATTACTTCTGATGATATTTCAGTTAATGGTTGGCTTTTTAAGAATTGTAATAGACCTTGCATGTCTAAAGCTCGATAATGGTCTTCGATCTGAAGTTCTTTAGGAAGAAATCGGAAAAATGCACCCGACCCAAGATTATCTTCAAATTTTAAAAGATTTTGACTAATTACTTCGCGAATAGAGAATTCGCTGGGAATTGGAAAGGTAATTTTTCCAGTTTTGGGTTGAGGATAGATAAACATTAAACCTGATACATCGGTTATTTTAAATCCTTCATTGATTAAGGCGTTTTTTAAGATATAAGTATAAAGTCCGCCTAAAAGATGGATAAGATGCACTTGTTTATTTTCTATAAAATAGGGAAAACCATTAATCCTATCCCCATATGGGGCTAAAAGTTTTTTTAAGAAGAGCGGAATCATTTTATAGTGGTAACCAATTGTACCTGTACCTTCAAAAACTTTGGTTGTGCCGGTTGCATCTTTAAGATATTTTACAAATACGCGTCTTTCTTTTTCTTCTAATCGCAATAGTTCATAGGTTTTTCCGCCGAGAATAAATCGTTCACTTAAATAATAGACTTGACCTAAAAAGCTTCCAGTTTCCGCATTATAAACTGCATAGGAGCCAAAACTTTTCTCTTGTAAATTTGAATGGATTTTTCCGAACTCAATACTCTTTTCCAGTTTATCGGTTAAAAAATAGATGTCTTTTTTAACTGCACTAATGTATTCTGTCTCAATTAAATGATTAAAAACTTGATGTTTAATCTCAGATGCATCGTCAAGATAATTTTGCGTGATATTCAGTAAGGCATCATAAGTTAAGCCGATGCGTCTTCGTTGAAAAGCATAGGAAAAGATTATTTGAGGAAGAACCGCAATTGAAGGAATATATGTTCGTTCATAAAGTAGACCTTGTTTTGCACATTCAAAAAATACCTCGAATTGGATTTTTTCCAGTTGCGAGGTATAGACGCCGATTGCAAAAAGATAATTTGCTTTTCGGCGATTACCCCGACCAATTCTTTGTAAAAGCGAACTAACATTAAATGGCGGTCGATAAAGTACAACACAATCAATATCGCCAATATCAATACCTAATTCTAAGGTAGAAGTGGCACAGAGGATACCTCGCGGTTCTTGATTCATTAATTGCTCGACCTGTTCGCGTTCTTTTCGAGATAAAGATGAATGATGAACCCAAACAGGATATGGCGCAGGAATGTTTCTTAAAGTCTGGAGAACTCCTTCAGCCAGACTGCGAGCATTAAAAAACCAGAGTATTTTTCTAAACTCATTTTGGGTAAAATAATCTAACAATCGATGAATAAAATTATCATCGGCAAAAATTAGTCGGTAATCAAGTTCTCGTGGTGTTTTAACACAGATAACACTAATATTATGGGGGTCAGGAAAATATCGATTTCCCATAGTTAAATCATCAATGGTTGCAGAAAGTGCGGTATATTGTAATTGGTTCAAAAGCCCTAAACTTTTTCTTAATCGTTCCAGACGATTCAAGAGGATTCGTAACTGGTCACCTCGTGGTGTTTTATCTAATAAATGGAGTTCATCTAAAATTACACCGTAAAGATTGGTAAATATTTTGGGATGACGGCAGAGCAGAGAGTCAAAAGATTCAGGAGTAGTTATTAACATAAATGGTAAATCAGTTTCTTTAATTGTCGGAAAATCACCAGTTTTCCTGTCCAGTTTTAAGTTTAGATATTCAAGTTTATCAACCAATCGGCGGTACAAGTCGTTAACTAATGCCCGGGTGGGTGAAATGTATAATATTGCTAATTTATTTTTTTGTTGATAATTAAGAGCATTTTCGATAAGGGGCGCAACTACCGCTTCAGTTTTGCCGGTTGCGGCTGGCGAAATGATTAAAACATCTTTACCTTTAATAATCTCCGGTATAGTTTTTTCCTGTACATCAGTAAATTTACCAAAATGACCAAAAAAAGGGTAATAAGTGCGTCTTAATAATTTTTTAATTGTAGCCATCACAAAACCATTGAACCATTAAAAAAAATTTAAGAGATTATCCGATTAACTTTTTGCCACTTAATTTTCGACTCATACCTTAACACAGCTAAAATTTCGACATCAAATTTGGAATAAGAATGATAATTGACAATCATCTAAATCCAGTTGATTTTCAACTTATTTTCAAAAATCTAAGTTTTCGACGCCAAATTTTATAATAAAACTAATTATCGGTGATTATCTATTGTCTTTTTGCCGCATGATTTTGTATGTTTTCACACATCTAACTTTTCTGAAATAGAACTAATTAGTAATGGCAAACCAATTGATTTTTTGCTACTTAAATTACCACTCATGCTAAGCACATTTAAAATTTTGACAACAAATCTGAAATAAGAATATTTGTTAGGAGTTATCCAAATCCAATTAATGTTTTACCGGTTGACTTTCGGTTTATTCTCAAAACATCTAAACTTTCGACGCCAAATTTTATAAAGTATCTAATACCATTACCAGCCTGTCGTAATGCATTAGTTAGAATCTGTTGTTTAGTTTGTTCTGATAAGACAAAATCCGGATAGGCTATCTTATAATATTTAACTAATGTTTCAAAGCAATTTCGAAAATCTTCGCGTTGTAACGGAAATAAGGAGACAACATTTTTACATAGTTGTTTGAGCCGAAGGGTTAATGGCTCGGGTGTAGTGGCTAAAACTAAAAGCACATATGCATCTTTATAAATATAGGGGGTTGGCCGAACCTGATTGTGAATTAAACGGGAATCAATCGTTTTCAACATCGGGTCATTTTGTGACATCCGGATCAATCCTTCGATAAAATTGATGCCACGGTCATAGTAGAAATGCCCCCATAAAAATGTTACAGTTTCAATCTCGTCTAACAATAATACTAACCCATTGTATTTTAAACTTCTTGCTAAATAAGATAGCCCTGAGATTAAATAGCAGTAAAAATCAGCCGCAGTCGAAAAATCATAAAGGGCAGGAATATTATAAGCACCTGATATTCGATAAGGAATGGTAAAGGTTTTTTCACCTTTTGGGGTTATACCGGTTGCATATTCTTTAGTGCTTTCAGCTTCAATCCATTGCCAGAAGACTTCGGCTTTAGGACTATCTTGGTCGATTTTACTTAACCGCGAAAGAACTGGCGCAAAAAAGATATGGTCGCGAATACTAAGATAATTCGGTGGACGGTATTCTTTAATCGCATAACGCATTAAATTCCGAAAACCGGCTTCACAATGATTATCTTTCTGGTCTTGAGGTAAATATCGCAGATTAGCAATTAATTCTCGATAGATTCGTTTGGGTCGAGCCGGCTGGGTTTCGTCCAGTGAAAGTTCGACCATACTAACCAAGAAGTTCTTTGTGAGGGCTTGTGCGCGGATATATTCTAAAAGATGAGTTTTACCCGCACCATATTCACCTTCAAAAATAATTGCATTACCTTGACCTGCGATTAATTTATTGAGTGCTGAGTTAATTAAGTGAATTTCTTTTGTTCGCCCAAAAGTAAAATCAGTAACATCTTGTGTCGGTACGATTCCTAAACGAAACGCTTCTACCATACGATGGGCTTTAATTCTTATCTCTTTGTCCTTTAAACCGGTCTCGGGTTTTGGTTCTTGGAAAAATTCTTCGGATACACCCTCAATCCGTGATGCTGGTACCCATAATCTCAAACCGGAATCAAATTGAACCAAACATTCAATCTGTGGTCCGGCCGATGATTTTCGGTTTGCTAATATTTCACCAGGTCCAAAAACAGGATGTGATATCCTCATTTTGTTTGTAATTATTAAAGATAAAAAAATCTAATCCCAAAATAATTCATTGACCAACTATAAGTTATGCTTGCTATTATCATTATTAAACAGAATTTCAGCAGATAGCATGTTTCTTCGTATTGAAAATTCATTGTTTTGTCCAAATTCTGAAGTCATGCAGACTATTATATTGTAAACTGTATGTCATTGTGTGTATGGATAAACTTTCCGAAATTACCAAATTTAATTTGATGTTGTAATATTTCAGTTTTAAAAGTTTTTGGTTTACTATTAAATCTCTTGTTGGGTAACTTCTTCTTTGTCTTTGGTTTCTAAACGTTTTCCTGTAGTCTTTAAAATTTTCTTGATTTCTTTGGTATCGGTTAAGAAAGACGATAATGATTGCGGGTTATTACGAATCGTCTGTAAGGCTTCAATCATACTTACGACAAATAAACGGCGGTAACTGATATCATAAGCAAAGGCTTTAACTGCTTCTTGCGCTAAGTTGAGAATCAATTTTTCCGCAATGTCGTCATTGAGTTTTAATGGATAAGCGGTTTGATAAATCTTCAATAATTTTGTACCTAAATTTATTAAGAACGCTTCTGGTGTTAAGTCTAATTCTTCGAGATTAATCTTTACACCTAATGGGTTCACTGGCGAAAAGATGGTTCGTAATCGTTGTCTGAGTGCTTCATAAACACCACCAGAACCCTCTAATAACATATTCTCATCCGGAATCGCATAGAAAAACATAGCCCCAGGCAGACGACTGTTACCACATTCATCAATGATTTGTCTTAGATTATCTAAGGCTCGTCTGCGGTCTTTAGAACTACTCATGGAAATTCCTCTTTCTGCTTCATCAAAAAGAAAGATAACACCATTATAACCAATCAGGTGTAGCCATTGAATCAAACTGCGAATCATCCGAAAAGCAGTTGACTTGTCAATCCGTTCTGAAATTCGGTATCGGGCGCGAATATCTTTACCAATATCCTCGCCTTTTAAATACTGGATGACCGATTGAAATGCATCTATATCATTAGTAGCGATATTAAAAAATGCACCTTTAATTGCATTTAAGAAACTGATGCTTTCAACACCTTTTAGGATATTAAGATAGTCTGTGATGGCATTAATATGGTCAATTTTGGCTTTTACTGAATTATACCAATTTTCAATAAAGGCTTCTATGCCTGTAATAGGTGATTGTGTAGGGTCATTATCTGGAGCAGGAACTTGAAGATTAGTTACAATCTGTTTATAGACCAGTTCTAATTTATCAAAAGGACATTCTGTCGGATTTAAAGGCACATAGACTACTACAAAGCCATTATCAAAAGCCCGATTTCGAACTGAATACAAAAAATGAGTCTTACCACCACCATAATTACCAATCACTAATTTGAAAGAAGAAAGTTTATATTCTTTTAATTTGAGCTTAAGATATTCGTCTTCAATTGCATTCAGATATTTTTCTAAACCTACTGTGAAAGATTCAATGCCAAATTCCGGTGGAGTTCCGGAACTGCCTAATTTATTTATGATTAATAATGCCTGTCGGGTATTCATTTTAATTAATTTTATTGGCTATTATTAGTAAATGCGATTTGGTGGTAATATGTGCCTTCGCCCAATTCATTGTCTGGAACCCAAATTGATTTTTCTCGATGTTCAGTTACAGCGAAAGTAGCAACCACAAATTGAATCTTATCAACTAACTTTGGATTAGTTTTCATCTTATACAAATCATAACTGAATTGAATCCGTGAATACTCGGTAAAATTTTCTTTAGTTGGGTCAGCCTTAAAATTTTTGGACTGGATTAGCATTACACATTCCGACAATAAATCCAATAAATTAACTTTAGTTCCAAATTCAAGGCTGTTTAATAAGAGATATCGCTTATAAGCTAATTTTAACAAATTAACAAAATTTTCTGGATTTTGCCATTTATTTGCAAGATTCTGGTCAAAAGTTCTAATAGTTTGTGAGATTAAATTAGGGTCGAGTGTAAGTTTTCTAATCGGTTCTTTTTGTGGTCCCCACCAGATTGTTGCTTGACCATTAGCAAAATCAAACTTAATTGTATAATACTTGACTTTCAAGATAGGGAATTGACCTGCAATGGGAGCAAAATCGTTCAGTAATTCTTTAAGTTTTGTGCCTAATACAAAATGGAACTCTTCTTTATACTTCTCTATCAATATTAAATTTTGCGCACAAAAGTCATTTAAACTTTTATACAACTCAGTCTCACCCAGCAATTCTGAAAACGGAGGAGATGTATAGAGTTTTTTTAGTTGAGTATATGATTTTTCAATTTCATAAGGCTTATTTAGCAATATATCATTATTAATGTTAGTTAACGACGCCAACAATTTTTTAATTTTGTTCAGTTGTTGGATTAACTCCGTAATCGTCGACCACTGGTTAAACTTTGTCTCGTTTTGTGTTTGCATTTTATTTTATATTTCCAAGTTATACTATATATCATATCATAAAGTATTTTATGCACCACATCAAATTGTTTTGTTTTTGAACTACAATTATCGTTGTTTTTGTATCCATCATAATGTTTATATGACCCCAGTTGTGCAGAGTACACTTATTTCTGGGCTGAGAAGTTTCTCCGTTGTTAAAATATTTTCTTTGATCTATAATCTATTATTATAACTTTGAATAAAAAATTGTCAATATTTAAATGCAATATGTCCAACACATACTATACAGTTTATGAAATTTAATTATAATGGTTATATGAAAACAGGTTTTTCAATTAGCAAAAGTTAATTTTAAACAACTATTCAAAAATATGAGGCAATATGCAAAATATTCTTCCTATCAATTATAAGGAATTAAGAAAAATTAGTCTCAAAACCGCCAGACAATCTGTAATCAAATATCTAATATTTTTTAAACTTTATGATTTCAATATTATCTTTGAAAATATGCACCAATTTTGACAATTAATCAAGACCAGTAAAATTTATGCAACCTTTCTGAAATTTTAGAGTCTAAATAAGTAAAGTACGGAAGGTTACGGACGAGAGAAAACGGCATTTATCTTAATAATTAAAATTGCCGTTCGTTCTGTTCCTTCCGTTACTTTTTTTATTCACCAAATACACATAGAAACCTTTGCCGCTACATTAGACTTCGGTTAGCATCAGAGTTTTCTTTACATCTAATCAATAGCATATCATTAGTAGCACTCAACATAATAGTAGTATTACCAAGACCATCCAAACTACAGATTTTTATCATCAAGTAATGGCTCAGACAGATAGATTGAAATAAGACCAATCCTAATCTACGCATTAATAAGCCCTACCAGACTAAGTTGAAAAATAAATAACTCAAAAATTCTATATATAAATAGAGTTTAAATAATAGGTAAATTTCATCTAAGTCTCTGATAACTAATAACTAATAACTACTAATCGTTTTTAAGGGGTATAATTGGGTATACGGAGTAGTAAATTCAGTTGAAGGCTCAAAAGGACTTTGGGTTTTAGTTCTGATTACATGCTTAAAACCATAGATAGGGCGCCATATAAAAGAATCTATAAATAAGTACTTAAAAGGGCATTTAATAATGAGTTTATCAGGTCATTTCTCAAGATTTATAATGGAGATTAATTTTAGAAGCAAACGACTACACTAACCAGATTACAGACAATGCGATGCCAAGGCATTGTGTCTTTTTCCAGTACCTAATCCTACGGCTACTTTATCTAGCTTTATTCGAATAAATATCGGATTTTATCATTAATCTTTGGCATCTGGTTTTATTAGTTAGTGTCTTACATTTTGTGTTATAAGTATCAATGTGTTAAAGAAAAGTTGTATCTGCTTCCTTGTTTAACCATATTAATAATTAGAAAGTAATTGAAAGAGAAACCAATTAACACAAAAATCTTGAAGTTCTTCAAAACAGCAGTTCTATTGACTTTAACTTCAAAGATAGTATACTAAAATTTTTGTTTAATGGAATGTTCAAAATCATTTTTTTACCTTGGTGTTTGCCCAAAGATCTATCAGAAAACTGCAGATTACATTGGGACACGAAAGAAAGATCAAGATACTCATATGTGCATGTTGTGTCATTTGAAATAATGATCTACAAGCGTATTTTATGTTTTATCTCTTAAGTCTTGGCGTCTTTTTGAACATTTTTCAGGGTCTTCAATTTAGACTTTATGACATCCAATACATATCAATATTATCTTGTTTAATCCCATAATGTTGGGAATCGAAAATTATTTAGGCGAAATTTTATCGGTATTCTGTGCGATTATTTGGGCATTTGCGGTTATTCTTTTCAAGAAAAGCGGTGAAACAGTTCATCCAATTGCCCTTAACCTGTTCAAAAACTTTATTGCCATAATTTTATTTTTTATCACTATCAAAATTATTGGTCAATCCTTATTGCGACCTGCATCAAGCAAAGAATATTCAATCTTTATTCTAAGTGGTATTTTAGGAATGGCAATTGCTGATACGCTATATTTTATGTGTTTAAATCAAATTGGTGCGGGTTTATTAGCCATTGTTTCTTGCTTACATAGTCCTTTTATTATTATGCTCTCTGTAATATTTCTCAAAGAACGAATGACTTTAGGACAAATTTTTGGTGTTATCTTGATTGTATTTGCGATACTTTTAACAGTCCAAATAAAAAATAAAGTTGTTTCCCGTCGCAAATTAATCTCAGGAATTTTATGGGGAGTATTATCGGTAATAGCAACTGCAATTGGCGTGGTAATGATAAAACCATTACTTAATCAGGTGCCTTTACTGTGGGCTGTAGAGATAAGATTAATTGCTGGATTTATTGCCTTGTTAATCATAACGCTATTCTTATCCAATAGACACCAGATATTTTTATCAATAAAGACGGTTAAAGGTTTAGGTTATGCATTAAGCGGAACATTTATTGGTACTTATTTAGCACTGGTAATTTGGCTTGCCGGAATCAAATATACGACCGCATCAATCGCTTCAGCCTTAAATCAAACCAGCAGTATCTTTGTTTTTATCTTTGCGAGAATTATCCTAAAAGAAAAGATAACACGACAACACCTTATTGCCCTATTAATAGCAATCACTGGAATATGTTTAGTCTTCTTCACTTAAGTAAAGAAGAGATATTATTAGTTATGCGAACTTAAAACAAATTGATTTTTTCTTATTTATAGAATATTTTATACTGATCGCGTTCTGCGCCGTTTTTTATCGATTAAAAAGTAGAGGGAATTTTGGTGTTGACCGACAACTCGATTAAAATAAATTAAATAAATTAAATAAATTAATTAAAAAATTAAAATGATTTTGCAACGATTTGAATGGTTTCCCGTCGTTCATAAACCAAATCTAATAACAAAATGCTGTACAAAGACATTGTATTTCTTCCAAGGACCTAGTCTACGACAACTTTATCCAGAATTATCAGATCAACATATCGGATTTTACCATTAATCTTTGACATCTGTTTTTTAAGATACTCAAAGTTACCAGACAACCCTGGCCAAATGTTCAAGTAGATTGCTATAATAAATTGGAACGGGTTTTTTAATTTCTTTTATAAGGGATATAATTTGCACAGTGCTTTATATGCTTAAAATTAACTTTTGCTAATTGAAAAACCTGTTTCACGTAACCATTATAATTAAATTTCATAAACTGTATAGTATGTGTTGGACCGATTGCAATAATTTGTTGACAAGTCCAACTGATTGTTTTATAATCTGTTAAAAGCAATAATGCGTTATATTGAAACTAATTATAATTTTAGAGAAGTTTTTTCAGGGAGGCATCCAATGAAAAAATTATTATTAGTTTTAATACCTTGGGCGTTAATTTT
>CAYYPG010000071.1:0-11013 GCA_964473505.1 uncultured bacterium | reverse complement strand
AACTGTACCCTCTTTTTAGGGCAAAATGCAAGATCTCTATAAAAAACAATAACTTATCTAAAAATCTGTCTTGTCTAAAACATTAGTTATAACTAATGTTTTTATGTTTATCAAAAGATGACAGAAAGTAGTGTTTGAAAGATAAAGAACAAGTGCGCTCTATTGCAAAAAAGACTTTGGTGTAAGAATGGAAATTAAGTGGAAAGGTCAGATTTTTGTGTAAATTAGTTTTTCTTCCAGAGGTATGCTTTCCTTTTTAAAATAAGGAAGAGGATATATCTTTTTCTTTAACATATTGATACTGAATTTCTGCAAAATATTATACATTACCGATAACTATTAACATCTTTTTGTCAAGGCGCTATGAGAAAAAATTGCTTATTGCGATGCGCTATCTAATAGCAGTTTCGGTTAATTGGTTGGGAATATTGATGGTTGAATTTAACTTTTTAGGTTGCTTTAAAATCCAGCACTATAGATACAACCGCAATATTTCTGTCGATATAAATCCAGTTTTTTACTGAGTTGGAAATCTTTATCTTCTAATTTATAGTTGGTCTCAATAAAATTTATGCGATATTTTTGACCAATTTTTTGGCCTAAGATATTGATTATTCGAGCATTTTTATAAGGACTGGCAGTTAAGGTGGTTGCATAATATCGAATTGAACGGCTTTGGGCTTGTTCGGCAGTTGCTTCTAAGCGAATTCGGAAACAACGCCAACATCTTGGGCCACCCTCTGCCCAGTGTTCAAAACCCTTTATTGCCAAATACCATTGTTGGCTTTCATACTTGCCGTATATTAACGGAACATTACAATGTGAGAGTAATTTCTCGGTGGCTAATAGCCGATGTCGATATTCGTCGGGTGGTTCAATATTGGGATTATAAAAGTAACCAATGACCTCATAGTTTTCTTGCAAACGTCTGAGGATTTGGCTGGCACACACGCCACAACAAATATGAAGTAGAAGCTTAGGTTTCATCTAATTAGGTTTATTAGTATCCTGCGGGCAATAATTTTTGAATCATTCTTATTTTTGTTATATTATAGTTTCATCTAATTTGTGTTTATTGACATTTTAAGGGTAATGTTTTTGAGTAATTCTTATTATTATAATAGTCAATATATAGATATCAATAATAGTCTAATTTGCATTTTTGACATTTCAACTTTTTAAGATTATAAGGGTATGACGGATATAAAATCCACCAGAATTCAATAATAGTGTCGCTTCCATATTATGTTGGTTAATAGAAATTTACCGGTTTTTACGTGTATGAGTGGCACACTACTCTTTAAGCATTTCAATTTCATTTGGTTGGCGGTCATTTCATTATGAACTTATTACAAATTAGGTTAGTTATTGGATTTCTTTTTTGCGACCCTGTTTGTTTTAGGTGTTTAATTTTAGTCCTGTCAGATAATTTCGGTTTCGTTTGATTTTAGTCTTCTCTTGCTTTAAGGATTTGTCTAAATCCAATACGATAAAATGGTTTTGGTGTTATTTAATCTTGTCAGTCTTATGGTTTGATAAAACTATTTTACAGTTTTTAATTCTTCTTTTTTCTGTTTGATTTTTTCTTCAGTCTTTTGGATGCGGTTGATGATACCGAACATTTTTTCATTTATAGTTATAGTCGTTACAGTTTCTGCTTGTTTCTGGTATTCGTGGTAAAACTGCATGCCTAATTCTTGGAGCAATCGTTCTTTTTCTCGTTCTAAAGAGAATAGTTGGAGTTTGATTTTGCCTTTATAAGTTAAATCTTCGGCTTCTTTGAGGGCAAATTCCGTTTTATCTTTTAACCAATTTTTGACATCTTCCCACAAAATCGGCATATTTTATCTCCTTGTAATGGTTAAAAATTACTATTTAACATAAGCTTATTATTTTTAGATAATATTTTTTTATCACCGATTAGCGCATTAGAATAAACTTTTCTATAACCGAGTTCATCTCTTCTTTACCCGATTGATAGGAACGAGCAGTGATTTTATAGAGATAAACACCATTAGCCGGTGTTATGCCGTCTTCATCTTTGCCATTCCATTCAATCTGATTATAACCAAAAGGACAATATCTTTCTGGTAATGTCTTTATTAATCTGCCAGCAATCGTATAAATTTTGATTTGGACATAACTGACTTGGGACAATTCAAATGTAAAATAAACATTTTGGCTATTGGGCGCTGTATAGGATAAGACTTTGTCAATAATCAACCTTCGGTCTTTGACTACCTTAACATTTACTGAATCTTGAGTCGTGTTTAAAAGATTATCTGAGGCTTGACAGATAATCGTACAGTCGCCAGTATCTAAATCAACTGGATACGAGAATCGACCTTGAGTAAAGTTGCCAATATCATAATTAAAATATGGGGTTAAATCTACATCATAGAGAATCGTCCGATTCGGTTTTTTAATAATAAGTCGGGGATAATAATTACCAGTAACCGGTGCTAAAAAAATGCCCGAAGTATCAGTTAAAATGCCTTCAAGGATAAATTGTTGGGGCATAAGGTCATAATTATTAATCTTTTTCTCATTAAAGTAGAAATCAATTTTCGGACCAAAGAAATCAGTAATTGGAGCAATGGTGGTATCAAAGACAATAGTATCTTTTCTAAAACTATAAATCTTATTTTGTCTTGAATCATAACTAATAGCACTGATGCGCGAGGTGTGAGGAATTTCAGTATAATAGCCACCACCAGCACCTGGTAAAACATCATAACGGATATATCGGGGAAGTCCTAAGGGTACAACAAAACTAAAGCGCATTGTATCATTGATCGAACGTCCGGTTCCCCGAAAGATTTCATAGCCTGATAGGGCATAGAAGATTGTACCGACTTCTGATTCATATCGGCGCAGCCATTTGTTGGAATAAACCGCGGTTGAATAAGTTTCTCCTAAATTAGGGGCTTGACAGCGTATTGTGGCTCCGGGTTGGAAAGTGTTGGGTTGCGCATTAATTGGCGACATCAGATTGGGTAATGCGGGAATGGTTGCCGGATCACCAAATAGATGATAGTAATGATTTGGTGGTGTAGTATAACAAGCAAATAAAAAACTTCGACCAAGGGTGCTTTCGGGTTGAGAAATAAGTTTTTGGAAAAACATCTTGGCAAAAAGATAATTATCTCCAGAAAAAGTTGCTTTACTCGCACCAATTGTCGCGATTGCACCATCTTGTTTGCGCACTAATTCTTCTGTGAGGGCTTCAAATTTAGTATCATCAAATCGGCCAACACCACAACTACCAAAAAAGGCAATCAGATTGCGTCGACCATTTCTTATCATAGGAAGATGTTCAAGTTTTAATACCTGTTCATTAGTAATTTGAAACCCTGAGCCATGACCAAAATAGACTAAAAGCGAAACTCCGGTGTTAATCTCTTTAAGTAAGGCTTCACGGGCTAAACGTTTTTCCCGAATATCATTAAACGGATATTCCGTAAGATAAATTTTGATTGGTTCGTAATGTGAAAATAATTGGGCGGTGTTAAGCGTTAAAAATAATTCTAAATTCTCATTATTGCTGATATGTTCAAACCAGAAACCATAATCTACTGAACCTTGTCCTTTCCATTCATCATCAGACAAAAGGATAATTCGTTTATTCCACATTCCTAAGGCACGTTTTGATTCATAATCAATCAATTTATCATAAAAGTTTCTGATTTCGGTATTATTTCGTGCCGTGATTCGGCCCAGCATCATATCTGGTGTTGTGCCATTGCCATCAAAATCCGCATACCAGGCGTCGACGGATAAGGCGTTAAAAGAATATACCTGAAAATCTATATCATAACCCCGTTCATAGGGCGGGACCGAAGGAAAATTCGTTAATTGCAAAATGTTTCGATAATCATATGTGCCGTCACCTAATAAGAGTCCCCAATAGGGCCGATATTTTTGAAACAGTCGTTTGATCGCCCCGGGCTCCTCGATGCCAAAAGTAAAATCGTCATAAATTGCACTTAAAGGAACCGCTTTAACTTGGGCTTGTGGAATACCGACAATATTATTTTTACGATAATTTTCTAAAAGTAAAGCATTTGCATACAGTTCATCCGGAGTAATAATAAAATAATGAATATTACCATAATTTAAAGTTCTACCAATAGTCCGAGATTCGATGCTTAAAACTTTACGCGCATTAATCTCATCGGAAATACAATAAAAAGTCGTATCGTAATGGGTTAAACCAAAGATAAGGGTGTCTTGATTTTTATAATAACCGGAAATCATTTTGGGTGCATTGTAATTGGTTATGTCCCAAACTATTGGTTTGTTTTTGCTGCGGGTGATAGCAAAAGCCTGAGTTCCGGGTAGTGCGTAAAAATATAAATCCCGCATTTTAGGCAGAAATGCTAATTTTTGTGAGTAATGGATGTCAAGATAATCAAAAAATACTTCTTGGCCACTCGTATTATATAAAGTAAAGTTAATCGTATTGTTCAAACTTAAAGGAAGTCGGCGATTAATAATAAAATCAAAAGGCGGTGGTCCGGTTTCACCACCACTAAAATAGAAAGTGTCAAGATAGTTATTATTGATGCCGACCTTAAGATAATTAGCGGTTGATTTACCCCAAAAGCGACCGGAAATAGAAAAGAGCGATTCGGGATTAAATAAATCTAAATTTATATCAAAAGTTTTCGCATCAACGCCGGCTTCTTTTGAAAAAAGTTCCCAAATCCATAATAAACCACTGCGTGCAGGACAATCGCGGTCTTGTTCTAAATGAACAAAATTGGGTGCGGAATTTTTAGGATTAGATAAAGTAATTGACGAGACTTGTTCAATTCTTTTGCCGTATCCTGAAAGGGATAAAGATGTTCCCCAAGTGAGCCAATAGTAATTGTAGCGAGTAAAGGGATTAGTATAAAATTTGGTGCGGGTTAAATTATACCGTGAGGGTGATAAGCCATAAAAAAGGATGTAGTCATCTTTATCAAAAGTCCCGTCAGACTCACCCGTAATATAAATAGGAATTTCCATCATTGTATCCGGATAATAGACATTAGAAGTACAATCACCAATATTAAAAAGTCGAATAGTTCTTGGATCAATCAGTTTTATCGGAATGCCGGCTCGCCGCAATTCATCATAGGTTAATTTATAGACACCAGTGGATTCAACTTTGATTTTATACCAGTTCAAGAACCCTTGAGGAAACCGAGGATTAATGGGATTAAAAAGCGGTGTGTTTTTCCAATAGACCGCATCTTTGCCGTTCAGTAAAAGTTCTTGGACAAGACCATCAAAATAGTCTGACCGATAATCAATCTGCCCTGGTTCACTGAAATGGATTTGGACCACAAAACTATAATTGATAATTGCCCGTTTATGCTGATACTGGTATTGAATCGGTGCGATTTTTATTCGGGCAATGCGAATATCACGCAGATAACCGATTTCCGAAACTTCACAAATATTTTCCGGATAAAGAAAATTTTTGGTATAAGAGGGATTAAGTTGATATACTGGTTCTTTGTCCCAAAATTGCAATGGTACTGGTGCAAGATTGATGTTATTAAACACACTTTGAGAAATGACATTCGTGGTAATAGTGATATCACCTTGTTGAGGAATACCAATTAAGATATCTTGACTCGGTAAATCAAAAACACTAGGTAATTCTTTGCGACTAGTGCCTTCAATCTTAAAGATGGTAAAGGTCTGATTACCAATGATAATATTTTGCTGAGTTAATGCATCTTCGGTAAACTCACATCTAAAACTAAGTCCAGTATTATCTGATTTAATGATTGTAATTTTGGTTGTGGTGGGAGGTTTAATTTCTAAAGTTGATGATTGATTAGTTAGAAAATCGTCGGTTAAAAATGGTGTGGTTGAACCGGATATAGATTTTTTCGGTTGCGGAATCTCTTGGATATCCGGTGCGGGTTGATAAATTTGCCAATTTGTAGTTGCGGAAAAGAGCACTGAAACAAGTAAGAAGATTGATACCGCCAAATGGTTTAAAGTTAATAATTTTCTCATATTAAGATTATAATACCAAAGACATTAATGTCAATCCGAGATACAATCAGGCGATGCATAATATGTTGTGTAAAATCAGTATTGATATGTTAAAGAAAAAGATGTATCCTCTTTCATGTTTAATATGAAAAGCATATCTAAGAAAACGCTAATTTCCGCAAAAATCTTGATGCTATCTACAATCACAAAAGGTTGAGGATGGATTATAGTATCCAAAATTTAATATCTCGTCAATAATGATTTGCAATATGTCCAACACATACTATCCAGTTTATGAAACTTAATTATAACGGGTATGGGAAACAGGTTTTTCAATGAGCAAAGGTTAAATTAAAGAATATAGGCAATATGCGAAAATATATCCCTTATTAGAGCTAAAAAACAGTTCTAATTATTTATTAACAATCCACAAGAACATTTCGGGGCATGACTATCTGACACCTCTTGGGTATCTTAATGGTCAGATCCCAGAGACTAATGATAAAATCCGATATGTTGTTCTGATATTGTTAGATAAAGTAGCGGTAGAATTAGGCCCTTAAAACAGATACAATGTCTTGGCACCGCACCATAAATTTCTAAAAAATTAAATTTTAAAATAGTATAAGTGAATAAGGATAAAACTGGCTGCGGTTAAAAATAATCTCACCGCACTGATTTGAAACTTAAGCAACAAAGTATTATTTCAAAAAGAGTTAAGTTTAAAGTATTGTGAGAGAATGAAACCAAGCCCAGCTCCTACTAAAATCAACCACGCAGGACTGATTTGAAACTTAAGCAATAATATAAGGCTGCTCAAAGCCAATCCGATTTTGATGATAGAACTAACCGTGCAGTTACAAATTAGCACATTATGATTAGAAGCCAAGATAACTGTTGCGAAGACAAGAAAACCGACAATTGCCGGTTTAATTCCCATAACAAATCCTTTAAGGTAATTAGCCAGAGCAAGTTTTTTATTATTTTTTATCAGCCGATGGTAGATGATTAAAATTATTGCTAAAATAATCAGCGAAGGCAGAAAGATTGCAATAGTTGCAATTAAGGCACCGATAACACCAGCTACTTTATAGCCGACAAAAGTTGCTACTAATGCAACAGGTCCCGGTGTTACTTGACTAATAGCAATACCGGCAAGCAGTTCAGACTGAGTTAGCCATTTTTGAACGATGACGACTTCATGCTCAATAAAGGGAATTGCGGCATAACCACCGCCAAAAATGAATGTGCCGGTTTGTAAAAATATTAAACCCAAAATTGCTAAGTTCTTCAATTTTATAGTAAATGGAGTTGTTCCGATTATAAGAAAAAATGGTAGGATTAAATTTAGTTTAAGAATTTTTCGTTGCGTAGCGACAATACCAATGAGACCACACGTCAACAAAATTAAAAGCGGACTGAGTTTGAGAAGACTGGCACCTAATGCTAATACAGCAAGGATAATACTGATAATATCTTTAAGATAAATTCGTGCCATATCAAAACTTGCCCAAGCCAGAATGCCAATAATAATCGGCTGAATCCAAGCAAAGATGTTATTAAGTATTGAAATCTGTTGCGAATGGACATAGAGATAACTTAAAATTAAAGTTGATAAAAATCCAGGCAAAAGAAAAGCAATTACCGAACTAATCATACCTTTGCGACCTCTAATCCGATAACCGAGATATTGTACATAATTGGGAATAAATGGACCAGGAATCATCTGACCTAAAGTAACTGCAGTGGCTAAATCGTCATCGGTTACCCATTTTTTATCGGTAACAAGATATTTTCTTAGAATCGCCAACATTCCTACACCGCCACCAAACCCAACACTACCAATTTTAAGAAAAGTTAAAATTAAGTCTTTAATTCTAACCGGTCGATTAATATTTTGCGACATCATCTTAATAATATTTAAAAAAACCGATTAGACAAGATGTAATTTTCAATAAAATGGTCTATGTCTAATTTTGTCCAGAATATTATTAAAAGGTTTTAATAAAACTCTTATCCCACAAAGGATACAGAAAAACTAAGAAGTTTTAAGTGATTTTACTCTTAAAGCAAAAGAATTATTCAAACTCGACTTGGTGTTTACTTTTTGTTTAAGGAACTGAAGAGAAGTCTCGGACAAAATTTTATGAACTTGAAGTTAATCGGTTAGTAGAACAATGCCCTGATGAATATCAGATAGTAATTAAATTACCACTTATGTTTTTATTATTTTTTATAACTTATATTTTATTTCTACCAATTTATAAATTTATCAAAGTATATATTAAAAATTAAAAGCCTGCAGTTTTATTTCTGCAGGCTCAGTGTAAATGCAGCAGTAAATTACCAGAAACGCCAAGGTCGTTTAGTGCGCATCTCTTTTTTCATCTTTTTTGCCCGTTGAATCACATTCCGTAATTCTTCGTTGAACCGCATCTGAAAGAGCATAAATTTTGCTTGTTGTTCTGGAGTTAAAATCGCGGCAATCTCTTTTTTAATTTTGGCTTCGGCTTCACGGAATTTACTTTCACTTAATTCCAGTTCTTGTATTTTGGCTTTAAGTTCTTTTTCATACTTTTTCGCATTGCGTAAATAGTTTTCAATTTCTTCAATGATTTTCATCCGGTTCTGCTCAAATTCTTCACGGACGCGTTTTAATTCTTTTAATTTCGGAAAGAATCGGGTACTTTGGTCCTCACTCAAGTTTAGTTCTTCAGTCAGTTTCCAGATTCTAATCATTTCTAATTTTTCCTTGGGTTTTTTACCTTCAAAATCAGGACCTGATGGTCGTGCGGGTGGCGGTTCATCCTGTACGCAAAGACATTCTTCACAAGGTTGTTCAGAACGCAAGCAATGGGAATGTGGTGTTATTGCTGGATTTTCTCTTTGAGGCTTCATCGGTTGAGCCATAATATAGCTCAATCCGAAAAGAAAGATAATAATTATTTTAACCATTTTTCCCTCCCAGGCTTTTCGCCTGATGCTGATATTTTTTAAGTAGTTCATTGACGATATTTTCTTTTTCAAAATCCGAAAGTTGCGAAAATAAATCAATGGGCTCAGCAGTTAATAGTAATTCTTGGTCAAGTGATTCCGCCTCGTCAGGCAAAACTTTGGCAATTAACTGCTCATTTACCAATTCTTGTGTTTTCTGATCTAAACTATCATAAAGATAATTACCATTTAGGTCTTCTTGATTCAGACTACTAAATAAGAATTCTTCCGAGACCGATTGGCGTTTTATAAGGTTTAAGCGCAAAATAGTAATTATGGCTAAAAGCATCATTGCAGAAGCAAATGCTGGTAGCAAACGGAGCAAAATATTTCGTCTTGGTTGCCCTGGCTGAGTTCTAATTTTTCTACGAACTTGAGTTAAAAAATCTTCTTCCGAATAAGGAAGTTTACTAACCGGGTGAAAATTGTTGAGAAGTTGCCAAAATGCTTTCCAATCATTTAATTCTTTATTACAAGTTGGACAATGCTTAAGATGATGGGCTATTTGTTCCATTGCCTTAGAAGACAATTCAGTATTTAGGTAGGCGATTAGTTGCTTTCGGATTTTCTTGCACTTCATAACTTTTTATTTAAGTAATATTGTCAATTCCGTAATTCATTTGTTTATATCCAGTCCTTAAGTAATGCTTGTAATTTCTTTATCGCGTGATGATAATTAGCTTTTACGGTTCCCACTGAAAGTTTTAGGATTTTAGCAATTTCTTCATTTTTCAAATCATCATACTGTCGCATTATGAAAACTAATCTTTGTTGCAATGGTAATTTACTAACCGCTTGCGCAATTGCGCTTGAAAGTTCTTGTTGTTTTCGGATAGTTTCCGGTTGAGATAGTTCAGTATGCGTTGGTTCAAATCGTAGGGTTTCTTCACTCATATTATCTAATGAGGAAACATCTTTTTCGTGTTTGTGTTTTTTGCGATAACTGAGGCAAAGATTAAAGCAGATTCGAAAAAGCCAGGTGTAAAAAGAAGATTGCCCTTTGAATTTAGGTAATGCCTGATATGCTCGGACAAAAGTTTCTTGTGATAAATCCCAAGCAACTTCTGAGTCGTGTACCATCTGAAATGCCAAAGAGTAGACTTTAGTGTGATAGCGTTTAACCAATTCCTCAAAACTCGTTTCGTCACCGTGTTTAAAGGCATTAATCAGTTCAATATCAGATGCCGCATTCTGATTATTGGTTTGTGCTGAATCCATTGGATTAAATTAACTTTTTCTTTTCGCACATAGAATTAGACTAAAAAAATTTATAAAAAGTTTAATTACACAAATAATTGAATCTTAAAATTGCATTTGTAATTTATTGTAGACCTAAAATAGCATCGTTGATAATTTTAAATTTTGTAATTCCCATAAAATAATTAAACTATGCCTTTCTGCTAATGAAGCAAAAAACTATCGGTTATATAGACAAGCTTAATTAAATAAATAATTAAGTCAATGCTATTTGTATTTTGGGCTAAAATAACAAACTCGATCGTTTTATAAACTTTTACTTTCCATTCAAAAGTTGAGCAATAAAAAAGAGATACTATTTGCCAACAGTACTAATAAATATCAGGTTTAATCTCAGAAATTTTCGTTCAGTTGAAAAAAATCCATAATAAATACGAATTCCATATTAGATTCTACTACCATAGAGGCATTAAAATGGAATTTTCCAGCTTACCAGAAATGTGATGATAAAGAGACTATTAAAGAACAATAGGGCATAAGACAAAATTTCAAGGTGCTTTTTATCTAACTATTTAAGAATTTATAAATAACAAAAAGCTCTCTTTTTGATGGAGTATAACCTCCTATATGGTCTTTTTGTCTTTAACTAAATGCTGGGAATTTGGGCCTTTGACACTACTGAAAAATAGATGATTATTATTATACCATATAAATAATACAATTATTTAACTGATTTTTTTATTTAACTGTTTAATAGACAACAAGTAATAATAATGGCTCATGACCAGAAAGTGTGGTAAAATAGTTGAAAGGCATCCGTTAGATCCA
>CAYYPG010000070.1:5583-11153 GCA_964473505.1 uncultured bacterium | reverse complement strand
TAATGCCATCATTACCTTGTTCGCATTGTCAGGGTCGAGGGGAAATGCGGCGTTTAATCCCTTGTTATAATGCCATCATTACTCGGAAGATGTGATCTCGGAAAAATTCAAAACCTACAGTTTAATCCCTTGTTATAATGCCATCATTACCAGGTTATAGCGGGTTTCGTATTCAATTTTTGACCCTTTCCTCTGACCACTGAATAATAAGCGATTGGTGGTGGCAGAGCATTGCTCCTTAGTAAAGTAATATTTGATTCGATACATTAAGTATTGCAAAAAAGACTAAAAATTCACTTGATTTTTCCGAATTAATTTCATCAATGCGTTCCAGTGGTCTGGTGAAATGCAGGCTGTTTGTTGTAACTTTTCAAATCCGTTTATTCCTTTTAAGGGGAACCATGTACCTGGGCTAGATCTATATAAATTAAAAAATGACTTTCGGACAAAACTTGACGCTAAGTGTTTTTCTGATTATATTTCATTTAATGAAGAATAATTCTTTAATAAGAACAAGACCAAATAATTCTTATATTTGGGTAGTTAATCGTTCGGACGCGCAGAATGAAAATATTGCTTGTTTAGCCCAAGAATTAAAATTGCCCAAGTTTATCGTTGCAATTTTATATGAGCGGGGTTATGAAACTTATCAGCAAATTTATGATTTTCTAAATCCGTCTTTAGCCAATCTTCATCCGCCCAAATTGCTTACGGATATGGAAAAAGCAGTATTTCGGATTATTCAGGCTATTGAAAAGAAACAACCGATATTAATTTATGGTGATTACGATGTTGACGGAGTTACTGGAAGTGCTTTGTTGTTAAGGGTATTACGCTTGTTAGGTGCTCAAGTTTCTTTTTACATTCCACATCGCCAAAAAGAAGGGTATGGACTTTCTGATACCGGTGTGCTTTATGCTAAAATGCACGGGTTTGGTCTCATAATTACTGTTGATTGCGGCACTACTGATTTTGCGGAAATTGAGATGGCATCTCAAGCGGGAATCGATGTTATTGTCTGTGATCATCACGAGCCTAAAGAAATTTTGCCTCGGGCATATGCAATCATTAATCCCAAACGAACTGATTCAATTTATCCCTTTCAAGAATTAGCCGGGGTTGGGGTTGCATTTAAGTTAGCTTGGGCTTTACTGGCAACATTAAATCAACCTAAAGAATATTTAGTGGAACATTTGGACTTAGTGGCTTTGGGTACAGTTGCTGATATTGTACCTCTGACTGATGAAAATCGAATTCTGGCCAAATTTGGTCTTAAGCAAATTGCGAAATCGAAAAAAGTCGGTTTTCATGCATTGTTAAAAGTTGCCGGTCTAAATAAAAGAGAAATTACTCCATATGATGTTGGATTTATTCTAGCACCAAGGATTAATGCTTCCGGACGTATCTCTTGTGCGGAAAAAGCTGTTCGACTATTTATTACTGACGACTATAAAGAAGCCGAGCTAATTGCGCAAGAATTGAATCAAGAGAATGCCCAAAGACAGAATATGGAATCTGAGATTCTTAATAGCGCAATAGAAATTATTGAACTGCACAATCTATTAAAAAATAAAGTTTTAGTATTAGGTAACAAGGCTTGGCATGAAGGCGTTGTTGGTATTGTTGCATCACGATTAGTCGATTTATATTTTCGCCCTACAATTCTTTTATCAATTAAAGAAGACCGAGCTAAAGGCTCAGGTCGTAGTATTCCGGGTTTTAATCTTTATCAAGCACTTAAATTCTGTCAAGATTCGTTATTGAGTTTTGGCGGACACAAGTACGCCTGTGGTGTTATTTTAGCCAAAGATAAGATAGAAGAATTTTCCGAAAAAATCCAGACCTACGCCCAAGAGAATTTACCTCAAGAATTTTTACAAAGAAAAATCTATATTGATGCACCGATATCCCTGCACGAGATAACTCCAACTTTACTAAAAATTATCCAAAAATTTGAGCCATTCGGCCAAGATAATCCCTGCCCGGTGTTTATGACTTCAAAATTAGAAGTTGTCGGTTATCCACGAGTTCTCGGGCAAGAACATCTGAAATTTTGTGTTCGCGAAGATAAGGATAAAGTCTTAGAAGCAATTGCTTACGGTCGACGTGATGAAATATTACGACTGCAGAAAGGTAAAGAAAATCATCTTGATATTGTCTATACATTTGATGAACACCAATTCGCAGGCAAGACTAAAATCCAATTGATTATTAAAGATTTAAAGATACATTAACTTAGGGTATCAAATTGCTTGGATGTTGGTGAAAAAAGTATCCGTCTGCTTTAATTTACATTAAAGATGTGGCAATTTGAATGGAATAAACATCTAAAATATTTTAAGTTCATCGGAAATAAAGTCGATTTAGATAATCTGTTGTGCCTTTTGATTACGCGTCAGACATTGAATGAGCATCCTTCAAACTTCAAACATTTAGGGATTGACCGAATTTACACACTTTATCAAATACACTCGGACATTATATGGTATGTTAATAAAGATTTTCCTTTGGAGAATCTGATGATCGGTGATGGGTTATACACCGACCAGATAAATACTTTTTTAGGCGTAAAAGTTGCTGATTGTTTACCAATCTATTTTTTCTGTCCAAACAAAAAAATTGTGGGTATTGTGCATAGTGGATGGAAGGGAACATTGAAAGAAATTGGAACGAAGATGGTAAAAATTTTATTAACGACATTTAATCTTAAGCCTTCACAAATATACTCTGTTTTTGGTCCAGCAATTGGAGTATGTTGTTATGAAATTAAACAGGATGTAGTGCAACTTTTTGAGCATTTCTGTAATGAGAAAAAAATTCCAAAGGTTATAATTCGACGGGATAAAAAATATTATTTAGACTTAAAACATGCAAATCGAATTCTACTGGAAACAGCAGGAGTTAAACATATCGGTGACCTGAATTTATGTAGTTTTTGTCAAAGAGATTTATTGTACTCAGTCCGAAGAGAAAAAAACACAGATCGAAACTTAGCGTTGATTGGCTATAAAAAATAAACAAATAGCATAGATTGTATCGTTTTTACTATTTAGTCTGAATATCTCTATGATGGAATTTTTAGGGATAGAATAAATTATTTAGAGTAGTATATATAAAAAATATTTCACAGCATTTGTATTTATTGAATTTATATTCGAAAAATCTCAAACGCTTGCAAATTTTTATATTTTCTCTGACCATTTACTGCAACGGTCACCATAGCGGTCAATAATTTTATCTTGACGATAGGTTTCGATTACTTCGCAATTATTAGGACAATCTTTGCATTCAAATGCCTTAGTTTCAAATTTTATCTCAGCAGTTTCAAAACCAGCAAAGTTAGTGGCTTTATTTTGGTGAATAATATATTCTTGGGCAAGAATTGCAGCACCAATTGCACCCATTACCAAAAAATTTTCCGGAACAATTAGCTCTTTTTCTAATGCCCTCTCAAATGCCTGTTTGACGCCAATGTTTGCAGCAACACCACCTTGGAAAAGTATTGGCGGATGAATTTCTTTGCCTTTCGCTACGGTATTTAAGTAATTACGGACAATAGCATCACAGAGGCCACGAATAATATCTTCCGTGGCAACACCCAATTGAGCCTTATGTACCATATCACTTTCAGCAAAGACTGTACAACGGCCGGCAATGGTCACATTATTTTTTGACTTTAGGGCGAATTTGCCAAATTCTTCAATGGGAATTCCCAAACGTGTTGCCTGATGCTCTAAGAATGAACCGGTTCCAGCAGCACATACTGTATTCATCGCAAAATCCACGGGAATTCCATTTCTTAAAATTATGATTTTAGAATCCTGACCACCAATTTCAATTATAGTTCTGACTTCAGGATAAAAATGTGAAGCAGCAATTGCATGAGCGATAATCTCATTTTTTATAACATCCGCTCCCAGCATAACACCAGCAAGACGACGAGCGGAACCAGTTGTGCCAACACCTAAAATTTTCGCATAATTACTTTGCTTTCGCAATTCTCCTAATAGTTCTTTAATAGCTTCGACTGGTTTTCCTTTAGTCTTTAAATAGGCATGAGCGATAATATTACCGTCATTAGAAAGGATTACACCTTTAGTTGATATTGAACCAACATCAATACCTAAAAAACCTTGATCCATTTTCATTGTCTGTCTGGTGTTCAATTTTGTGATGTTTTAGATGGTTTAATAAGTGCTTTAGACCATTTCATAATCTTAGTATGTAACCAACTTAAATTTTGAAAGCTGTAAATAAGTCTTTTGGGACACTGTATATAACCTTAAATACTGTAATGCTTTTTGTTCATTTTCAACCATGTATTTTTGTGTTTTCTTTGGGTTATTTTTTGATTTTTCAGAGACTTCTGTTTTAATAAGTCAACAAATGCTTCGAGTCGTGTCATAAGGCCAGTTTTAGAAGTATGCTCATCAAAAGAAAGTGAGAGTATAGGAATTGAATAGTCTTCACTCATTTTTTGCAGGGCCTCAAAAGCGATATTTTCTGGCATACAAGTAAATGGAAAGATATGGATAATTCCTGATACACCTTGCTTAATGAAAGCCCGTGCTTCACCAACGGTATTTATGGCTTCACCTCCAGGCGAATCTTTTAAATATCGATGGGCTAAATAACTAAACTTTAGCCACTGCCAATCTAAATGTAATAGATGTTTTAAATGGCGATACAGACTTCTTTTACTTAAAATCAATACACCCATTTTGCCAAGTTCTTTTTCGATTTCATGATTGGCCGAATTTTCTAACATCAGATAGATTTCACCAACTAAGCCGACTTTAATTGTATATGAAGGTAATTCTTTGGTAAATGCAAATAATGATTTGATTACTTTTTGAGCATTTTGGATTTGTGCAAGATTTTTTGCTGAACTGATTAATTGTAAACCGGTTTTTTCTAATTCTACTGATTTCCTATAATCTAATATCCGTGCTTTGCGGACTAAATTTCTAAATTTTTCAATTAGTCGGCTTTGTTGAATAAGCCAATATACCGCCTGCATTACTTTTTGAGAAGAAACAGAAAAAATCTCCGGCATTTTCTTAAAGATAAATTCTTTTGGCGAGTATTGACTGATTGCATAGAATTTAAAACCATTGCCGAGTTGTTTAAGGATTTGCTCTTGTAAAAAGTGATAGTAGCCAAATCGACATTTACGGGCGCCCGCAGCCATAAAAAGCGTATCGGCTCCGAGTTCAAGCGATTCGATAAAATTGCCTAAAGTAATCTTAAATGGTAAACAGATTAATTCAGGTGAGTATTTCGTGCCTAAAGTTAATGTTCGCTCCGTGAGTGGTGGTGGAGTAATAACTTCAACGCCGAGATTTTCCAAGAAGTTTTTGAGGGCTAAAGTTTCATAACCTAAATGCGGAAATGTTGCTTTCATCTTACTAAACATGTTTTATTCGGTGTTCATTAATTTTTAATTTTTGAGATATAATTTCACAAAAGGCTTCAATCCGAGTAACTAAACCTGTTTTTAGAAGTGTGTTCATCAATTCGGTGTTCATTAATTTTTAATTTTTGAGATATAATTTCACAAAAGGCTTCAA